>NZ_JAVDXX010000001.1:0-317550 GCF_031458175.1 Pseudoglutamicibacter albus | reverse complement strand
CTTCCCAGCAGTGCTTTCGTTTTCGTTTCCGATGTCGTTAAATGAACTAAACCCAGTGTGGAGGTGGAGAAAGAGATGGAATATTCGACCGGACTGAAAATCTTCATCGCTGCCTGCTGTGCTTTCGGTTCCATTTTCACTGGAGCGAACGGCTTGCCTTTAGTGGCCGTGGCGGCCGCCGCCGGCGCAGTGTTGGCGGGAGTCTTCGCCATAGCGGAGGTTGCCCGCAACTCCCCCACACGAGGTTTTGCCGTGGGTGTTGCCGCGTCCGTGTTTTCGGTGCTGGCGGTTGGTTTTGTCCTCACAGCCGCTGAGACTGTCCCTCACTGGGCCACTGCAACCCTGGGAATCCTCAGCGCTGGGCTATGGGGTCTTTTAGCTGTTGTACATAAAGTCACCAAGCCGGACACCGCATCGGGCGCTGATCAACCTGCCTGAGACATGAAGCGGCCTGAGTCATAAAGCTGACCAGAACCCGGGGAATCCAGCTGGGATGCGAGAGACTGAAGGAACACGGTTTCGGCTGCCAATCGAAACTGACGTTCCCGAGCTAGGAGTATGAGTGAGCGAGTTTCCCCGCATCCCTGCAGACATGATTCCTGTTGATGGCCGTTTCGGCGCTGGCCCGTCCAAGGTGCGTGATGCTCAGGTTCAGGCCATTGTTGATCATAGGGACCTATTGGGGACGTCGCACCGGCAGGCGCCGGTGAAGAACCTTGTGAAGTCGGTCCAGGAGGGTGTCGCGCAGCTCTTCTCTATCCCTGAGGGCTACCAGGTGGTGTTGGGGCTCGGTGGCGCTACCGCGTTTTGGGATGCCGCCGTGTTCGGTTTGGTTGAGCGTAAGGCCCAGCATTTGGTGTTCGGGGAGTTCGGTGGCAAGTTCGCTTCCGCTACCCAGGCGGCGCCGTTCCTGGAGGATCCTGAGGTGATCGAGTCGGAGCCCGGTACGGTCCCGGAGGCTCAGGCCTCGGACGCCGATGTGTACGCGTGGCCTCATAACGAAACCTCAACTGGTGCCGCGGCTGGAGTGAAGCGTCCGGCAGAGATCTCAGAGGACGCGCTACTGCTTGTTGATGGCACGTCCGCGGCCGGTGGCTTGCCGGTGGATGTCAAGGAAACTGACGTCTACTACTTCTCGCTGCAGAAGAACTTCGGTTCCGATGGCGGCCTGTGGGTTGCGATCATGTCGCCCCGCGCGCTCGATCGTGTGGAGCGGATCGCTGAGTCTGGCCGTTGGGTTCCCGCGTTCCTGAACCTCAAGACGGCCGTGGATAACTCGGCGAAGAACCAGACCTATAACACGCCTTCGCTTCCAACGTTGGTGTCTTTCGATGCTCAGCTGAAGTGGATGAATGAGAACGGCGGCTTGGATTGGGCTACGGCCCGCACCGCTGAGTCAAGCCAGATCATCTACGACTGGGCTGATTCCCACAGCCTCGCGAACGCGTTCGTTGAACGGGCTCAGGACCGTTCGCAGGTGATCTGCACCATCGACTTCGATGATTCTGTCGACGCAGCCTGGCTCGCTAAGGCTCTGCGCGCCAACGGCATTGTTGACACGGAACCGTACCGCAAGCTGGGACGCAACCAGCTGCGTATCGCTACGTTCGTCAACGTTGAGCCAGAGGATGTCCGTAAGCTCACCCGAGCCATCGACTTCATCCTGGAGAACCGCTAACCCGAGGTAGCTAACCTTTTTAGGATTTAAACGTTGTTGGGGCGAGGATCTTCCTCGCCCCAACAACGTTTAACACTGCAGCTATTGGTTCAGTGTCCCGCGTTACCGTTCACGGGTACCGAAAACCTGGTGCCTAGCTTTTCTTGTTGCTCCGGTGGCCACGGCGGCGACGGCGCCGGCGACGACGCTGCAACGCTTCGCGACGAGCCGCACGGTTCCCTGGAGCACCACCGGCTGCCTTGCCCGTAAGGTCTTCTTCAACGTCCGCATCGCCGGTCGCGTCTTCAGCAGCTGAGTCTTCTTCTGCCTCAACTTCCGCATCGGCCACATCACTGTGTGCGCGGCGTGGAGCATCATCCGCGTCGTCTCCAGTTTCGCTGGCGCCTTCATCGGCCTCAGCCCCGTGTCGCGTTTGCTCTTCAGCCTCTTCGGCTTCCCTCTTAGCGGCTTGCTCCTCTTTATACGCGCGCATCCGTTCTTCCCACGGAACCCAATCCGGCGCCAAAAGAGCCCCGTCGCCAGGAACCAAGCCAGACTCATTGACGGTGGGGGTCTTCCCGCGGGGTGGGCGGGTCAACGTCACGTACCAACGCCAACCCACATAGCCGTCCTGGATGCATTCAAAATAGTGGGTCACCACGCGGGAATCTTCCGCGACCGCCTCCAGGTGTTCGCCCACAACCGTTTCAGGCTCGTGTTCAAGCAACGCGTCGCGGGCCTGCGTTTTGGCTTCCGCCAGCACCGAATCGAGTTTCGGTTTACGGGCCACGTTTCCTCCTTAGCGTCACACGGGATCCCGGATGGCCGCGTGTTCACAACGTTCTTGACTTTTAAGCCTACGACATTGTTTAGCGCTACCATTGCACTGATGACGCAGCAGAATTTTGGCCAAGACTCTAGCCACGCAAGCCCCGCCGAGGGCGCAGGTGAAGTATTCACCGAGGACGCTCAGGCACCGCTGGATTCCCCCGAACAAGCCGCCGATGTGAAGACAGCGAGCCGCCCAGTGTGGACGGCCGTCCTAGTTATGACGGCGATCGCCGGCGTGGTCAGCTTGTTCGCTCTGCTCGGCATCTTGGTCGACTACTTCTTAGGTCTTGGCTTTGGCCGTTACTTCACTGCGGTTGGTTTATGGGGCCTGCCTACCGCTTTCGCTGGCGTCATGATCCTGATTGTGTGGGGTGCCGTTGAACGCTCCCGCGCGAACCGCCGCGTTGCGCACTCACATCCTGAAGAATAACGATGCGCTAGCGCCCTAGCATCGGCCGCGCTTCACTCCTTGCAGCATTCCTAACGCGGTCACTTCTTCATCCAGCAAGCATCTGGCTGGCGTCCTGCTACCGTTCAGCAAACATCCAGCTTCCGGCGCCATAATAAGCCCATGAAACCCAACGCATCTGAAGCTAAGTTGCTCGTTGTTGATGACGAGCCAAACATTCGTGAGCTCCTTGCTACCTCATTGCGTTTCGCTGGTTTTGACGTGGTTGCGGCGGGCACCGGCCAGGAGGCTCTCGCCGCGGTAGAGCGCGAGGAACCTGACCTTGCGGTCATGGACGTCATGTTGCCTGACCTTGATGGCTTCGAGGTGACGCGTCGCCTACGTGAAACAGGCCGGCACTTCCCTGTCGTGTTTTTGACGGCGCGTGATGACACGAGCGATAAAGTCACGGGGCTCACGGTCGGTGGTGACGACTATGTGACCAAACCGTTCTCGCTGGATGAGGTAGTTGCCCGCATCCGTGCCGTGTTGCGCCGTACCCAGCCTGAGATGGAGAACGAGATCCTAAGGGTGGCTGATCTTGAGCTTGATGATGACGCGCACGAGGTTCGCCGCCGTGGCGAGACCATTGACCTCTCCCCTACCGAGTTCAAGCTGTTGCGTTATCTCATGATGAACCCGAACCGTGTGCTTTCGAAAGCCCAGATTCTGGATCACGTATGGGAGTACGACTTCAACGGTGACGCATCGATCGTCGAATCCTATATTTCATATCTACGCCGCAAGGTGGATGCTCCGCATGATTGGGAGCCACTGATTCACACCAAGCGGGGTGTCGGCTATTTGTTGCGCACCCCTGAAAAGCGATAGGTTCTGTCTCTTTGCTGGACTGGTTTCGCCGTACTCTTCGCCGCATTTCGCTTCGGTCTAAGCTCGTTGCGATGATGGCTGGCCTCATGATGGCCGGCATCGCTGTGACGGCGTGGGGCACCGCGCAGACAACCCAAGCGGCGTTGATGGAGCGGGTGGACCGTGACTTAGCAACCAACATAGGTGAGCTGCAGACGGGCCTCGAGGTTGCGTTACGTACAGGTTCGGACCGGGTGACGGGTACTTCACCGAACGCGTTGACGTTCTTTGGTCAGCTGTATGACGAGAACGGCGAGGCTGTTCTGACGAAGGGTGTCGGGACGGTGGATCAGCCAGCGCTCCCCTCGGTCACCGCTGAAGTTGTATATGAGCATGACCGGCGCCCTTTCACGGTGGCTGGCACCGACCCGACCTCGCGTGGTTGGCGTGTCAAAGCCGTGATGCGTTCGGACCGTCCAGGCACCATGGTGATTGCGTGGCCGTTACGGGATACGGTGCGCACGGTTGAGCAGGCGACGGCCTCTATCTTGGTTGCTGGCACGCTCGCGACCATGGTGATGTCGCTGGTGGGCTACGTCATCACAACGCGGGCCTTCAAGCCGTTGTCCGATGTTGAGCGGACCGCCGCGAAGATCGCTGGCGGTGACTTGTCATTGCGTGTGCCCAAGTACCCGCTGGAGACCGAAGTCGGTAGCCTTTCGGAGTCTTTGAACGTCATGTTGTCCCGGATTGAGTCCGCGTTCAAGGCACAGCAGGTTTCCGAGGAGAAGATGCGGCGCTTCATCCAGGACGCCTCGCACGAGTTACGAACGCCGTTGGTGACGATCCGCGGCTATTCGGAACTGTATCGTCACGGCGGCATCCCTGTTGGTGAGCCGTTGGATCAGGCGATGGGCCGGGTCGAGTCTGAAGCTAAGCGGATGACTCAGTTGGTTGAGGACTTGTTGACGCTGGCTCGCCTGGATGAAGAACGCCCGCTGGAATCGCAGGAAGTAGATTTGCTGATTCTTGCGCACGATGCGGTGGCTGATGCCCGCGTGAGCGCACCTGATCGGACCATCAGTTTGGTAGGGATCGATGGCGAGCCTCCTGTTTCTGCGCCGACGCGCGGAGATGAGGCGAAGCTGCGTCAGGTTTTGGTGAACCTCATGACGAACGCGATGCGGTATACGCCGGAGGGCTCCCCGATTGAGGTTGCAGTGGGTTCCCGTTCGGTGGTTGAGGGGCATGACGTCGTGGTTCTTGCGATCGTGGATCATGGCCCAGGTATTAAGCCGGAGGATGCGCACCGTATTTTTGAGCGGTTCTATCGCGGTGATGAGTCACGTGACCGTGAGACCGGAGGCACCGGTCTGGGCCTGGCGATTGTTGCGGCGATCGCTAAACAGCACGACGGCAGCGTCGTGATCACTGATACCCCCGGTGGTGGGGCCACACTCGAGTTGCGCTTGCCGAGGATTGAGCTTTCAGAGATGGAAGACAGCTACGACGACAGCGATGACGACACTGACGACGACAGCGGCAACCTGGGTGACACCGGCAACCTGGGTGACAGCGACCGACCGGATGACAGCGGCAACGACGCCGTGCCTGGGGTTTCTGGTCGCTTGATGCCGCCACCTCCCCCAGAGAGTTAGAAGCTTCGCAACAGTAGTGTGAGGGTTGCAGAAGCGCCAACTGCGCCGTCCCGTTATTCACAGGGGCTCAGACTCCCGTACTTGTCCACATCTTTTGGTGATGCGACCGAGTCGAGTCGGTGTTTTCATAACGTGGTGACCAGGGCCAAGAACGGACCTGAATCAACACCATTCCAATTTGTGGAGGTTTTCACCATGGCAATGTTCGCAACCGATACTGGACTCATGCGGCAGAAGTCGGCAGCTGTTTTGGCTACCGCGGAACGTGTACGTGCTGAGGTCGATAGCATGCGTGCTTCGCTCACTGAACTGCAGGGCACGTGGAGCGGTTCGGCGTCCGCTAACTTTCAAAACATCGTTGCGCAGTGGCGGGCCACCCAGGCCCGCGTTGAAGAGTCACTGTCTCAGATTTCCGCTGCTCTCACGCGTGCCTCTGAACAGTATGACCAGGTTGAGCAGGCGAACATGAGCCTGTTCGCTCAGTAGCCTTGCATCACGCTGAAGGTATCCCGGCCGCGGTGGTGCCGCCAACCTCGGGCGGCGCCCTCTAGGCTGGGGTGCATGACGATTCTGATTGATCCTCCCGTGTGGCCGGCCCACGGAACCCACTTTTCACATGTGGTGTCAGATACGTCTTTGGAGGAGCTTCACGCGTTTGCGCAGCGCGCGGGTCTTCCTCAGCAGGCTTTCGACCATGACCATTACGACGTCCCACTGCGAGTCTATGAATCCCTCATCGCACTGGGCGCGGTCCCAGTCTCAGCTGCTGAGCTGACTAGGAGGTTGCGGGACTCAGGCTTGCGCGTTCCAGCACGTGATCGCATCGAGCGTATTGAAACCCGCCTGGCGAGCGAATTCGAGCGCCTCTTGCCGGGGCAGGCAGGGTTGTGCCGTGGGTTGCTTGAGCGGTGGAAGGAACCGCACCGCCGCTATCACGACCTGCGGCATTTGAATCAGGTGCTCGCCAGCATCAACACGATCGCAACATCTTCCGGTATGGATGATATGCACGGTGGCCGAACCGCCGTGCGTACCGCGCGTTTGGCCGCGTGGTGGCATGACGCGGTCTACGAGGGCAAACCTGGCGAGGACGAACACGCATCAGCCGAATTAGCGGCTCAACAGCTCCAGGGTGTCGTGGAGCATGATGTTGTGCACCGTGTTTATCGCGCGATCCTGGCAACCGCTGATCACGCCGCTTACGCTCGGGAGGCAGTTCAGGGGCGGGGCGAGGTTGATGCAGGAGTGAGCGTGTTGCTGGATGCGGATTTGTCTGTTCTGGCGCGCCCCCACGCCGGTTATCAGCGCTATGTTTTGGATGTCCGCAACGAATACGCGCACGTTCCTGACGAGGATTTCGTTGCGGGACGAACCCGTATTTTGAAGGGAATGCTGGCAACACCGCAGCTCTACATCACGGATTTCGCGGTACAGAACTGGGAAGCTAAAGCAAGGTCTAATATCGCTGGAGAGCTGGCCCGCTTGAACATCCATCATTAGCTAGACCGCTACCGCAACGAGGGCGGATCAGGAGACTTTTCCTTGGTCCGCCCTAAAATTTACCCCTCATACTATGGCAGACATAGTACGTCACGTGTAGGATCAGATGTGAGACATCAGACACGAGGAACGGAGATGACATGATCAGCGGAGATGTCATCCGCGGCGTGATCGACATTCTTGTTCTCGAATGCGTCTGGGATGAACCTTCATACGGATACGCGATATCCAAGCACATCGAAAACCGGGCAGCCGGGCGCTACAGCATCAAGGAGACCACGCTGTATTCGGCCATGCGCAGGCTAGAGAACGCAGGTTCTCTCGAATCCTTCAAAGGGGCTTCGGAGACCGGCCGCCCCCGCACCTACTACCGAATCACCGACGATGGCCGCAGCTTTTACCTGGCACGGTGCCAAGAGTGGCTTGCCACCGTCGAGATGGTCAGTCTTTTCATCAGGAATGAGGAGCTATCATGAACGCAATCCAGAGCTACATCGAAAACATGTTCAATGCACTGCCTGATTCCCGTGAGGTCAGGCGGGCCCGATCCGAACTGCTACAGATGTGCGAAGACCGGTACACAGAACTTCGTAATTCTGGGGCAAGCGACAACGAAGCCGTGGGTAAGGTCATCACGCAGTTCGGCAACCTGGACGAACTCGCTGATGAGCTGGGGATCCGCACCGAATTCGAAACCTCCCGAGAATCTTCGGTACACCTTTCGAAAGTGGACGCTGAGAACTTCTTACGTCAGCGCCGCCGCACCGCTCGCTTCGTCGCGGTAGGGGTCTTCCTCATCCTGCTGGGGTGCGGTTTCATCGCTACGTTCGGCATAGCCAATGATTCACCGCGCGGTGCGTTCTTCACGAATACCGGCCCGTTATCTCCACTGTCTGTCGGTTTGGCTGGCCTGTTCGTTTCCGTGGCGATCGGTGTTGCCCTGTTCTTCGTATCTGGCTCTTCCCGTAATGGAGTCAGTCTCAACGAGTTCGACTCAGTTGATCTTGAACCGAATGTTCTGCTCGCATACGAAAGAGAGAAGAAGCAACGTTCAACGCGCACTAGCTTCTTGATGGGCGCTGGCGTGGCGCTCATCATTCTGGCGGTAGCTGCAATGGCTATTTGCGGCGCGGAAGCCGATGCTTCAACAACCCCTGAACGCTTCCATCAGGTCGGTTTGATGATCCTCTTCCCACTCACTGGTATTGGTGTTGCCTTCCTGACTATCGGCGGGATTGAACGTAGCGCCTATAACCAGTTGACCTCAACGCGCGACTACGCGCCGGAGAAGTTGGAGGCCCGCCGCAAGATCGACCGGATCGCCGGCCCTTACTGGTGCTTTGCCACTTTGGTCTTCCTTGTGTGGGCGTTCGCGTTCGACGCGTGGAGCACGGCTTGGGTGATCTGGCCTATCGCAGGTGTCCTGTTCGGGCTGATCGCCGCGCTCATCTCTTCTAGAGCAGAGGTGAACGTAGAGCCAAGGTGAAACAGTTGAGGCCCCGAACACGCTTCGTGTTCGGGGCCTCAACTGTGTTCTGTAGGTTGCCCCGTTCTAGGAACTACCCTGTTCCGCGGGTTCGGGTGAACCGCACGGTTAGGCGGGCATTACATCATGCCCATGCCGCCCATCTGGTCTGCACCTGGCATCTCTGGAGCCTTCTCAGGGATGTCGGCGACAACGGCTTCGGTGGTGAGGAACAGACCAGCGATGGATGCCGCGTTCTGCAGTGCAGAGCGGGTCACCTTGACTGGGTCGTTCACGCCGTCTTCGAGCAGGTTGACGTACTCGCCGGTTGCGGCGTTGAGGCCAAAGCCTGGCTCGAGACCGCGGACCTTATCAACCACAACGCCTGGCTCCATGCCTGCGTTGATAGCGATCTGCTTGAGTGGTGCCTCGATAGCGACCTTGACAATGTTCGCACCGGTTGCTTCGTCGCCTTCCAGGTTGAGGCCAGCGAATGCCTTCTCGCCTGCCTGGATCAACGCGACGCCACCGCCTGGGACGATACCCTCGTCGACGGCTGCCTTCGCGTTACGCACGGCGTCTTCGATGCGGTGCTTGCGTTCCTTAAGCTCGACCTCAGTTGCGGCACCTGCCTTGAGAACAGCCACGCCACCTGCGAGCTTCGCGAGGCGCTCCTGGAGCTTCTCGCGGTCGTAGTCGGATTCGGTCGCCTCCAGCTCGGCGCGCAACTGTGCAACGCGGCCGGCGATCTCCTCGGCGGAGCCTGCGCCCTCGACGATCGTGGTCTCGTCCTTGGTGACAACAACCTTGCGGGCGGTACCCAGCATGTCCAGCGTCGTGTTCTCCAGCGAGAGGCCTACTTCTTCGGAGATGACCTGGCCGCCGGTCAAGATCGCGATGTCGGCGAGCATCGCCTTGCGGCGGTCACCGAAACCTGGGGCCTTGACGGCAACGGACTTGAAGGTACCGCGCAGCTTGTTGACAACTAGGGTTGCCAGCGGCTCGCCCTCGACGTCTTCGGCGATGATCAGCAGCGGCTTGCCGGACTGCATGACCTTCTCCAGGACAGGGACGATGTCCTTGACCGCGGAGATCTTCGAGTTGACGATCAAGATGTATGGGTCTTCAAGCACGGTCTCCTGACGCTCGGCATCGGAAACGAAGTATGCAGAGATGAAGCCCTTATCGAAGCGCATACCTTCGGTAAGTTCGAGGTCGAGCCCGAAAGTGTTGGACTCCTCGACGGTGATGACGCCTTCCTTGCCCACCTTGTCGAGGGCTTCAGCGATCAGTTCACCGATCTGCTTATCTCCTGCGGAGATCGATGCGGTTGCTGCGATCTCTTCCTTGGTTTCGATCTCCTTAGCGGAGCCGAGCAGCTGCTCAGTAACCGCGTCAACAGCTTTCTCGATGCCGCGGCGGATAGCGATCGGGTCAGCGCCAGCGGCTACGTTGCGAAGGCCTTCCTTCACGAGAGCCTGGGCGAGGACGGTAGCGGTGGTCGTGCCGTCGCCTGCTACGTCGTCAGTCTTCTTAGCGACTTCCTTGACGAGCTCCGCGCCGATCTTCTCGTACGGGTCTTCGAGTTCGATTTCCTTTGCGATGGAGACGCCGTCGTTGGTGATGGTGGGTGCGCCCCACTTCTTCTCCAGAACAACGTTGCGACCGCGTGGGCCGAGGGTTACCTTGACTGCGTCGGCCAGCTGGTTGAGGCCGGATTCGAGTCCGCGGCGTGCTTCCTCGTCGAATGCAATGGTCTTTGCCATGGATTCAGATGTTCCTTTCCGGAAACGTCTAGTGAAAGCATTTCTGTCCCATCTCAAGGTCGCGCCCGCGACGGTACGGGGCGTAGCGCCCCTCACTTCCTCGAGTGGTCTCGAAACACACAACCACCATTTCTGGCAGTCAGCGCGCTCGAGTGCTAATACCATGTTGGCACTCTGACCACGAGAGTGCAAGATAGATGCGTTTGCGTGCGCCCACAGCGCAATCTAGCGAGGCGTGTAGTCCGCTCCGAGCACCACGGTGATGTCGCTCGGGATGTTCTGGTGCTGATACGTCCCGGAGATCCCCAGGCTCCGAGCGACCTTCGCCGCGACCTGCGCGTCAGCTTCATTCTTGTAGTACACGAGGCTCGTGCTCTCGGGGCGGCTCCACTGCCCAGCAACTCTTGGCTGGAAGCCCTGCTGGGTCAGGTAGTTGGCTGCACCGCGCGCCATCCCGTTACGGTTGGTCGAGTTATAGACCGCCAACGGCACATCACGATCTTCACGAGCCGGCTCGCTACTTTCCTCGTCCTCACTTGGTGATTCGCTGCTCTCCGGCGACTCGCTCGATTCTTCGCTTTCGGCTTCTTCAGAGCTGGAGCCTCCAGAGTCCGCGCTTCCAGATTCAGCGCCGTCGGCACCCGAGCCTTCCGTGTCAGACTCGCTCGGGCTCGGTTCCTCAGATTCCGTATCGCTTGCGCTCGCCTCTTCTGTTGTGGATGGCGAGGCTTGAGGTTGCTCGGTTTGTTTCTCGTCTTTTTTGAAGTCGCCGAATGCTTCGGCGGCCCACGGCCTCACAACGATGTACATCACGAGCCCCACCACCAGCACGAACGCTCCAACGATCAGAAGCGGCCGCAACCGCTTAGTTGGGGACGGGAATTCAACCCAGTTCCTGTGAGCGCCAACCCGTTTGGATGTCTCGGGCACTGAGTCGAATTCGTCGGTGGGGTATCGATTGGCCATGGTTGTCCTATCCCTCCATACTCGTTGCCCGGGTGTTGCCGGCGGCGGCCGTGCGCGCGGCTCGTTGTTGTTGTAGCCGCTCCACCACGTAGGGCGCATAGCGGCGGGCTACTGGCTGGTCGATGAGCCCATTGAGGATCTGGTAGTACTGCGTTGCTGTGAGTCCAAAGTTGGCGCGGATCGCGTCTTCTTTGGCGCCACTATATTTATAGGTCTTCTTCTCAAAGTCGAGGATCCCGCGATGCAGTTCGGGGAGGGTTTCATCCCCCGCTGCGGTCTCCCCCGCTGGAGAGTCTTCTGACTCAAGATTGGGATCGGTCAAGTTGGGTTCGGTCAAGGAGTGCCGGGGTTGAGGTGTTTCAGCCACTGCGCTCCTTTGCTTGGTGTGCTATGCGGCGGCCCGTTTCTGGCCTAGCCTTCTGGCCTACCCCTCGGGCTTGTCCGTCTGGTGTGGCCGTCTAGTTTCGCCGCGGTGCGTGTTTCATTCTAACCGTCGCACATGCCAGCATTGATTCATGAGTGCATTACCGGCTGATGCGTTACCTGCTGTAATCGTCCCGACGAGCGCGGAGGTCTCCGCTGATCCCTCCAGTTGGTTCCCGCGCTGGCGTGAACGGTGGCTGAGCTGGGGTGTCGCACCGGCCTGGTGTGATGTTTTGGCTGGCTTGGGTCCGCAGCTGGGGCGTGTGGGGGACGAGTTGGCTGCCCGCCTTGCCGCGGGCGAGCGTATTCTGCCGGCTCCGCAACATGTGTTCCGTGCTTTGTCTATTCCCCCGGAGGACGTCCGGGTCCTGATTATTGGGCAGGACCCTTACCCGACTGAGGGGCATCCGATCGGCCTAGCTTTCGCGTGTGATGCGTCAGTGCGGCCGCTTCCCCGTAGCTTGGTGAATATTTACCGTGAGCTTGCTGACGATGTGGGGCTCGCCCCGGCCGCGCACGGTGATCTTTCGCGGTGGCTGGCTCAGGGCGTGATGCTGTTGAACTCCTCGCTGACGGTGACTCGTGGCGAGGCTGGCTCTCATTCGCGTTGCGGTTGGCACGAGGTCACGGGCGCGATCGTGTCGGAGCTGGGTCGGCGCGGGGCACGTCGGCAAGGATCTGGTCAGCACGGACCTGGTCGTTACGGATCTGGTCATTACGGATCTGGGCAACAGACGCAGGGGCAATACGGCGCGGGCGCTCCTGTTTGCATACTGTGGGGCCGGCATGCCCAAAGTTTCGAGCCCATGCTTCAGGAGCATCCGGTGATCAAGAGCGCGCACCCTTCGCCGTTGTCGGCCCGTCGCGGCTTTTTCGGTTCGCGTCCTTTTTCACGCGCGAATCAGGCCCTGGTCTCGATGGGGTATGACCCCATCGACTGGACCGTGTAGCGGCGTTAGCGGCGGCGGAAGCGCTGCTTGGTTGCTCGGTTATGTGCGGAGGTGAAGGGGCGTGCTAGGAGGTCACCGAACGCGGCGCCCACGGCGATAGCCATGATGATCGAGAACGAGACGACCATGCCTGCGATCGACGTGGAGATACCTTCTGCTTGTTGAACCATCGCGTACATGGAGCGGAAGATCGCAAGTCCGGGAAGAATGATGATCACTGATGGGACGATCAGGATCAGCGATGGAATGTTAAGCCGTTGAGCTAGTAAGCGTGCAAGCAGGCCCATGACTGTCGCGGCGACCGCAGGGGTTGCGCGTGGCCCCACGTTGAGGGTGTTAGCGAAGATCCAGAACGTCGAGTAGCCGGCGAGCACAACGAGCGCGATGGCGATGAGGTGCCGTGGCGCGACCTGCTGGATGACGGCCCCGCTCAGGACTGCGAAGACCGCGAGTAGCGCGAGCACCCAGAACGGGAGGTTGTTGCCTGCAGGGGGCCGGGCGAGGTCGATTTCGCTGAGGTTGAAGAAGCCCGCAACATAGGCGCCGGCCATGACGCCGGTGATGATCGCCGCGTAGATGATGAGCGCTGAGAACAGTCTGGAGACCGCGGTGAGCGGAAACCCGTAGATCGCATCTTGCACTGCGGAGACGAACCGGCCGGCGGGCAGGATCAGCATGAGCCCACCGGCAACCACCATTTCGGGGTTGTTGATGATCTCGTAGTTATAGAGTACGAGCGCGATGATGGTCGCCAGCAGCGTACTGGATGCGACGTTGAAGAATTCCGGGACTCGCCATTTGATGTTGAGCCTGGTGACGGTCGTGATGAACGCCTGGGTGAAGAACACCGCGGTTGCGGCGCGCCAACCACCGCCGATGAAGACCACGAAGAGGGTCGCGAACGCGAGACTTCCGATGAACGTGACTTTCGCCGAGTACGGGTGCCTGTACCGGCGGATTGCACGCATGCGCGCTTGGGCCGCTTCCATTTCCACACGGCCCGCGGAGATGTCGGAGACCAGTTGGTGCAGTGCGGCAAGCGACTTGTAGTTGTCGGAGAAGGAACGCACCACTCGCATCACAGAGACCGGCATGCCTTCTGGTGGGGTCCAGTTGAGGTGGATCGACTGGTTCGTGATGTCCATGTCCACGTGCCGCAGCCCGCACGAGGCGGTTACTGCGATGACCGCGGTCTCAACTTCTTGCGCGCCGGAGCCCCACCGCAGCATGAGTTCGGCGATGTCGAGCGCGAACCGCATTGCGCGTCGTACGTTTTCGGCTTCCTTTTCCGCTTCAGCTTGGGGGTCGGTGCGGGCGGCAGCTTGTTCAAAGGGTGAGCCGATGAGCCTGTCAACAATGTTGAACGTGGTTGTTGCTGGCGCTTCGCCCTGGATCATGCCACGCAGCCCGCGCACGATTGGTGCCGTCGTCGCACGCTGTTCTGTATCGCTTACCTTGGTTTTCTGTTTCCGGCCGCTGCCTTTCTCTGCGGCGCTGGCTTTCCCACGACGATGTGGCGCCCGAACTCCGCGGGGGCCTTTCTTTTTATGCGGTCTGCCGGTTTCTTTTGGCGCGGTTTCGGCTATCGATGCGGTGTTCGCGGGCCGCTCAGCGTCACCTGCGTGGGCGGGATCAGCTACGGGTGCTTGGTCTTGCGTAATTTGGGCGGCTTCAAGCGAACGCAGGATGGACCCCTGGCGTTGCGCAACAGTCCAGACGGAGGTCGCCGGGGTATCGGCCTGATGAGACGGGTCGACTACTTCTACGCCGGCGACTTCTTCATCAGTCGGTTCTGCATGAGCCGGTTCGGCATGCGTCGGTTTTGCACGCGATTCTTCGCGGAGAAGGTTGTCGTTGTCGTTAGCGATGCTGCGTATCGATGGCGGAGGGACGGCAGGTAGCGGAATGTTGGGGTCGAATGTGGTCGGGTGAGGTACGTCCGGGTCGAGGCCAGCTTGGTGGGGCTGGAGGTTGGGGACAGTTTTGTTCTTGCGGCGGAAGCGTGGCTGGCGTGAGTTCTGACGGTGGGTCATTCTGTTGTCGTCTCCCCTCGCCCAGTGGTTCCTCTAGTGTTTCGCCTAGTATTGCCGCTACTCAGAAACGCGCCCATGCCCTTCTACACGTGGCTTTCTGCACATGATTTCTGCACGTTGTACTTTGCGCCTTATCCCACTTTAGGCCGTGACGCAGACGCGTGCATTTCCAGGACGTAAACAAAGGAAAAGCCCCGAGTTCGTGAGTGAACTGCTCCCCTTTAGTTGGACTGAGAAATCAGTTACCGACTAGTGGGGAGCAGTTTTCATTGAGAGCACGAAGTTCGCTGAGCGAACATCAGCGTGAGCAGTTGGTTGAGTGTTTCGAGCAAGGCATGGGTTATACAGCCGCTGCCAAGACTCTTGGTGTCTCCAAATACGCCGTCCGTACGCTGCGTCGTCGGTTTCAGCTGCATGGCAGGCTATGTCTTGTGGAGAAACCGACAAAGCAGCAGTACTCGTTCGAGATCAAGAAGGAAGTTGTCCAACGCCACCTTGCCGGCGAGACAAAGATGGATCTTGCCCGTGAATTTGGCCTGTCCTCAGACAAACTCGTCAAAGATTGGTCCCAGAAATGGCGTCAAAGCGGCGATGACGCGTTGAAACCGAAGCCGAAGGGCAGACCCAAAGGCTCGGCCGCACCGAAGCGGCTTACAGAAGAAGACAAGCTGCGCCGTCAGATCGCACGCTTGGAAGCGGAAAACGCGTATCTCAAAAAATTGCGGGACTTGAGGAACCAGGGACACGCCTGAAAGTCCAGGCGATCGTCATCCTCAAGTCACAGCATCGTCTGCAATACCTTTTGGATGCGGCAGGCATGCCGAGATCGACGTTCTTCTACCACCAGAAACGCCTCAACAAGCCGGATAAGCACGCAGCACTCAAAGCCGCGATCCGGGAGTGCTTCGAACGTAACAAGCATCGCTACGGCTATAGGCGAGTCCTACTTGACCTGCGGAACCAAGGCTGGGTGCTCAACCACAAACTCGTCTACAAACTCATGCACCAGATGGGTCTTCGAGCCAAGATCCGCCAGCGCAGGCCATATGTTTCCTACACTGGGACGATCAGCCACATCGCTGACAACACGCTTGACCGCAAGTTCACCCCAGATAGGCCGAATACCGTCTTTGTCAGCGACGTCACCGAGTTCAGGGTCCAAGGCCGAAAAGTGTATTTGTCACCGGTGATGGACTTGTTCGACCGCTCTATCGTCGCTCACACCGTGGCTACATCACCCTCGACAGCGTTGACCACCGATTCCTTGTCCAAGGCAATCGCAGCGTGTGCACCTGAACCCGGGTGGATGATGCACACCGATCAAGGCTTCCAGTACCAGCATGCCTCGTGGCGCAATCTGATCGGCGACAACGGTGGTGTTCAGTCGATGTCGCGTAAAGCCAACTGTTACGACAACGCGGTCATGGAGAACTTCTTCGGGCACTTGAAGACAGAGATGTACCACGGTGAGGTCTTCGACACGGTCGCAGAGTTCAACCAAGCGATCGACGAGTACATCGGGTGGTACAACACCGAACGCGTCCAACAACGACTCAAGGGCCTGACCCCGATGCAATACCGGAATCAGACCCTTGAACCCCTCACCGCCTAGAATTAAACCAGTCCAACTTTCGGGGGCTAGTTCAAAGAACCAGGCGGGGTTTGTGCGCTCTAGCCCCCGGCGCAGCCCTCCCCCTGACCATCAGACCCAACCCCAGCTCACGCTAAGGGTAGGCTTACCAGTATTATGTCGAAGAGCCAGAACACCATGGATCCCCTCGCGATCAGCGCCACCCGACCCACTTCATACGTTGATCACCAGCTGCTCGATACCCCAAGCGAGCGCGGTCATCGCATCATCCGCGCTGAGGTCTGCAGCATCAGTGCTCCGGCAAAGAATTTGCGTCGGATCGCCGTCCAGTCACCCGAACTAATGGGTTGCCAACTCTCTGGTCCTGATGAGTTCTTTGGCCTCCTCATGCCCCCGACCCCCGGCGCGCAGCTGCACCTTCCAGATCACGATGGTGGCATTAACATCCGCGCCAGCGTGGCGGCTATGCCGGAGGGGCGGCGCCCGATTCTGCGCTGGTACACCGTCCGAACACTTGATTCCGAACGCGGAATCCTCACTTTCGATGTGGTTACGCACGGCATAAGCAGCCCTGATGACGAGCACATCGGCCCCGGGCTTTCTTGGGCGTTGAACGCCCACGTCGGCGATGACGTCGCTCTGTGGACATGCCAGGGTCTGTGGCATCGTCAGCAGGCTTCCCAGACCTTGATTGCCGACCCCTCTGCAGCGCCTTCCCTCCGCGCCATCCTGGAGTACACGCAGACCTTCGCGCCCGAACAGCTACCCGAGATGCACGTGATTGTGCTTGCCGAAAGCCAGCACGACCTGGAACCGCTGCTACGTGAACACTGGCAGGACAAGGTAGGCAGCTTAAAAGTTATTCTCCGCCCTACGACAGAGTTCAGCGGCGCCACCCTGTCGCACCTTCGCCAACTCGACGAAGCCAAGCACCCCGCCACCCGCGCGTCATATGTCTGGGTCGCGGGCGAAGGAGATCTCTGCAAAGACGTACGGCGCCACGTCATTGACTCGTGGGGTCTTAAGAGCGACTCCGTGCAATGGTGCCCGTACTGGTTCATCGGCAGGGCTCGCCCTTAGCTCGGGTCAGATGACGCCAATCCCGAGCACCTAGCCACCGCCCTCTGCGGTGTGGCGCTAGGAGGCCTGGGTGGGGTTGTCGACGACTCCTCGTGGCACGATGATCGGCGCTGTGCCACGGGGGTCCTCCCACACCTCAGCGCGCAGGCCATAAGCCTCGTGGAGCACATCCTCCGTTAGCGCTTCCCGCGGTGCGCCCTGCGCGATCTTTTTCCCACCCTTCATCACGATCATGGTGTCGCTGAAGGCACCAGCCAGGCTGAGGTCATGCAGCACCGTCACGACTGTCTTGCCCTCCCGAGCGAGCTCGCGCACGATCCCCAGGATCTCCATCGCATGCGCTGGGTCTAGGTAAGTTGTCGGCTCATCCAGCAACACGACTGGCGTATCCTGCGCCAGCACCATCGCCATCCAGACGCGCTGCCTCTGGCCACCAGAGAGCGCCGCCACATCACGAGCGGCAAGGTGGTCAGTCGCTGTTTTCTCCAACGCCTCCCGCACCTTCTTCCGGTCCTCGGAGGGCGATTCGCTCCCACCCCACAGCGCGCGCCGGTAGGGGTGCCTCCCACGCTCCACCAGCTCCCCTACCGTCAGCCCCGGCGGGCAGATCGGATGTTGCGGCAAGAGCGCGATGAGACGAGCTGCCTCGCGGGCGCCCAAGCCGTGGACGTCCTTATCCGCGACGAGCACCCGCCCCTGGCTGGGAACGAGAAGCCTGGACAGGGCCTTGAGCAGGGTGGACTTGCCACAGCCATTGGGGCCAAGCAGCGTCGTGACCTGCCCCGGCTGCGCTTCAAAAGAGACATCCTTAACGATGCTCCGGTCCTCGCTGTAGCCGACCGTCACGTGCTCGACTCGCATACTCATTGGATCGTTCCTTTCACAGTTCCGCGACGCGCGGCCGACCACACCAACCAAATCAGCGCAGGTCCGCCGATAATCGCGGTCACCAACCCCACAGGAGCAGTAAAGGGCAACGCACCTGCCACCACCGCGCACACGGCCATGAGCGCGGATCCCGCAACAGCCGAACACAACGGATGAGGCGTAGGGGTACCGGCCACCAACTTGGCCAACTGAGGAGCCAGCAACGCGATAAAACCGATGGGCCCAACAAAGGAAACCACGACCGCAACGATGCCGGTCGCTGCGATAAGCAAGATCGAGCGCACCCGGGTGACATTCACGCCAAGGGTGGAAGCGGTGGCGTCGTCATGAGCAAAAAGTGGAAGATCGACCGTGACGACGAGGCCCAAGACCACGAAAGGCAGCATGCCCAACACCATGGGCAACAACGCTTCGGTGCGTACGAAGCCGGTGGAACCAGCGAGCCACGTTTGAGCATCGGCAGCACGGGTCAGCTCTGCTTTGAGCAAAAGATACTGCACCAAGGCCTGCGTAAGAAAAGAAAGCGCCAGGCCAATGAGCACCACGCGCTGAGAGGTGCCAAAGCCACCGAGCAGCATAAGCAACGCGACAATCACCAGGGAGCCGATGAGGGCGAGTCCCGCACGCCACCAAAACGTCGGGATACCCTCGCTCCATGCCGGTCGGGCAAGCACTGTGCCCGCAACGACAAGCACTGCTGCGCCCCCGGAAACGCCGAGGATATCGGGGCTGGCTAGCGGATTGCGGGCCATGGCTTGAGTCCATGATCCGGCGAGCCCCAGGGCCGCGCCAACCACGACGGTGGCGATGGCCACGGGAAGGCGCAGATCCCACACAACGTTGATCGCCTGGCGCGTACCGCCACCGGTGAGAACATCAAGCACCTCAGCCGGGCTGAGCTTCACAGCCCCCTGCCCAAGAATGAGGAAATAACCGAGCACCGTGGCGGCGGCGAAGCCTAATGTCGCCAGGAAGATACGCCTGGTGCGAGCGCGCTTGACTGCGTGCAATGCCGTCATCCCGCTCACACTGCCACCTCCGCGTCTTTCGAGCCCGAAATGCCTCGCCGACGACGAACCGCCGCGACCATAATGGGCGCACAGCCGATAGCCAGAACAATCGACATCTCGAGTTCATTCGGCTGCAGCACGAAACGACCAACAATGTCTGCCAACAACGTGGCAGCGCCGCCAACCACCGCGGTGGGCACCAGCAAGCGCGTAAGCCCAGGGCCGGTGACAGGCCGCAGCAAATGCGGTACGGCAAAGCCCACAAAAGTAACAAGCCCCACGGTGGCGGTCGCCGAACCGGCAAGAATAACCACCGCAGCGGCGGCGAGCAGACGTGCTCGGGCGGGCGAGCCACCCAGGGAACGAGCCGCATCCTCACCCATGGCCAGAAGGTCCAGTGGCCGTGCCGCTAACGCCGCGCACAGTGCCCCGAGGGCTAGGCCGACAGCAGCCATCAGCACGTCATCCATACCGCGCCCTGCGGTGGAGCCGACGGTCCAGCGGCGCAGTCCCTCCAGGGTGTCGGAGGAATAGAGGCTCAGCATATTCGTGGCTGCTTGCAGGGTGAAGGTGACGCCGACGCCTACCAGCACCAGCGTCAATGGGTCGCGGGAGACCCGGGAGATAAGCAGGACGACCAGCGCGGCAATGGCCGCACCGATAAGCCCTGCCACTGCCCGGTGCCCGACCGTCGTCGCCCACCCCACGGTGAGTGAGACGGCGACCGCGAATCCCGCGCCGGCGTTGACACCGATGATGCCGGGGTCCGCCAAGGGGTTGCGTGTCCAGCTCTGCGCGATCGCTCCCGCCATGGCGAGGGCTGCGCCCGCGAACACAGCCAAGAGAGTGCGGGGCACGCGCAGGTCCCAAACAATCCCTGCCTGCTCTGCGCCAGCGGTGGAATGTGGCGCGTGGTGCGGTCCGTGCAGGAGGATGCTGGTCACCTCCCCCATCGACAGGCTGCGGGCCCCTAGGTACAAGGAGGCGATCATCAAAAGCACCAGAAAAGCCAGTGCGCCAAGCGTAACCGCGACAACGGACAGGGGACGCCTAGCCCCCGCACCGCCACGTAGGCGTTGTGCGGGAGAGGCGAGCGGTGAGAGCGCTTTGATCACAGAACTTCTGCAGCTAGACCGCGTCGGAGAACTTCTCGACGGCCCACGGGATGGTCAGGGGGTTGGGCATGCTCATCGCGTTACCGACGTTGTCCTCCATCCAGTACACCTTGCCCTCGCGAACCACCTCGAGCTTGCTGAAGGTTGGATCCTTCTTCAGAGTTTCTGCTGCCCCCTGGTAATCGAGCACAAAGAGGTAATCCACGTTGTTGAGCTCGTTGTAGTTCTCGGGAGCGATGTCGCGGTAGAACTCACCGCCATTGCCCTCAAGCTCCTTCGGAATGTCGAAGCCCAAGTTCTCGATGAACTGCCCTCGACCATCGCCGGAGGTGTACAGGCCAATCTTGCCCTCGTAGGGCATGACGATAGCTGCGCGCTTGCCCTTGAGCTCGGGGTGCTGCTTTCGGAAGTCCTCGAAAGCCTTCTGCGTCTCCTCGACGAGCTTGTCCCCTTCCTCCTTCTTATCCACAGCCCTCGCGATCTGGGCTACCTGGTCTCGCCACGGGATCTGCCAGTCCGTTGTCCCCTCTGGCTTGACGGTGGTTGGGGCAATGTCGTTGAGAGCCTTCTTCGCCTGCTCATCCACGGCGCTGTTCACAGCGATGATCTTGTCGGGATCGGCAGCCGAAATCTTTTCCAGAACTTCAGCAGTGAAGCCGTTACCGGTGCCGTAGACAGTTTCTGGCTTCTCGTCCCCAAGCTTGTCGGTTGCCCATGGGCCAACGCCCGAGGCATCCACATCGCCCTCCGCACCCCACGGCGCTACCAGGACAGGCTGGATTCCGAGAGCGAGCAGTGTATCGGCGTCCCCGAGCCCAACTGCCGCGATCCGCTCATTGCCTGCCCCTTCCCCTCCTGAGGCCTGCACCTCCCCTCGCGCGCAACCGGTGAGAACGAGGGCGGATACAGCCAGAGCTGCTGTGGTCTTGATAGCCGCGCGGCGGCTCAGAGTCTTCTTCAGGAACATGTCGGGCCTTAAAGTGTGAGAGTTTTGGGTGCTTCGACTGCAGCGGGACATCGCGGTGCAAGCGACCCAAAATATCCGGAAAGAATACTCCGGCAGGTCACGGGCACAGCATGACGCGCAACAATTTCAAAATAATACCAAGGGTAGCCTAACCTTACAAACCCTCGGCTTACTCGCTGGTAGCGATGCCCAAAACTAGGACCCACCCCAAGTACCACCAACAAACCCCACCGTGTTCCACACACAGCACAACCCCCGCGCGGTTCCTCAGAGTGAACTGCTCCCCTTTAGTTGGACTGAGAAATCAGTTACCGACTAGTGGGGAGCAGTTTTCATTGAGAGCACGAAGTTCGCTGAGCGAACATCAGCGTGAGCAGTTGGTTGAGTGTTTCGAGCAAGGCATGGGTTATACAGCCGCTGCCAAGACTCTTGGTGTCTCCAAATACGCCGTCCGTACGCTGCGTCGTCGGTTTCAGCTGCATGGCAGGCTATGTCTTGTGGAGAAACCGACAAAGCAGCAGTACTCGTTCGAGATCAAGAAGGAAGTTGTCCAACGCCACCTTGCCGGCGAGACAAAGATGGATCTTGCCCGTGAATTTGGCCTGTCCTCAGACAAACTCGTCAAAGATTGGTCCCAGAAATGGCGTCAAAGCGGCGATGACGCGTTGAAACCGAAGCCGAAGGGCAGACCCAAAGGCTCGGCCGCACCGAAGCGGCTTACAGAAGAAGACAAGCTGCGCCGTCAGATCGCACGCTTGGAAGCGGAAAACGCGTATCTAAAAAATTGCGGGACTTGAGGAACCAGGGACACGCCTGAAAGTCCAGGCGATCGTCATCCTCAAGTCACAGCATCGTCTGCAATACCTTTTGGATGCGGCAGGCATGCCGAGATCGACGTTTTTCTACCACCAGAAACGCCTCAACGAACCGGATAAGTACGCGGCACTCAAAGACGCGATCCGGGAGTGCTTCGAACGTAACAAGCATCGCTACGGCTACCGGAGGGTGCTACTTGACCTGCGCAACCAGGGCTGGGTGCTCAACCACAAACTCGTCTACAAACTCATGCACCAGATGGGTCTTCGAGCCAAGATCCGCCAGCGCAGGCCGTATGTTTCCTACGCTGGGACGATCAGCCACATCGCTGACAACACGCTTGACCGCAAGTTCACCCCGGATAAGCCAAATACCGTCTTTGTCAGCGACGTCACCGAGTTCAGGGTCCAAGGCCGAAAAGTGTATTTGTCACCGGTGATGGACTTGTTCGACCGCTCTATCGTCGCTCACACCGTGGCTACATCACCCTCGACAGCGTTGACCACCGATTCCTTGTCCAAGGCAATCGCAGCGTGTGCACCTGAACCCGGGTGGATGATGCACACCGATCAAGGCTTCCAGTACCAGCATGCCTCGTGGCGCAATCTGATCGGCGACAACGGTGGTGTTCAGTCGATGTCGCGTAAAGCCAACTGTTACGACAACGCGGTCATGGAGAACTTCTTCGGGCACTTGAAGACAGAGATGTACCACGGTGAGGTCTTCGACACGGTCGCAGAGTTCAACCAAGCGATCGACGAGTACATCGGGTGGTACAACACCGAACGCGTCCAACAACGACTCAAGGGCCTGACCCCGATGCAATACCGGAATCAGACCCTTGAACCCCTCGCCGCCTAGAATTAAACCAGTCCAACTTTCGGGGGCTAGTTCAACAAGCTGGTTACCCTCAAAAATCATTGAATGCGAGCATGAAAACTACTAAACGACTGTCTTTGAAAATTATCCCTGTGACTGCTCTGGCCGTGCTGATGGCTGGTTGCGCTACGCAAGGTTCATACGAGGAAACGCTGATTTCTGAGGCGAAGCCTGGTAAAACTGTGATGCTTCCGCAGCAGGATTCGCCCATGGAATCTTGGGAACGTGTTGCAGTGGTGTGCCCGTATTCCTCGGCTTCTGCAGATCTGCCTGCCCCTATGAAAAACGTGGTGGATCAGTTGGATGCTGACTCCGGGGACCAGCGACAGTGGTTGGTCTTTGGACAAGGAAATGATGCCCAGCCGGTTGAGTTGAGCCGTTCGAAGGTTGATTTCTGCTCTGGAAAGACAGACTATGTGAAGGCGTTCCCGGCCGATCAGCAATGGTCGGTACAGGAAGACCCTGAAGGAACCATGGAGTTGTCTCCTACTAATTCGCAGGGATCTTCCTCATAGGGGTCTTCTCGTTGGTTTGAAAAAGGCTGCCAGTGAGCAATAGCTCTTTGGCGGCCTTTTCGTGGCTTAAGGGGAGTATCCGAGGTTACGTATGACTTGGTTTTGTGTGTATGTGATTACTTCTACGCGTTGCCGGGGAGAAGGCGGCGCCTATGAGAGGAACTTTTCCACGTTCTCGTAGTAGTCCTGTGAGAGCTTCACATCTTGGCCATAGGACTTTTGGGAGAAGTGCACGAGTTCGAGCAGTCCTGCAGGAATGCCCGGGCCGGTAACGATGGCACGGCCTCTAGGCAGTGCGCCGAGGTCGGAGACTTCCAGGATAGATTCTCGCTGCATCGAGCTGGATACGATACGCCCTCAGCTCTCCGCGGGCGATGAGCCGCCTAATCGTGCGAAGGCTGACGTTGAGCCTCTCAGCCGCCTGTTCGGCGCTCAGCTGTTCGGTGAGTTTGTTTTGCTGTTTGGTGGTGATCACTTTGCCCCCCCTGCAGTATGCCGGCGAGCGCGTCGGCCTGTTCAGGGGTCACTGTCGCACCGTTAGCGGCCTCGCGTGTGATGAGGGCATGGAATCTTAGCGGCGGTGAGTGTCTGCCGTGCTAGGGCACGTTCTGGGGTTCTTTCGCCGTGGATCCTGCAGGTAGATGCGTAGATAGAACGCGCGTGTTCAGGTGTTAAAAACAACATGAGAGCGGTGACTGCTCTTGTGCCCCGCCCCCGCGGTGCTGAACCTGCCGTTTGATGGAGATGAAGTACTGTGTGCCGTTTCGTCCCTGTGTGGTGTAGAAGTCGCTGCGACGTAGCTCGAGCACTTCGCCCATGCGTAGCCCCGCCCATGCGGCGATGTAGACGGCGAAGCGGACGTGAGGCTTCATCTCTGCGGCGATTCCTGCGACCTGCTCAGGTGTGGCGATGCGTACCCGGTTAGGATCCTTCACCGGGGAGCGGCGTTTCATCTCCAGCCCCTCGAACGGCGAGCGCTCGATCACTCGATCGAAGTCATACGGTAGACCGCGGGCCTTGCCAATCGCGTAGTTGAACATCGTGCGCACCATGCTAAAAACATCGTGGCTGACTCCGTCCCCTTTGTCTTCGTGCAGTCTGTCGTACCAGTCCATGATGACCTTGGGGGTGACTTCTATGACTGGCATTGATCCGAGCACGGGACGGGCGTGGACTCGGTACTTCGATTCTCTGGAGTAGATCGTGCTGACGGTCAGTCCTCGAGAGTGTTCGTATTCCTCGAAGTCTCGGTAGAGGTCATCCACCGTGTACCTGTTGCGGGCGGCCTCTCGTTCGGTGGCTTCTGCTGCAGCTCGCTCAGCCGCTTTTCTTCTCGTGGTGTGGTGAACGTTCCCTGCGCTATGTCTGCCCGTGCGATAGCCAGCGCCGCCTTCGCGTGTGTCAGTGTCGTGTAGACGCCTAGGTGTAGTTCCTCGGGAGGTTGTGAACGTTCGCGGTAGGTGAAGACCTCCGGGCAGTATGGGGTTACCACAACTCCTGCCTGACCCGGAGGTCTTCATGTCTCACCCTAATGCACCCTTGACTGCTGAGGGTCGCCGGCGTCTTGCCGTGCTTATCGTCGAGGAAGGCTGGACGATTCGTCGAGCCGCCGAACGTTTCCAAGTCTCACCGGCTACCGCATCGAAATGGGCCAAACGCTACCTCGTCGGCGCCCCACTGACGGATCGGTCCTGCAGGCCACGTCGCTGTCCTAACCGGTTGTCTGTTCGCCGAGAACGCCGGATTATTGCGCTGCGGTTCACCCGCCAGTGGGGCCCACACCGGATCAGTTACCACTTGGGTATCCCACGGTCCACGGTTGGTAGAGTCTTGGCCCGGTACCAGATGCCGTTACTGGCCCATATCGATCGAGGAACAGGACTGCCCATCAGGACACCGCACATCGCGCGGTATGAGAAACAAGCCCCAGGTGAGCTGGTGCATGTTGATATCAAGAAACTTGGGCGGATCCCCGATGGTGGTGGCCACCGTATGCTTGGACCCGAGGCGCGCAAGAACGGTGGGTATGGAAAACACGGCAGGGGCTATGCCTTCTTACATCACGCCATCGATGACTATTCGAGACTCGCGTATTCAGAGATCCTTACCGATGAGAAGAAACAGACCGCGGCCGGGTTCTGGCAACGCGCTCAGGAGTTTTTCGCTCAAGCTGGGATCACCGTACAGGCAGTGATGACCGATAACGGCGCCTGCTACCGCTCACGCCTGTTCAACAACACGCTCGGGACAAAGATTAAACACCAGTTCACCAAGCCCTACCGGCCTCAGACCAACGGCAAAGTCGAACGCTTCAACCGTACTCTGACCCAAGAATGGGCCTACGCTAAGACCTATTACAGTGACGAAGCCCGAGCAGCGACCTACGAAGCCTGGCTACATCACTATAATCACCACCGACCCCACACCGGAATCGGAGGCCAAACCCCCGCCCAACGCGTTCACAACCTCACGGGGAACTACACCTAGGCTGACCGATTCGCCCTATGCACTATTCGGACGCGGTACTTCCCGCGGTGCTCTGCAATGCCTCGCGGCAGCTTCTTCTTCGTGGTCATCACGCCCCGCTCGGTCCAGGTGTGGCAGTTTTGTGGCAGTCTGTGGCAGTTTTCCTGTCACTTAGTGTCACTATGTGAGTATATGCCGGCGACGTGAAAACCCGGATTTTCCGCGTGATTACAAGGAAAAGCCCCGAGTTCGTGAGTGAACTCGGGGCTTTTAAGTGGATCCTACTGGACTCGAACCAGCGACCTCTCGCGTGTGAAGCGAACGCTCTAACCAGCTGAGCTAAGGATCCTAGACGATATTCCTTTACGGTAATATCCTCGAGCCCCCTGCCGGATTCGAACCGGCGACCTACTGTTTACAAGACAGTTGCTCTGGCCAGCTGAGCTAAGGAGGCTTACCGTGCCCGTGTGTTCAGGCACGATAACCAATCTTACGACATTCCCCGGCTAAACACACACTCGCTTGTCACGTGTAGGTGTCTACTTGGCGTCATCGATTTTGGTCTGGAGCCAGTTCTCGAAGCTCGGTTCTTGTTCGCCGTCCCACCGTTCGCCGTTCACAAAGACGCTTGGGGTTCCACGCACACCATCTTCACGTGCCTGGTGGTCGGCGTTTGCGATCCATGGGCGGAAGCGGCCTTCGGTGACGCAGCTGTCAATCTTGCCTTCAACGCCGTGCTTCTTGGCAAGATCGATGAGTTCCTGGTTCTTCAGCTCGCCCTGGTTCATGTGTGTCTCGAACACGTCGTTGAGAACAGCGTTGTATGCGTCCGGCTTAGCGTCAGCCACACACGCGAGCATGTTGACGGCACGCGAGGAGAAGTTGCTTGGTGAGCCGCGGTCCAGGTACGGGACCATGCGTTGTTCCAACGTGATCTCGCCTGCTTCAAGCTTCTGGTTCAACAGCGGGCCAAAAGCCCTCTCGAATTCGAAGCAGTGCGGGCACGCAGGGTCAGCGTAAACGATCACCTGGACCGGTTTAGCGTTCGCGTCAGCGCCACTAATGTTCACGTCCTCTGCAGGAGCAGGCGGATCCCCTTCCGGGCGTTTGACTGTGCCGCTGAGGTTGAATTCTTTCGCTTCGTTCGGGCTCGTGAAAACCACACCGCCGTATTCGTTACCGGTCTTAGGGTACGAGCTTTCTGAATGCTGCTCTTCGTCCTGGTTCTTGAGGGCGATGATGATCACCACGGCTACCGCGACAACGATCAGCACGGTAGCGGCAATAGCGGCCTTGATGAGGTTAGCGCGGCGGCGCTGCGCCTTCTGCGTTGCGATGCGCTGCTGCTCCGCTTGTTCACGGGCGGCCTGAACACGGTCCTGATTATTCGAGGAACGCGGTGGATTCTTTGCCATGCTCAGTAACGTCCTTATTGAATCGGTTTTGTGTATTGCCTACACGGCACTCAATTCAAACATTATACGTGCCCGGGCTTAGCCCAAGCTCAATGTAGCGTTTCAACGAGTGAGCGGCCCGCTAGTAGGCCCGAGAACACCGCACCACCCAGGAACGTGCCTTCGAGCGCTCGATAACCGTGCACGCCTCCACCGCCGAAGCCAGCGGCTTCGCCAGCCGCCCAAAGCCCCGGCAAGACCTCGCCGTCGCTTCCGATAACCCGTGATGCCAGGTCTGTCTGCAGGCCGCCTAGCGATTTGCGTGTGAGGATGTGAAGCCGCACCGCAACAAGCGGCCCCGCCGCTGGGTCGAGGAGCTTGTGCGGCTTGGTGGTGCGGATCATCCGGTCGCCGCGGAAAGCCCGGGAGTTGTGGATCCCCTGGATTTGGGCGTCTTTCGAGAACGGGTTGTCGATCTGCAGGTCGCGTGCCTGAATCTGCGCCCGCAGCTCATCGCCGTCGATGAGCTCTTCCCCGACCAACTGATTCATTTGCGGCACGAGCTTCTCTAGGGTTTCGGCGGTCAAGAAGTCCTGGCCTTGGCGTTGGAAGCGCCGCACCGGTCCGGAGATTCCGGAAGACAAGCGTGAGGCGAGCACTCTGGCCATCTTCCCCGATGTGATGTCCGGGTTTTGTTCGGAGCCGGAGAGCGCGAATTCTTTCGCGAGGATCCGTTCGTTGACGATGAACCACGAATGCTCATAGTCCTTAATATCTTCCGTTGTGCGCAGATACTTGAGGGTCTCGAGGGTGTCATATCCGGGCAGGTTAGGGTGCGGGAGCCTTCTGCCGCGCGCATCGAACCACAGCGGCGTTGGGCCCGGCAGGATCCGGATACCGTGGTGCGGCCACACCGGATCATAGTTGATGATCCCCTCCGTGTAGTGCCACATGCGGTCTTTATTGACCCATCGTGCACCCGCGGCTTCTGCTGCGATCAGGCCTGATCCGTCGACGTAGTCCGGAACCCCGCAGATCATGTTCCGTGGCGCAGACCCGAGGCGTTCGGGCCAGTTGGCACGTACCAGTTCGGTGTTGGCTCCGATACCGCCGGTCGCCATCACGACGGCAGGCGCGGTGATTGTGAACCCTCCAGTGCGCGTACGAGTCGAGCTGCGTCCGCGGTCTCGCGCCGAGTTCTCGAGGACGTCGCCTTCTACACCGACGACGCGCCCGCTTTCAGTCACAAGCCCGGTAACGCGGTGGCGGAAGTGGAACCGGAGTTTGCCGTCTTTCTCTGCTTGCAGTGCGAAGTTGATGAATGGCTTCACGATGCCGGTGCCTGTCCCCCAAGGGACATGGAAGCGCGGCACGGAGTTTCCGTGCCCGTCCGCTGATGTTCCTCCGCGTTCAGCCCAACCGACAACCGGCGTGAACTTGATGCCGTGTTCAGCCAGGTATGAGGCTTTCTCCCCTGCAGCGAATTCGACGTATTCATAGGCCCACCGTTTCGCCCACCGGTCTTGGGCAAGCCCATCCGAGTCATCGAGTCGGTCGAAGCCGGCGGTTCCGCTCCAGTCTGAGTGCGCAAGCTCGGCCGAGTCCTTGACGCCTAGGCGGCGCTGTTGTGGTGTATCGATCAGGAACATTCCGCCGAACGACCAGAACGCCTGGCCCCCGAGGTTCTGTCGGTTCTCTTGATCCAGGACAGCTACTGAGAGTCCGCCCCGAATCGCTTCTCTCGCAGCGACGAGTCCCGCCAGCCCTGCACCTACAACAATGAGGTCTGCGTCCATGAATACTGCTCTCGTTGAATCATTCGTTGTTACGGGCATGCTTTCGAGTAACAGTATCTGAGATTAAGCGGCCCGACTAGGCATAACCGCTCAATAGAGGGTTAACGGCCAGCAGAACGTTAAGGGGGTAAGCGTCACTAGAGCTAGGCAGAGCCGGTTAAACAGTTGAGGCCTGGAGCTTTTGCTCCAGGCCAGAACCTCTGCGTCGGGGTGACAGGATTTGAACCTGCGACCTCGTCGTCCCGAACGACGCGCGCTACCAAACTGCGCCACACCCCGGTGACGAGACCTTCACACCTTACATCAAGGCATCTCAGGAACATAATCGAGATTTCACGTGTAACGTCACACGCCCTGAGTTGTCAGCATGCAGTCATTCTAAGTTCGTTGAGCTCGCTCCCGGTTGCCCATGAAGGTTGAATAGCTTTGGAGTACGTCCCGCCAGATGCTGCTCGTGATCCGGTGGTTTGCCCGGGGTGCTTCTGCACGGATATCGACGCGTGTTGATTGGACTCCGTGTGGCGTAAATGTGAAGGTTGCGATGTGGTGTGGGAACGCTTCGTTTTCGAGCAGGATGCTGATCTTTAGCGGTGGTTCGCTTCCGTGGTTGTGTCCCCATAGGTGGACGTTGCCTTGTTCGTCGATTTCAAAGAGGCTGTTTTCGTCCCAGATAAGTTGGGCTTCCGGGTCTGTGCTCAAGCGTTGGTTGCGGGGCCACCAGAGGTCTGTGTAGTCGACGAGGCCTTCGCACGCGTTCAGGATGTCTACGGGAACGATCGCTTCGACGCGTACCAGCGTGCTTGGCTGTTGCGCGTCGGTTTCAGGTTTGTCTTGTGGTGCGTGGCTGAACAGCGGCATGTCAGTCATGGATTCAGTCTATAGAGCCGGCTTCCGTAGGGATGCTACCGGGGTCTGATGACGTGAGGCTTGAGATAGCACTGTCGTAGTGCGGCCTAACACGGCGCTGTTCACTTGTGGCACTCAGCAGCTACCCGTGCTTCTTCTGTTATCCCTGGTTTTGTGGTTTAGATGGGTGTTGGTCCCGATGCTGCGACCTAACCCCCTGTGTGGGGGTTGGGAGCTTCGGGACCAACATCCTCTCTATAGTGTGTTCGGCGGTGTCCTACTCTCCCACAACCTCCCGGTTGCAGTACCATCGGCGCTGTGGGGCTTAGCTTCCGGGTTCGGGATGGGACCGGGCGTTTCCCCCACGCTATAACCGCCGTAACTCTCTCACCCATCAACCCGTACCGGGTTGCGGGAAATCTGTACGTGTACGTGTGTGTTGCTGTATTCAATTCTTGGTGTGTCACCCCTTCACGCGGCCGGGTTGCTACGTGTGTGTTGTGGGGGTGGGTTTGTGGTGTGGTGACCGCTTAGTGGACGCGAACCCCTCGCTATTGAAGAGGATGAGGTTGGTGTTGTGTGTAAGTGATCGGCCTATTAGTACAGGTCAGCTGAACACGTCTATGGTCCGTGCGTACACTTCCTGCCTATCAACCCAGTGGTCTAGCTGGGGGCCTCTCCCAAAGCAATGTTTGGTTGGAAATGTTATCTTGAAGCAGGCTTCCCGCTTAGATGCTTTCAGCGGTTATCCTTCCCGAACGTAGCTAATCAGCGGTGCACCTGGCGGTACAACTGACATACCAGAGGTTCGTCCGTCCCGGTCCTCTCGTACTAGGGACAGCCCTTCTCACATTTCCTACGCGCGCAGAGGATAGGGACCGAACTGTCTCACGACGTTCTAAACCCAGCTCGCGTGCCGCTTTAATGGGCGAACAGCCCAACCCTTGGGACCGACTCCAGCCCCAGGATGCGACGAGCCGACATCGAGGTGCCAAACCATGCCGTCGATATGGACTCTTGGGCAAGATCAGCCTGTTATCCCCGAGGTACCTTTTATCCGTTGAGCGACAGCGCTTCCACAAGCCACTGCCGGATCACTAGTCCCGACTTTCGTCCCTGCTTGACCTGTCAGTCTCGCAGTCAAGCTCCCTTGTGCACTTACACTCGACACCTGATTGCCAACCAGGCTGAGGGAACCTTTGGGCGCCTCCGTTACCATTTAGGAGGCAACCGCCCCAGTTAAACTACCCATCAGGCACTGTCCCTGACCCGGATCACGGGCCGAGGTTAGACATCCGATACGATCAGAGTGGTATTTCAACAATGACTCCACAACCACTGGCGTGGCTGCTTCACAGTCTCCCACCTATCCTACACAAACCGCACCGAACACCAATACCAAACTATAGTAAAGGTCACGGGGTCTTTCCGTCCTTCTGCGCGTAACGAGCATCTTTACTCGTACTGCAATTTCGCCGAGTTCATGGTTGAGACAGCAGGGAAGTCGTTGCTCCATTCGTGCAGGTCGGAACTTACCCGACAAGGAATTTCGCTACCTTAGGATGGTTATAGTTACCACCGCCGTTTACTGGGGCTTAAATTCTCCGCTTCGAACACGAATGTTCTAACAGGTCCTCTTAACCTTCCAGCACCGGGCAGGAGTCAGTCCGTATACATCGTCTTGCGACTTCGCACGGACCTGTGTTTTTAGTAAACAGTCGCTTCCCTCTGGTCTCTGCGGCCCACACCCGCTCACCCCAGCATGTGGGGGTCACGAGGCAGGCCCCCCTTCTTCCGAAGTTACGGGGGCATTTTGCCGAGTTCCTTAACCATGATTCTCTCGATCGCCTCGGTATTCTCTACCAGATCACCTGTGTCGGTTTCGGGTACGGGCAGCTAGAACCTCACGTCGATGCTTTTCTCGGCAGTACAGGATCACCGGATCACCCACCCATAGTGGGCGCCCATCAAGTCTCAGCCATTATGGTGTACGGATTTGCCTATACACCGGCCTACACTCTTAGACCAGGTCGATTCCATTGCCTGGCCCGGCTACCTCTCTGCGTCACACCTGTTACTACGTTTACCTCCACGAATCGGGTCCCACGCCGCACACACCATCTAGCCACAAAGTGGCTGGTCTGGTGTGGTTGGGGTGGTTAGCATCATCGCTTCGATATGGACGGTTCTTCGCCGGTACGGGAATATCAACCCGTTGTCCATCGACTACGCCTGTCGGCCTCGCCTTAGGTCCCGACTCACCCAGGGAAGAAAAACTTGACCCTGGAACCCTTGATCATTCGGCGGACGGGTTTCTCACCCGCCATTCGCTACTCATGCCTGCATTCTCACTCGAACACGCTCCACCTGATGGTTTCCACCCAGGCTTCACCACATGCCCGACGCTCCCCTACCCACCCCACACAAAAGTATGGAGTGACACAGCTTCGGCGGTGTACTTGAGCCCCGCTACATTGTCGGCGCGGAATCACTTGACCAGTGAGCTATTACGCACTCTTTCAAGGGTGGCTGCTTCTAAGCCAACCTCCTGGTTGTCTCAGCAACTCCACATCCTTTCCCACTTAGCACACGCTTAGGGGCCTTAGCTGATGTTCTGGGCTGTTTCCCTCTCGACTCATGAAGCTTATCCCTCACAGTCTCACTGCTACGCTCTCACTTCACCGCATTCGGAGTTTGGTTGACGTCAGTAACCTTGTAGGGCCCATCAGCCATCCAGTAGCTCTACCACGGTAAAGAAACACGTAACGCTGCACCTAAATGCATTTCGGGGAGAACCAGCTATCACGGAGTTTGATTGGCCTTTCACCCCTACCCACAGCTCATCCCCCCAGTTTTCAACCTAGGTGGGTTCGGTCCTCCACGTGCTCTTACACACGCTTCAACCTGGCCATGGGTAGATCACCCCGCTTCGGGTCTAGACCGTGCCACTGAAACGCCCTCTTCAGACTCGCTTTCGCTACGACTACCCCACACGGGTTAACCTCGCGACACAGCACTAACTCGCAGGCTCATTCTTCAAAAGGCACGCCATCACCCCTAAAGGGCTTTGACGGTTTGTAAGCGCATGGTTTCAGGCACTATTTCACTCCCCTCCCGGGGTACTTTTCACCATTCCCTCACGGTACTGATCCGCTATCGGTCATCAGGTAGTATTCAGGCTTACCAGGTGGTCCTGGCAGATTCACACGAGATTCCACGAGCCCCGTGCTACTCGGGTCATACGATCTAGCGGCGGAACATAATACGACTACGGGACTCACACCCTCTACGGTGCAGCACTCACACTGCTTCGTCTCCACGCCCGCACCTCACCAGCCAGCCACGGCAGTAACTGGACACATACACCCACAACCCCCGCACCGCAACCCCTGCCGGGTATCACACGATACAGGTTTAGCCCCATCCGCGTTCGCTCGCCACTACTAACGGAATCACTATTGTTTTCTCTTCCTAAGGGTACTGAGATGTTTCACTTCCCCTCGTTCCCCCCATAACACCTATATATTCAGTGTCAGGTCACACACCTCACAGCATGCGGGGTTCCCCCATTCGGACATCCTGGGATCACCGTCCGGTTATCAACTCCCCCAGGCTTATCGCAGATTCCCACGTCCTTCATCGGCTCCTGATGCCAAGGCATCCACCATACGCTCTCAACAACTTACACACACATATGCAAACCATTGATTCATGAGCAACAAACACAACCCACACAACCAACAAACCAACCAACCAAAAAAGGAAAAGACTGGACTGATTGTGTTGGGTTGAGAAAATCACATACATGAAAACAACACCCCACAAGGGGTGTCATCCTCACAAGATGCTCGCGTCCACTATGCAGTAACCAAACAACAACCCCACACCCACCAACCACACCAGACACACCAGTCAAAGAACCAGCGCACACAGTAGCGTGTTGTATTAGGTCGGGGACACACTAGAGAAACAACCACACCAAACACACGAACACAAAACATGCCCGCTACGTACCTGGTGGTTTGTTGCTCCAGGACCCAACAATGCACCAAGACCCACACACCCCCAAGAGAGTGCGTGGTTTCGTTGATATTCCACCCATGAGCATGGCACCTGTCAACACCCGTGACAGCAGCACCATCTATTCTCTGACACCACCAACCACCATGCATATATCCATACAGGTTGTGGTGTTGAGTGCTCCTTAGAAAGGAGGTGATCCAGCCGCACCTTCCGGTACGGCTACCTTGTTACGACTTAGTCCCAATCGCCAGTCCCACCTTCGACGGCTCCCCCCACAAGGGTTAGGCCACCGGCTTCGGGTGTTACCAACTTTCGTGACTTGACGGGCGGTGTGTACAAGGCCCGGGAACGTATTCACCGCAGCGTTGCTGATCTGCGATTACTAGCGACTCCGACTTCATGGGGTCGAGTTGCAGACCCCAATCCGAACTGAGACCGGCTTTTTGGGATTAGCTCCACCTCACAGTATCGCAACCCATTGTACCGGCCATTGTAGCATGCGTGAAGCCCAAGACATAAGGGGCATGATGATTTGACGTCATCCCCACCTTCCTCCGAGTTGACCCCGGCAGTCTCCCATGAGTCCCCACCATCACGTGCTGGCAACATAGAACGAGGGTTGCGCTCGTTGCGGGACTTAACCCAACATCTCACGACACGAGCTGACGACAACCATGCACCACCTGTGAACCAGCCCCGAAAGGAAAACACATCTCTGCGCCGATCCGGTCCATGTCAAGCCTTGGTAAGGTTCTTCGCGTTGCATCGAATTAATCCGCATGCTCCGCCGCTTGTGCGGGCCCCCGTCAATTCCTTTGAGTTTTAGCCTTGCGGCCGTACTCCCCAGGCGGGGCACTTAATGCGTTAGCTACGGCGCGGAAAACGTGGAATGTCCCCCACACCTAGTGCCCAACGTTTACGGCATGGACTACCAGGGTATCTAATCCTGTTTGCTCCCCATGCTTTCGCTCCTCAGCGTCAGTAACAGCCCAGAGACCTGCCTTCGCCATCGGTGTTCCTCCTGATATCTGCGCATTCCACCGCTACACCAGGAATTCCAGTCTCCCCTACTGCACTCTAGCCTGCCCGTACCCACTGCACACCCGGAGTTAAGCCCCGGGCTTTCACAGCAGACGCGACAAACCGCCTACGAGCTCTTTACGCCCAATAATTCCGGATAACGCTTGCGCCCTACGTATTACCGCGGCTGCTGGCACGTAGTTAGCCGGCGCTTCTTCTGCAGGTACCGTCACCCCAAAAAGAGGCTGCTTCCCTACTGAAAGAGGTTTACAACCCGAAGGCCGTCATCCCTCACGCGGCGTCGCTGCATCAGGCTTGCGCCCATTGTGCAATATTCCCCACTGCTGCCTCCCGTAGGAGTCTGGGCCGTGTCTCAGTCCCAGTGTGGCCGGTCACCCTCTCAGGCCGGCTACCCGTCGTCGTCTTGGTAGGCCATTACCCCACCAACAAACTGATAGGCCGCGAGTCCATCCCCAACCGATAAATCTTTCCACCCCCCACCATGCGGTAGGAAGTCATATCCAGTATTAGACCCAGTTTCCCGGGCTTATCCCGAAGTCAAGGGCAGGTTACTCACGTGTTACTCACCCGTTCGCCACTCATCCACCCAGTGCAAGCACCAGGCTTCAGCGTTCGACTTGCATGTGTTAAGCACGCCGCCAGCGTTCATCCTGAGCCAGGATCAAACTCTCCGCAAAAAACATAAAAACAGATGCTACAAAGCGGACAACCACACCCCACAAAAAAGGGCGCGGTCACATCTAATCCAAGCAGAAACCCACACACCCTGACAGGGATCAAGAGCATGCAGGCAACCACCAAACAAAAAATATTTGGTATCAACAAACAAACTTGGCACACTATTGAGTTCTCAAACAACAAACACCCAAGACTCCACGCCCCACAAACCCCACACAAACCATGCGAAGTAAGAAAGAAACCAGGACGCTTCGCTCAAGAGCGGATACTCACTCTACCACAAGCTTTCCAAGAAAACAAAACCAGGTAAACAACCCGGAAACCCTCAACAAGAAAGCAACCATATGGCAGATATGAAACCCGAAACCCCACCAAACCAAAACCAGAAACAAACCTAGCCGGTAGATGAATCCCGAGTCATTGTCCACCAGACACGCCGGCAACCGGCACTCCATCCGTGTGGGCAACAGGAAAATACTCTACACACACCCACACCAAAACGCAAAACCACCCACACACCGGCCAGCGTTCCAGCCATGAACCCCGTAAATACAAGGCAAAACTCCCCTGTACCACGTTCCAGGACGCAGTTCAGGGGAGTTAGCGAAGAAGATTCAGTTCTGTGATGCTCGTCGCTTATTCGCGATCTCGTACAGCGTGATGCCCGCAGCCATCGATGCATTGAGAGACTCCATCGCAGCGTTAATCGGGATCGAGACGATCTGATCACACGTCTCCGAAACCAAACGCGACAATCCCTTGCCCTCGTTGCCCACCACAACAATCAGCGGCTCATCAGCAAGTTCAAGTTCAGGCAGGGATACATCACCCCCGCCATCCAGACCCAGAACATAGAAGCCATTCTGCTTGGCCTGCCGCAGAACCTGCGTGAGGTTCGTGGCCCGCGCAACCGGCACACGTGCAGCAGCACCAGCAGAGGTCTTCCACGCTGTAGCAGTGACACCAACCGTTCGGCGCTCCGGAATCACGATCGTCCCAGCACCAAAGGCCGATGCGGAACGGATGATCGCACCCAAGTTACGCGGATCAGTGATACCGTCCAACGCCACAACCAACGGGGCCCCCGCTGTTCCGTTGCGGTAGTTCTCCATCGCATCGGCAAGGCTCGCGGCAGCATCCGGATAGTCATACGGCGGGATCTGTATCGCAATACCCTGATGCACAGAGCCGTCTGTCAAACGATCCAGCTCAGGCTTAGTCGCCTCAAGAATCGGAATGCGTCGCTGAGCCGCGATCTTCAACGCTTCACGGATGCGGTCATCCACATCAATCTGAGCCGCAACATACAAAGCCTTCGCCGGGATGGAGGCCTGCAATGCCTCCAGCACAGCGTTACGCCCGTTCACGTGCTCCTCAGAGAAACGACGACCACCAGTCGGTTGGCGACGGTTGCCTTGCTTGTTCTGCGAACGCTCCCGCAAAACCTTGGCACGATGCGCCTTGTGATAGACCCGGTCCTCCGCCTTAGGAGTGGGACCGCGGCCCTCAAGCGCGCGCTTATTCTTACCGCCGCTGCCCTTAGAGGGCCCCTTACGGTTACGTGGTGCCTTACGTGGCGCCGACATATGCCCTCCTCAACGGACACAACGATCAACTACAACGCCCGGAACCCGGACTAACGTCAAGTCTAGGCTCTGAAACCCCTACGAGCTTCCAAGCTCTACAATCCAGTCAAAACCCACGATGCGCCATCAGCGCCATCCTTGACCGTGATGCCCGCCGCAGCGAGCTCATCACGGATACGGTCAGAGGTCTCAAAGTCCTTCGCCGCACGCGCGGCCGCGCGCTCAGCCAGACGCGCCTCCACCAGTTGCGCCAACGCGTCCGATTCGGCGCCCTGACTAGACGCAACAGTGGACGCCGCGTCATCAAGGCCTAACACCGCGGTCATCGCCGCAACCTGGCGAGCCGCGTCCAACGCGGCACCGGCCTCCGCGCCGTCGCCTGACCCTAAAGCTGCGTTGCCGCGACGCACCGTCTCATGCAACGCCGCAAGCGCCTGCGGAACATTCAGATCATCGTCCATGGCTTGAGCGAAAGCCGGCGCAACCTCGCCACCAGCCACAGCATCGGCGCCAAACTTCTCGGCAGCCCTCGCAACAAAACCCTTCACACGCTCCAGAGCGGCACCGGCCTCCGCCAGAGACGACGGCGAATAATCCAACTGCGAACGATAATGAGCCTGGCCTAAGAAATACCGGACAACATCCGCCGGAGCCTGTGCCAACATCTCACGCGGAGACACCGTGTTCCCCACGGACTTCGACATCTTCTGGCCCTCAAACGTCACCATGCCGTTATGCATCCAGAAACGCGCGAAACCATCGCCAGCAGCCTGCGACTGAGCCATCTCATTCTCGTGATGCGGGAAACGCAAATCCAAGCCACCACCGTGGATATCGAACGTCTCGCCAAGGTACTTACCCGCCATCGCCGAGCACTCGATGTGCCAGCCTGGCCGGCCACGCCCCCACGGCGAAACCCACGACGCCGTCAACGGGTCGCCATCCTTATGACCCTTCCAGACCGCGAAATCACGCGGATCACGCTTACCGCGCGGATCAGCGTCGCCAGCATCCTGCATGTCATCCACCGACTGATGCGTCAGCGCACCGTAGGAAGGATAGGAACGGACATCGAAATAGACGTCACCCGAGCCATCCTCAGCCGGGTACGCATGGCCCGCATCGATCAGACGCTGAATCAACGCGAACATCTCCGTCATGTGCCCCGTAGCGCGCGGCTCATACGTCGGAGGCAAAACGCCCAATGTCGCATACGCCTCACGGAACGCCGCCTCAAAACGGTACGCCAACGCGAACCACAACTCATTAGCCACATAATCCGGGCCGAGCTGAGCAGGATCAGAGAAAGACAGCGCCGACTTCTCCAAAATCTTGTCATCAATATCCGTGACGTTACGGACCATCGTGACCGTGAAACCGCGATACATCAGCCAGCGCCGCAAAATATCGAACGCGATGGCCGATCGTACATGCCCCACATGCGGCATCCCCTGAACCGTCGCGCCACAGTAATACAGCCCCACATGCCCCTCCCTGACAGGGACAAAATCGTGGACGGCACGGGTACGGGTGTCATAGAAACGCAAGCTCACAGACCCAACCCTATCGCTTCGGCGTCGGATACACCCACGCGACCGCGCGGGCCGAAATACCCTCGCCCGCACCCTCGAAACCCAAGCCATCCGACGTCGTGGCAGCGACCACAACCGGAGCGCCCAAGGCATGCGACAACACACGGTTCGCTTCCTCACGCCGCTTAGCAAAGCGTGGACGGTTCCCCACAAACTGAACCGACACGTTCCCCACCGTGAAGCCCGCTTCTCCCACCAAACGCCCGGCCTCACGAACCAGCGTCACGCCAGACGCGCCAGCGAACTCAGGGCGGTCAGTACCAAACTGGGTGCCCACATCCCCCAAACCGGACGCCGCGAACACCGCATCACACACAGCGTGAGCCACCGCATCACCATCAGAATGCCCACTCAAACGGCGCTCCCCCGGCCACTCAAGCCCAGCCAACATCAACGGCAAAGCCCCAGGCGCTGACGGGTCCTCATCCGAAAACGCGTGCACATCAAAACCCAAGCCAACCATCGGCAAGCAACCTGCAGGGATTCCCTCACCCAACTCGCGCACCTCACTCACGGTTCCAACTCCCTTCTCTTCAGCGGCACCGGCCGCGAGAATGCCCTCAGCGATAACAACATCCTGCGGATGCGTGACCTTCAACGCCCGCTCATCCCCGGCAACCACCACAACCCGGTAACCGGTCTGTTCAAGCAAGCCCGCATCGTCACTGGCATCCCGGCCAACCGACTCGCGGTGCACACGCCGCAACGTATCCGCGACAAAACCTTGCGGCGTCTGCACAGCACGCAGCGACGAACGCTCCGGCGTATCCACCACCACGCCATCGGCATCAACGATCTTGTATGTATCCACCGCAGGTAGCCCCGGAACAACGCCGTCCACATCATCACGGGAACGCAACTGCTCAACAACCCGCCCAAACAAGGAGGCAGGCGCAAAGGCGCGAGCGACATCGTGAACCAACACGAAACGCGCATCCCCCACAGCTGCAAGACCGGCCGCCACCGATTCCTGACGCGTCGCCCCGCCAGGAACACACGAAACCGCAACACCGGCAACCTCAGGACGCTGTGCGACGAGTTGCGCTACACGCCCATCAGAAGGCGGCGTCACAACAACCACCTGCCCGGCCAGGCCCGGATCAACCACAACATCGAGACAATGCTCAACCAAACTCCGGCCAGCAACAGCCGCCAAAGCCTTAGGCATACCGGCCTTTAAACGCGTACCGGAGCCCGCCGCCACCACAACGATGGCCACAGACTCCGGTGAACACTCGGCCGGAAGAAGAGTCACATGAGGTGACATTCAACCCCCGATACGAAAACTTAGACCTTAGCCTTACGCTTCCCAGACAAAACATCATCCAGGACAACCTCAGCCTCATCTTCCGTCAGCTTCTTAGCAAGAGCCAACTCCGAGGTCAGGATAGTGCGCGCCTTAGCCAGCATGCGCTTCTCACCAGCAGACAGACCACGATCATTCTCGCGGCGCCACAAGTCACGCACAACCTCAGCGACCTTATTCACATCACCAGAAGCCAGCTTCTCCAAGTTCGCCTTATAACGACGAGACCAGTTAGCAGGTTCCTCCACATCCTGAGCCTGCAACACCTCAAAAACGTGCTCAAGCTCATCCCGGTCCACAACGTCGCGGACGCCAACAAGATCCACATTCTCAGCAGGGACCTCAATCACCAAGTCACCCTGGGCAACCCGAAGCTTAAGGTACATTTTCTCTTCGCCCCGGATGGTGCGCATCTTAATCTCTTCGATCGTGGCAGCACCGTGATGTGGGTAAACGACCGTCTCTCCGACGTCAAAAATCATGCGGATAAACCCCTTTCTAGATAACTAGAATATCACGACTAACTCCGCACCTTTCCACAGAACCCCGTAAACATAGGGGAAACGGAACTTAACGGCTCAGTACCTTCAACGCGCAGTTATCTATACGCCGACTGGCAACACAGTCACCACAACAGCGGCCCACGCACCCCAAATAAACGATCGAATCACCGCACAAGCCCGAACGGTTTGTCACCAACACACAGCCGAGGCCGCGAGAAACACACAAACACGATAGAATCGCAGGAGGCGGTGGTCTGCTTGCACCCTTAAATGAGCAAACAACCGCGCAGATGACTCATTGATGAGGAGCTAATTTCGTGAAACTTCCCGTGAAGGCCCGCATCCGCCGCGCCGCCTCGGGCGCCGCCCTTGCTGCGCTTGCGCTCACCGCTACCGGCTGCGGTGCGATCAACGACCAGGCAACCACTGCCCAGTACGACCCATCAGACGGTGTCTCCGCGCACGTCGGCGACGTCACCATCCAGAACCTGATGCTCGTCACCAACGGCGCCGACCAAGAAGCCCGTTACCTCGGCACCATCGTGAACAAGGGCAAGGACTCTGCAGACCTCAGCCTCGAGTTCAGCGGCAACTCCGTAGACACCAACGTCACCGCAGACAAACCGTTGCGCCTCGAAGACGATAAGAACGCCGAAACTTTCACGGTTCCAGGCGACACCAGCAAGGAAACCAACAAGGGCACCTACCCTGGCCAGCAGGTCCTCGTGACCATCAAGAGCGGCGGCAACAGCACCACCGCGAAGGTCCCAGTAGTCGACGGAACCCTCCCTGAGTACGCCAACTACGTCCCAGGTGGCCACGACAAGTCACGTAGCGACCACCTCAAGCCCTCCGAAAAGGCCGACCACGGCCACTAAGAACACAGCCTGACCCGCGCTAACCGCCGGGCATGGCACAATAAAACGCTGTGGGCCGGACACTCGCTCGAGTGTCCGGCCCACAGCGTTTTATACGGTAACTGCGCGGGAAACGGTACCTACGCTAGGAAGACTAGCCTTCGAACTTGTATCCCAGGCCGCGCACCGTCACCAAGTGAACAGGCGAGCCGGGCTCCTCCTCAATCTTGGCGCGCAGACGCTTCACATGAACATCAAGAGTCTTGGTATCGCCCACATAGTCCGAGCCCCACACTCGATCGATCAGCTGCCCGCGCGTCATCACACGGCCCGCGTTACGAAGCAACATTTCAAGAAGCTCGAACTCCTTGAGCGGCATCTGCACACGCTCACCACGCACCGTGACCACATGCCGTTCGACATCCATCCGGACAGGGCCCGCCTGCACGGTCGTGGAAATCAGCTCTTCCGCTTCCCCCTGGCGACGCAAAACGGCCCTAATCCGGGCCAGCAGTTCACGCGAAGAATACGGCTTCGTCACATAGTCATCCGCGCCTAGCTCAAGACCCACGACCTTATCGATCTCAGAGTCCTTAGCCGTCAACATGATGATCGGCACGTTAGAACGTTGCCGCAACTGCCGGCACACCTCAGTTCCCGGAAGCCCCGGGAGCATCAAATCCAACAAAACGAGGTCCGCACCATGCAGGTCAAACTCCTGAACCGCGGTTTCCCCGTCAGCAGCGACTGCGGCATCGAACCCCTCGCGTTCCAAAAGGAAGTGGAGCGGATCGGAGAGCGACTCCTCATCCTCCACAATCAGAATGCGTGTCACCGTGCTGTACTCACTTTCCCTCAACGCTCGAGGCTTCCTCGAGGCTAGAACTTGCCGAGGAAGCGCTCTGCTCTTCCTCACTTTCGAGGCGCGGCAAACGCAACGTGAACGTAGAACCCTGCCCCGGCTGCGACCACAAGGTCACTTCACCACCGTGGCTCTCCATCACGTGCCGCACGATACTCAAACCCAACCCGCTACCACCAGTCGAGCGGGCACGAGCCGAATCAAGCCTGTAGAAACGCTCAAACACGCGTTCCTGTTCATCCGCCGGAATACCCGGACCCTGGTCAGTCACCGTGACCGAAACCAAACCATTCCGGTCACTGATCCCCACACCAACCGTGGTGCCTTCAGGGGAATACCTGATCGCGTTATCAATCAGGTTCCGCACCGCAGTCATCAACAGATCAGATTCGCCATAAACGGTCGCGTTCTGGATGCCGCCAACCTTGATCTCAATGTCCTGCTCACCCGCGATGAGCGCCGTACGATCCACAGCCTCATTCACGAGCTTGGACATATCGACTTCCTCACCCGCCTGCACAACATCAGCAGACTGCAGGCGTGAAAGCTCAATAATGTCTTGAACCAAAGCCGCCAACCGCTGCGATTCCTTAGCCAAACGCTTGGTGAACCGCCGCACCGCGACCTCGTCATCAGCCGCGCTCTCAATAGCTTCAGCCAACAAACCCACAGCACCGACCGGGGTCTTCAACTCGTGTGAAACGTTCGCGACGAAATCGCGGCGCATGGTAGCTGTACGAGTGATCTCAGTGCGGTCATCTGCAAGGATCAAAATATGCTCCCCACCCAGCGGCGCCATACGCACATGCACCACAATGAAACCCTGCCCCACAGGGCCGCGCGGAAGCTCAAACTCGCCTTCACGAACCACACCATCGCGGCGAACATCAGCGATCATCTCCACAATGTCGCTATGCACCAACGTATGGCCCCGCACCAACCCATACGCGTACGCAGACGGATTCGCCCGCACCACGCCATCGACCTCATCGACCAAAACATAGGCACGACCAATAACCCCCAACACGTCTGCCGCTCCTTCCGGCAGATCAGGGGTGTCATCAGCGAGCTGGAGAACCCTGCCACGCTGCGATGCGTTATAAGCAAGGACTCCGCCCACACCTATGAGCAGGCCCACCAGGCCTGAAATCACGGCAATGAGTTGCGTATGGTCCACACTAAGAGCCTAACCCTGGAAAACTAGACAACAACCGGAGAATGCACTCCCCTACGACCTGTTCACCTGATGTTCATGTAACGCCTACCGCCGCGATACTTAGCGGAGCAAAGATAATTCATAGTCCCCCACATGTGCCCAGTGAGAGACACACGGCGTGAGCCGCACACAGCAAAACTCACCGCCGCCGCACATGTCTGACAATCGAGAGGAACACACGCAACCGTGCGCAAAGTCTTCCAAGCAGAGCTGACCTCCATCGGCGAAGGCCTCATCACCATGTCCCACCGTGTTGCAACCGCAATGGAACAGGCATGGGAGGCGTTCACCACCCAAGACACCGAACTAGCGCAGGAAGTCATCGCAAGCGACGCTCGCATCGACTTCATGCAGAACGAACTGGACGAGCGCGCCATCGACGTCCTCGCCCTCCAAGGCCCAGTCGCCTCCGACCTCCGCATGATCGTCGGTTCGCTGCGCATGTCTGCATCCCTCGAGCGCATGGGCGATCTCGCCCGCCACATCGCCCAGCTGGCTCGCCTGCGCTTCCCTAACCCGGTAGCACCAGAAAGCATCATCCCAACCTTCGCTGACATGGCGAAGCTGGACATCGAGCTGGCACACATGCTCGGCGACCTGCTCGACACCCGCGACCTGAGCCTGGCGCGCCAGATCATTGAAAAGAACCGCCAGATCGACGAACTGCACTCATCTGTATTCCGTGCCGTAGCCGCCCCAGAATGGGACGCACCATCCGAAACCACGGCAGACGTGACCCTGACCTCCCGCTACCTCGAGCGCTTCGGCGACCACGGCGTCTCCGTGACCCGCAAGGTCACCTACCTCGTGACCGGCGAATGGGAGCCAGAGTCCGTAGACCTCCCATTCAAGTAGCCGATACGCCTCACTAACCGTTCGCGGCTGAGAGAGCATAGAGCTGGGGCCAGCACCTGTGGCAGGTGCTGGCCCCAGCTCTATGCATTACCTAGGCGTTACTTCTTACCCTGGTTGGCGACGTTAGCGATCTCAGCCGCGGCAGCATCCGGATCAAGATAGGTGCCGCCCGGGGTGACAGGCTTCAGGCTCTCATCCAGCTCATACACCAGCGGGATACCGGTCGGGATGTTCAACTGGGCGATATCCTCATCCGAAATACCATCCAGGTGCTTCACGAGCGCCCGCAACGAGTTACCATGCGCGGTCACCAAAACAGTCTTCTCGGCCTTCAGATCCGGCACGATCTGCTCAGTCCAGTAAGGCAACAGACGCTCAAGAACCTGCTCAAGGCACTCGGTGCGCGGCATCGAAACAAGGTCCGCGTAGCGAGGGTCATTCGCCTGCGAGAACGGCGAATCATCCTCCAGCTCCGGCGGCGGAGTGTCATAAGAACGGCGCCAGGTCATGAACTGTTCCTCACCGAACTTCTCCAAAACCTCGGCCTTGTTCTTGCCCTGCAACGCACCATAGTGGCGTTCGTTGAGCCGCCACGAACGCTTGACCGGGATCCACACATGATCCGCGGCCTCCAAAGCGATGTTGGCCGTCACGATGGCGCGAGTCAACAGCGAGGTGTGAAGCACATCAGGCAGGTTGCCGGTCTCCTTGAGCAGCTCACCGCCACGCTTGGCCTCCGCACGCCCCTTCTCAGTCAACGTCACGTCATACCAGCCAGTGAACAAGTTCTTCTCGTTCCACTCGCTCTGACCGTGCCGAAGCAAAATCAGCTTATAAGTCATGATCCGCCTTTCATTCCCGCGCAAGCAGGGTCTCTCAATGACGATGGGTGCCGCGGCTTAATACGAGCCGTACCCGTTCTTACCGGACACGTTAGGACGGACCCCCGCCAAATACACGCCTGTGAAGATCGCCGCAGCCAAGATCAGGATCATGCCGAAGCTGCCACCGCTTAGAATGCCGGCGCCGAAAGGCCGACCTATCAAAGCGGTCACACCGCTGACACATGAAAGACCTGACACGAGCGCTGCCGCTGCGAGGGCTCCTGTCCACGCGCCCTTCGACATCCTGCTGAAGACGCGGAAACGGTCCGCGGGCTGCCCGAGGCAGTCCAGCAACGCGAATAACGCGAGAGCGAAAATGGCTCCGTCGATTAACACGGAGATCACGAATTCGATCATGAGAGCCCAAGTCATGCGTCCCATTCTATGTGTTCACCCTCATGTTTTGGACCTAACCACCGGTAGGGTTAAGTACATGCAGGTAGATGCCACACAGCAACACCGTAATACCGCCGGTGTGTTCATCGTGTTTGAAGGAGGCGACGGGACAGGTAAATCAACCCAGTCTCGCTTGCTCGCCGAGCACCTGCGTTCGGCCGGTTACCGCGTTGAAACCACCCGCGAACCAGGCGGAACGGCTGTGTCCGAGGCACTGCGCGGCATCGTGCTTGACCCGGCGTTCGCTCCGATGGACCCTGTCACCGAAGCCTTGATCTATGCTGCGGCGCGTTCGGCTCACGTCAACGACCGGATCATCCCGTGGCTGGAGGCCGGCGCGGTTGTGATCTCTGATCGCTTCCTTGACTCCTCGCTCGCGTATCAAGGTGCAGGCCGCGGGCTCGGCCTGGAAACAGTTGCCTCCATCAATGCCCCGGCCGTGCGGGGGCATGAACCCGACCTCACCATCGTGCTCACGATGCCGGTAGCGGACTCGCGTGCACGCCAAGGCCAACGCGGAACCAGCGACCGCATCGAAGCCGAGCCCGATGAGTTTCACGGAACACTCATGGAAGAGTTCGAGCGGATCGCGGCACTGGATCCGCAGCGTTATCTTGTGATCGATGCGCGGGCAAGCATCGAAGACATCGCGCAACAGATCAACGCGGCCGTGGCTCCCCTCATAAAGCGTGTTCCCCTAACAGCGCGGACCGAACAGGCCGAGCAAGCCCCGGCGGCGCGGCCTGCGGCGGGCTCAGCGTCCAACCCTGCACCTGATGCCGTGACAGATGCCGGAGGTAGCGCATGAGCGTGTGGCGGGACCTCCCTGGACAGGAGCGGGTGGTTGAGCAACTCAAGCGCGCGGTGAGCGGTAGTGCGATGACCCACGCGTGGCTCATGACCGGCCCTCCGGGCTCAGGACGTACCAACGCGGCCCGCGCGTTCGCTGCCGCCCTTGAATGCGAACAGGCCGCGCCGGAAGCAAAGGACTGCGGTGAATGTCCGGCGTGCCGCACCGTGCTCGCTGGAACACACCCCGATGTCAGCATGGTGACAACCGAGAACGTTACCTACTCGATTGAAGACGTCCGCCACCTCATCAGCACAGCCCACGACAGGCCAGCCACGGGACGCTGGCGGATCATCATCGTTGAAGACGCCGACCGCATGACCGAACGCACCACCAACGTGTTGCTGAAAGCCATCGAAGAGCCACCCCCGCACACCGTGTGGATCCTATGTGCGCCTTCGCCCGCCGATGTCCTGGTCACGATCCGTTCCCGTTGCCGCAACATCACACTCCGGATCCCGGATAACGCCGATGTCGCGGAGCTTTTGGTTCGCAGGGACGGGCTAACCCCGGCGCAAGCTGAGTTCGCGGCCCGCGTTTCCCAAGGCCACATCGGTGTTGCCCGCAGGCTCGCCCGCGACGAGGGGGCACGGCAGCGGCGTGAAGACATCGTGAACACGCCGTTCAGAGCCACGAACATCGCTAACGCTATGGCGGCAGCCGCCCATTTCGTTGAGATAGCGACCGCGGAGGCGACCGCATCCGTTGAAGAGCGTTCCCAAGCCGATGAGGCTGCGTTGAGGGAAACCTTCGGCTTGTCCCCGGAAGAATCGATCCCGCGGCAGTTACGCACAGAATTCAAGCGCCTCGCCGATGCCGCTAAGCGCCGCGGACGGCGCGGAACCACAGACTCGATAGACCGCGCATTGATCGACCTGACGACGTTCTTCCGCGACGTTCTCACAATCCAGCTCGGCACAGGTCAAGAGCTCGTCAACGCTCACCTAGCGCCGCAGCTGACCCAGTACGCGAACGCGACGAATCCGGGGCACTCTGTTGCCGCGATCGACCACATCGGGACCGCACGCGAGAGGATCGCCGGAAATGTGAGCCCACAAGTAGCGATCGAAGCGCTCATGGCCGCGATCATCGTCTCACCCCGTAGTACTACTCCGCGAAGTTCTGCTTCACCTAGACTGACTGCGCCCAGGCCGTCTGCGGCTCGATGAACCTCCCGAGCCACCAGCAGACCCTGGCCTACTAGCTCCATCAGATCGACATCAGCGAGGATAATGTGACTTCCCCACACCAAACCCGGCTCCTTCCGGGTGCTATGCCCCGCCGGGGCATGATGTTCAGTGCAGCAGCCGCCGCTGTTGCGTTAGCGCTCACCGCTTGCGGCGGTGGCGGTAGCAACGGCGGGCCCGAGGCGAGCCCGGCCGAGTCGTCGAAAGCGCCTGCCACAGAAGCCGTCAGCGGCAAAGACCTGAAGTCTTTCTATGACCAGAAAATCGACTGGCAGGAATGCGGCAACTTTGAGTGCGGCGAGATCGCAGTTCCACTGAACTACGAGAAGCTTGACGAGGGCGCGATCACGATCTCAGTTATTCGTGCGAAAGCCACCGAAAAGTCCGAAGGCAGCTTGGTCGTGAACCCGGGCGGGCCCGGCGGTTCGGGCGTGAACATGGTCAAGGACGCCGCCTCGATGCTCTTCTCAGATGAGCTGCGTAAGAGCTACGACATCGTCGGTTTTGATCCTCGCGGGGTGGGTAGCTCGACGGCCGTGAAGTGTTTCACGGACGAGGAGCTCGATGCGCGCATGGAGGAATCTCGTATGCCGCGCAACAACGAGCAGAGCATCAAGGAGATCAAGAAGGACGCAGAAGCCGATGTGCTCAAGTGCAAGCAGAACACCAAGCCGGAAGGGCTGCTGAGCCAAATCACCACACCGAACTCCGCGCGAGATATGGATATTCTGCGCGCGGCCCTCGGCCATGAGAAGCTCGACTACCTCGGCTACTCATACGGCACCGAGCTCGGCGCCCAGTACCTGTCGTTATTCCCAGAAAATGCTGGACGCATGGTGCTGGACGGGGCGCTGGACCCAACGCTCGAGATGGAAGAGGTCGGGCTTGGGCAAGCGAAGTCCTTCGAGGAGAGCCTCGACTACTATCTTGAGTCCTGCACCGAGCAGCCGAATACTTGCTGGTTCAAAGGTGACGTTGCGGCTGGCCGTAAGAAGCTCACCGAAGCGATCGACAAGTGGGATGCCAAACCGATGACCACCGAGGACGGCCGCAAGTTCAGTGGCGCCGCCGTTTTCGAGGCAGCCCTCTTGCCGATGTATGAGCCAGCAGCCCATGACATGCTCACTGACGCGTTGAGCCAGGCGATCGAAGACAATGGCCCAGAGGGGATCGCGATGCTGTGGGACTTGTCTACTGAGCGTGGAGAGGACGGCAAGTACCGCAACAACACCAGCCAGGCGTTCTACGCATACAACTGCATGGATTACGGCGCGTCTGCACTGACGGAGGAATCCCGCAAGAAGACGCGCGAAAAGTTCAAGAAGGAAGCGCCGTTCTACGGCGAGGCCCTCAGCGAGCACGATGGTTGCGCTGGCTGGCCTAACGCCGGTGGCGCCGCGCAAGATGACTTCAAAGTGTCTAAGGACATCCCGCCTGTTTTGGTGGTCGGCACTAAGCACGACCCAGCAACCCCGTACCAGTGGTCTGTGAACCTGCAGAAGCAGCTTCCAGGTTCTACCCTGCTGACCTTTGACGGGTGGGGCCACACCGCTTACGGGCGTTCCAACGAGTGCGTCACCACCGGGGTCGAAGACTTCCTGCTCAAGGGAAAGATGCCTAAGAAGACTAACTGCTGACGGATCGCCTCGCGCTGGTTACGGCGTTGTTGTGGCCGTACGTAGGCCCCGTTTCAGGGCGGTTTCAACGCAGTTTCACCCGCGTTTTGACCCTGGCGCGTTGAACCGATAGAGTTTCGACTCGTGGCATGCACCTTGCGTGTATGCCGGCGGTTCACCGCCAGGCCTCCTTAGCTCAGTCGGTAGAGCGTTTCACTCGTAATGAAAAGGTCGCCGGTTCGATTCCGGCAGGGGGCTCGCACAAAAGGTTCGTGGCCGTACCAAGACTGGTACGGCCACGAACCTTTAACGTTTTCAGCGCTTATGGACTGGGGGGTTAAGGGTCAAAATGGGGTTAAGGGTCAAAATGTGTGTCTGGTTTGGGTGTGTTGCGGGGGTTAGATGTGGCCTTTTTGGATGCCGATTGAGTGTGTGTAGGTGGTGTCGATAGCGTTGTCGTAGAGGGCTGGTCGTCCTGTTTGGTGGTCGGCTTGGTTCTTGTTGTGGGTCAGGGCTGGTACTTTGGCGAGTTGGTTTTGGCCCCAGTTGGACTGCCTGGCGATTTCTGTTGGATCGTCAGGCAGTTCTGTTTTCTGGTAGAGCCACCATTCCAGCATTTTTCGTTGGTGTTCTCCGGTTCTGCCGCGGTGGGTGCGGGTGAGCAGTTTCAGTTCGGCGTTGATCGCGCCTTCAAGGCTGTTGGTGGTGGATTTGATGCGGTGCCGGTGCTGTAGTTCGGTCGGTGGGTTGAGGTAGGTGAACAGGAGGTTGTTACGCCATAGGTGTAGCAGGCTGTTGTAGGCCTTACGGGTGTTCGGGTGTGTCCAGGCCCAGTGGCGTTGTTGGGTGATTGGGTCTGTGGTGAAGGTTTTCTGGTTGAGCCATCTCCGGTAGAAGGTGCCGTATTCATGGAGTTGCCTCGCCCAGGTGGCTGCTTCATCCAGGGTGGTGATCCGGGTCAGGTTCCGTGCTAGTTGATAGATCGCTTTGCCCGCATCGGTACGCGGGTGTGAGGTGGTGTAGCGTCGTACAACTCGTTGTGCATGCACCAGGCAGCGTTGGATCACGGTGGCAGGCCAGCATTTCTTGATAGCGCTGGCGGCTCCTTGTCCTCCATCGATGACAGCGATCACTGGTGCGGGGATACGTTGAAGTAGTCGTTGGTAGTCCAGGCTGGTTTCACGCTTGCACCAGTGCCAGGCCAGGACATGATCGAAGGTGGCTGCCACGATAAGACACCCGGCACCGGTGTAGGTTCCATCGATAAAGATCTGGTCATAGATCGTCCCGGCGTGTTTGATCATCGGGTCGGGTACTTCAACCAGCCAGCACCAGCTAAACCGTCGCTTCAACGTCGAAGGGCTCACCCCGGCCTGTTGTGCGGTGTCTTTCAAGCTACGGGTCGAGGTGCAGTGAGCGATGAACTGCTTGAACACTGCTGCTTTGGTGATGTCAGTCCGGGTTTTGGTGCTTGAGGCTCCACAGAGTTTGCACCGCCACCTTGTCCTACCTTGTGTGGTGGTGCCATTGCGTTTCATATCGCCACCGCAGTGGCATCGTGGTCTGTTCTTCGGCATCCAGCCACCACACCACTAGCCGGTAGCACATCAAGGGCACCACACCGAGGAATGAACGCTCACACCACCGATATATGCCCAGCAGCCATATATATCCGCTGAAACCCGCGCCAACACAGCCGAAAACACCAACCCCAGACACACATTCTGACCCTTAACCCGGACTGGGCGGTGTTTAGCTCTGCGGTGCGCGTACCCTACTCTGCGGTGCGCCGGCCTACAGTGTTTAGCGATGCAGTGCCCGCTGCAGTGCAGCTTCCGCCTTTTCAACATATGAGTCCACTGCCCCGCTCTTGCGGTCCAGGTTGTCTTTCGCCGCTTTGTTGTCCTGCGCCGCTTTGGCCTCTTGCGGCGCGCCACCCTGGCCAGCTTCTGAGGCATCCTCGGCGGTAGCCCACCCGAGCATCGCTGCGGATTGAGCGAGGGTCGCAGCGTGCGTGGCTGCTTTCGTTAACGCATGGTGCACGTCCATAGCGGCGGCTGGGACATGGTCTCCTGAAGACGGGAACGCCGCTTGCGCTCGGTGTGAGACCTCACGTACGCGTTCAAGGTGGTCACCCACCTCGTCCGCGTACGTGAGGATCACGTGATACGCATCGTCAGCTTGCGCCTGCTCCAGGACCTGGTGCATACGGTCCACCGCGCGCCGGAATCGCCAATAGTCTGAGCGCCACACGCCCTCGCCTAGATCTTTGGTGTCCTTGCGGTCCGGGTTACCGAACATGGTTTTGAAAAACTCACGCATGCACCCAAGATAGCTGGTTTGAGCGGGCTAAGCCTCAACAGCGGCGGTGGCTCAGCGGTAGCGATGCCTCAACAGCATCGAGCCCCAGGGTTCTTGTCCTGGAAATCGTGGTATTGGCGCCACCACTCTTTCTCGCTGAGCGGCTCTTCACCGGGGTGCGCCCGTTGAAAATGCTCAACATAGCGGTGGTACTTATCCGCGCCTACGACACCGCTGAAGAAGCGGCCGAACTTACGCAGAAAATCCACGACTGTTGCCATCACCTGTCCCATGAGAAAGGGTCACTCCTTCCGTGGAGCGTTCCCGGCAGCGACCTTCTGGTCATATTCCTTCCAGCGCTGCTCAAGCTCACGCTCCGGCTTCGAAGGGATCAAACCGCTAGGGGCATAGATCTTAGACTCCACTTCCTCGGTCTCGAACGGATCCACGACCTTGCCGTGGCGGTAGGCCTTGAACGTGACGACGGTCGAAGCCGCGATCACGATGATCGCCAAAACCATGAACAAGATCGAAAGCGAACCCTGAACAAACGTGTTGCGGACCACCGCGTTCATCGCTTCAACATTGCCTGCCGTGCCAAGGCTCGTCTCGCCAGCGGCGAGCGCTTCCTTGTACTTGAAGTGGTTAGCCCAGTAGCCCACCGAAGGGTTAGGCGAGAAAATCTTCAAAAGCGAGGCGTACATCGTGATGACAGTGGTGAAAGCCAGCGGCAAGACGATAACCCACAGATGCTTGAAGCGTTGCTTCTTCGCAACGATCGCCATGACGATCGCCAACGCGATCGCAGCCAGCAGCTGGTTCGAGATACCGAACAGTGGGAAGAACGTGTTGATACCGCCCAGCGGGTCAGTCACACCCAGGATCAAGATGTAGCCCCAGAGGCCGACCATGATCGCGGTGGTGATCCACACCCCTGGTTTCCATGACATGTCCTTGAACTTAGGGACGTAGTTACCGAACGCGTCCTGCAGCATGAAGCGGGCGGTACGGGTACCGGCGTCCACAGCGGTGAGGATGAAGAGAGCCTCGAACATGATCGCAAAGTGGTACCAGAAGCCCATCATCGATACGCCACCGAACCACTGCTGCATGATGTAGGCCAAGCCGACCGCGAGCGTCGGTGCACCACCGGTGCGGGACACCACGGACTCTTCGCCGACGTTATTGGCAAGCTCGGTGAGCATGTTCGGTGTCAGCTCAGTCGCGCCAACCAAGCCGAGCGAGTTCACGAACTGGACCGCGCCTTCCACGGTCCCACCGGTGAGACCAGCACCCGAGTTCATAGCGAAGTAGACGCCGCGGTCAATCACGAGGGCACAGATGAGCGCCATGATCGCGATGAAAGACTCCATGAGCATGCCGCCGTAACCCAAGAAACGGGTCTGACGTTCTTTCTCAACGAGCTTCGGGGTGGTGCCTGAGGAGATGAGCGCGTGGAAGCCAGAGAGCGCACCACACGCGATCGTCACGAACAGGAACGGGAACAACTTACCTGAAACCACCGGTCCGTTTTCGACCGAGGCGAACATCGAGACGGCTGGCGCGTCCAGCATCGGGCGTACCACAACGATCGCGACGGCCAACAGCGCGATCACGCCGATCTTCATGAACGTGGACAAGTAGTCACGTGGCGCGAGCAACAGCCACACCGGCAGGACAGCGGCGACGAAACCGTAGATGATGATCATCCACGCGATCGTGGTCTTATCCAGGTGGAAGAACGAAGCGCCCCACTCGGATTCAGCGACCCAACGGCCAGAGATGATGGCGAACATCAACAGTACGAAACCGATGATGGAAACTTCCATAACCTTGCCCGGGCGCAAAAAGCGCAGGTAGACGCCCATGAACAGCGCGATCGGGATGGTCAGGCCAACCGAGTAAAGACCCCAAGCAGACTCACCCAAAGCGTTCACGACCACGAGCGCGAGGATCGCGACGATGATCGTCATAATGAACACGGTCGCAATGATCGCCGCGGTACCTGCAAAACGGCCTAGCTGCTGGCGAGCCATCTGCCCCAACGAGACAGCGCCAGAACGCATCGAGAAGAACAGAACCAAGTAGTCCTGGACGGCACCTGCGAGGATCACACCAACAATGATCCAGATAGTACCGGGAAGGTAACCCATCTGGGCCGCCAAAATCGGTCCAACCAGCGGGCCAGCGCCCGCAATCGCAGCGAAGTGGTGGCCATACAGCACGCGACGGTCTGTCGGCATGAAGTCCTGGCCGTTATTCTTCACCTCCGCAGGTGTTGCCCTGCGGTCATCAGGCTTCGCAACTTTACGCTCAATGTACTTCGCGTAGAACCGGTACGCGATCAAGTATGTACCGACCGCCGCGAAAACCAGCCACACCGCGTTGATCGGCTCGCCGCGGCCCAGCGCGATCGCACCCCAACCAACCGCGCCCAACAGGGCGACTCCGACCCACACGATAATGCGGGTCGGAGTCCATTTACGTTCCTCTGCTTCCAGGACGTCAGGTTCAACGTACGCCGGTGGCCGCTGAACCTCGTCTGAGGTTGTAGACATAAGAAACCTCACTCAAATAGGTACTTGCGATGACTTGTACAAGACACACTACTCCCGGTTGTCGGGATGCGTCGTTAACACGATCTTGCCGAAATGCTCGCCGCGCGCCAGATACTCATGCGCGGCCCTCGCTTGCTCCAGCGGGAACTGCGCATCCACGGGCACCGTGACCCGGCCATCGGCGATCAAAGGCCACACATGCTGACCCACAGCCGCAACGATCGCCGCTTTCTGATCCGCGGGCCGAGCCCGCAACGTAGTGCCGTGCACCGAAAGCCGTTTGATCATCAACCGGCCCATATCCAGCTCAGCCTTCCGGCCACCCACCAAACCGATCGTGACCATCCGGCCATCAGTAGCCAAGCATCTCAGGTTACGGTCCAGGTATGCCCCGCCCACTACATCGATCACAACATCCACGCCCCGGCCGTCGGTGAGTTGCTTGATGCGCTCAACGAAATCCTCATCCCTGTAGTTGATCGCCTCAGTTGCGCCGCGTTCACGCGCCCACCGGCACTTCTCCGGGGTCGATGCGCTCGCGTACACCGTGTGCCCGCAGGCCGAAAGCCACTGCAGCGCGAACGTCCCGATACCGCCCGATGCGCCATGCACCAGGACGGTCTCGCCCGCTTGCAGGCGCGCAGTCATCGCAAGATTCGAATACACCGTGGCGGCAACCTCAATCAATGCAGCCGCACCCACCATGCTGATACCGCGAGGAACCCGCAAAACTTGCGCGACCGGAGCGACCGCATACTCTGCGTAACCACCCGCGTCAATCAAGGCGACCACGGGTTCACCCAACGGCCATACCGCCTCGCTCACGCCGCGGCCGCGCCCCACAACCTCGCCAGCGACCTCTAGCCCCGGAACCTCCGAGGCACCTTTCGGGGGACGATAGTTCCCTTCACGCTGCGAAACATCAGCCGGGTTCACACCGCACGCGCGCACCCGGATCAAAACCTCTCCAGGGCCAGGCTCCGGAACGGGAGCCTCCCCCACCCGAATCACCTCAGGGCCGCCCGCCCCTTCAAACGAGACCGCAGTCATCGCTGCGGATGTCTTCACATCTGACGGAACCACCGGCCTCGGCTGGCCGGGCATTTTCACTTCACGATCAGCACACATACACCCAGACTGACACGAATACAGAGTTGACGGAAGCATGCGATAAACTCAAGCGATGTTGGAGGGTTGTCCGAGTGGCCGAAGGAGATGGTCTTGAAAACCATTGTGCGGTAACCCCGTACCAAGGGTTCGAATCCCTTACCCTCCGCTGAGCGCCCCGGAATCATCGAGATTCCGGGGTTTCCGCTTTTAAAGCGTCAGACTAGGCCAACAGAACCGAGCGGGCGATCGCTTCAGCATCCGCCAGTGTCCGGGCGCCCACGTGCGGATCCCCACCGGCCTCAGCCGCAATCGCAGTCCCCCACTGCACAGAGGAAAGTTGCAGGCCAAGCACGTGCACGCCATCGGAGGCAGCGCCACTTGTCCCGACCACACGGTGATCAGCGCCCTCAACGTCAAGGCCAGAACCAGGAACCTGCTCACCATCATCGGTCATGCGTACGCGAGGGCGAGCCAAACCCGAGGCCAGCATCGAACGCAACAGCGGCGAATCAGTGATCGCAACACGGTTGGCTGGCATCATCGCCTCAACCATCCACGCCGCCTCCGGTTCCGCGCCGCCAACCCACGGGGACACAGCGCGGAATAGACGGGCCTCCGCATCGTAGGTATAGGACGGCTCAGGGCCCAGAACCTCAACCACGCCAGCCCGCACCAGCGCCGCCATCTGCTCGATGCGCTCCAAAGGAGGCCCCGACGCGAGGCCTTCCACGAGCGGCTCAAACCAGCCACGCACCTGGGCAGCGACGGAACGTTCGTCGATATAGCTCTCCGCGATCAGACGTTTCACGATCATTCGGCCGGCGTGCAGCGCACCGATCGCCATGTGTTCCGGCGAACCCGTACCCAGCGAGGCGGCGGCGACATCACGCTCCAGCATCTCGATAGTCGCGGCACGGTAGGCCTCAGCGGTGATCGCGCCGTGCCCCGACCACGGCCGAGCCAGTGCCCGGATATCGAAGAGTTCACGGTCAGGGAGCGCGCGTGCCAACGCGTCTTTGAGCTTCAGAACCCACACCTCGTCACCGATGTCGGTGGGGGCGGCAAGGATTTCGTCCAGCTCATCCAAGAACACGGACGGGGTGGTTTCGAACACCTCGGGAGCGGCGGCAGCGAGCTCGTAGTAGTAGGTGCGGATCACGTCCCGGTTCAGAAGCGGCCACACGTGACGCTCAAAGTCCACGGTGCCGGGCAACCGGCCGGTCGCGCCTTTCTCCGCTGCCTCAACGATGCGGTCATAGGTGAAGAATTTGAGTTCGATGCCCGGCGGGATGAACGCTGGGATCGCGGCCTTGGCGCGGTAGGGGGTTCCACGGCGCGAGCCCGCGATCAGCACCGGTTCTTTTCCGCACGGGACATACTTCAACGCTTGCCCTGGCGGGCCATCAGTTGCCTCGAAGCGGCCGCCACGGCTCAAAGTGACCTCTGCCATGAGGTCGAAAAAGTTCAACCCCATCCCGCGCACCAGGACGTTCTGACCGGCCGGGAGCGCACCATAGTCCACGTCCGTGGAAACGTGCGGGGGAACATAGTGCGCCCCCGGATGCGATGCACACGCCGAACCCACGGCCTCCTGCTCAGGTGAGATCCGGGCCGGAACGTGGCCGAGAGCCAGCACCACACGGTCCGCATACAAAACCTGGCCCGTGCCTAAAACAACGCGGTAGCCACCACCAACATGCGGGTCAACCGAAACCGCCAACGTCGAATGCACATGCGGCCCATCCACGTGCTCCAAGCGCTCCAGCTGTGTGGCGACACCTTCCCACACGTGCTGCAAGTACCGGCCATAGAGCGGGCGTGGCGGGAAACTACCCGGCCCCAACGCCCCCAGCTCGGCCCGCTCGACCTCGCTCAGCTCGGCCCCATCACCGTCAGAGAGACGGAACTGCTCAAAACTCAGCCCCGGATGTTCGGCCCGCCCCACACCGGCTGGACGCTCCGGGGCAACCGTGGGGAACATCGAGGGCGTGTTCATCCACAAGTTCCGCGACTGCCCCGGATCCCACACCCTGCCAGAACCGGGATCGCACGGGTCAACCACATCGATACGCAACGGGCGCGCGGCCAGGGCCTGGCCGTCGTCGGCATCAATCAACAGATCAGAAGGAGCCCACGCGGACTGCCCCGACGCGGCGAGCGCGAGCCGCTCCACAACCGAGGTTCCGCGCGGTCCAGCGCCGATCACCACTACGCGAAGGAGGCCGTCATCCTGTGCATGATCCGTTGCTTGTTCCATGTATTTATCTCTATCACTTCAACGTATTCTTAGGCTGTGACTAAACCAACTGACCTGACGCATATTCATTCATTTTTGGACGAGATTCGCGGTGAGGCGGCGCTCGAGTGGGCTGCTGAACGCACGAGCGCGACTGATGAGCATCTAGCTTCCCCGGAGCATGAACGTGTGGTGGCTCGGATCCAGGAAGCGATGGATGCCCAGGATCGGCTCATCACGGTCAGCAGGCATGGTGAGTTCCACACGAATTTCTGGCAGGACGCCGAGCATCCGCGCGGGATCTGGCGCACTACGGACTGGGATTCCTATGTTGCGGGCGCCCCACGGTGGGAGACGCTTCTGGATCTGGATGAGCTCAGCGCCGATGAGGGCGTGAATTGGGTGTGGCGTGGTGCCTCCTGGGAGCCGAAGCCGGGAGGGCAGCCGCGGCGTGCGTTGGTGATGCTCTCCCCTGATGGTGGGGATGCGGTGGTGGTCCGTGAGTTCGATGCGGTGGATCGGGGCTTTGTTGACGGCGGTTTGGAGCTTCCGTTGGCGAAGACGTCCGTGAGCTGGGGTTTTGATGACACGTTCTTGGTCTCTACGGTGACGGGCGAGGACGATATGACGCGGTCGACCTATGCGCGGTGCGTGCGCCGTGTGCGCCGAGGGCAGGATCTGGCGGATGCGGAGGTTGTGTTCGAGGTTGATGCGAGCCACGTGGCGGCTGGGGCCGGCGTGGACACCACGCCTGGATTTGAGAAGACCGTGTTCCGGGATGCTGAGGACTTTTTCACCGGCACGAACTATGTGGCGTTAGGCGATGGAGCTGGTGACGGCGCAGACGGGGGCGCTGGCGGTGGCACCGGTGTAGGCGTGACTGTTCAGAAGATCGACGCTCCGGGGGATGCCCACGTTGGCTTCTTTGAGGACTGGTTGATTATCCGCCCGATGAGCACGTGGGAGGTCAACGGGCAGAGCTACCCGGCTGGAACGGTTTTGGTGGTCAAGACCACTGAGTGGCTGGCTGGTGAGCGGTCTGGTTTGCGTGCGGTATTGGTCCCGGAGCAGTCCGAGTCCGTTCAGGGCGTGGGGTTCACCAAGAATTTTGGCTTCGCTCTCATCATGAGGGACGTCGCTTCCCGGGTAGTGCGTTTGGATCCGCGCAACGATTGGCAGGTGACTGAGTTGCCTGGTGTGCCGGCGTTGTCTTCGGTGAGTATGTGGCCGCTTGATGAGGAAAATAGCGACGACGTCTGGATGGTTTCGGAGGGGTTCCTACAGCCTCCGACGCTGCAGCTCGGTTCGCTCGCGAGCGTGAGTGGCGCTGGCGGTGAAGGTGACGGCGACGATGGTAGTGGCGGCGGTGGCTGGCGGGTCATCGGTGTTGCGCCGGAGCGTTTCGATGTGAGCGCACACGAGGTTTCGCAGCATTTCGCGGTGTCTGATGATGGGGCGCGGGTCCCGTACTTCTTGGTCGCCCCGAAGGACGCTCCGCTGGACGGTAAGACGCCGGTGTATGTGAGTGCTTATGGTGGTTTCCGGGTGTCCCGTACTCCGGTTTATTCTTCGGCGGTGGGCCTTGGCTGGCTTGAGCGCCGCACGGATGAGGGCCGGGCTCCGGCGTTTGTTGTCGCGAATATTCGCGGCGGTGGCGAGTACGGCCCGGATTGGCATGCGGCTGCTTTGCGTGAGAAACGTCCGCGCGCGTACGAGGATCTGGCGGCTGTTGTGCGTGATCTTCATGAGCGCGGCGTTTCTTCAGCTGCTTTGACGGGTATGGCCGGTGGCTCGAATGGTGGCCTGCTAGCGGGCAACATGTATGTGCGCTACCCGGAGCTGTTCGGCGCGATCTCGTGTGGTGTCCCGTTGCTGGACATGCTGCGGTACACGCAGCTTTCGGCGGGGCATTCGTGGATCGCGGAGTACGGCGACCCTGATGTTCCCGGGGATGTTGAACATCTGCGCGATATTTCAGCTACCCATCGGCTAGCTGATACAGCCAACAGCGAGGGTGAGGTTACGTGGCCTGAACTATTGGTGTGGACTACAGCGTCCGATGACCGTGTGGGTCCTGTGCAGGCACGTCACTTTTATGCGTTGTTGGAGGAGCTCGGCCACCGTAACGCGTGGTACCACGAGGAGGTGGATGGCGGACATTCAGGTTCAGTGGACCATGCGTCCGCTGCCCGGACTGCGGCCCGAAGCTACAGCTTTATTTGGGGCGCGTTGACCCGCCAATAGCCGTGGCCTGGGACCGTGTGAACGGTTGCGGCCAGGTGTTCACTTTGATGTGAACGCTTGCCCTCGGCTAAACTATGGGATGTTGCCCTTCGTGAGGGCAATGTGGAGACGTGCCAGAGTGGCCGATTGGACTTCACTGCTAATGAAGGGTCTGGGTAAAACCGGACCGGGGGTTCGAATCCCCCCGTCTCCGCTTTTGTTATGTGTCGGGACATCGTTCACACGATGTCCCGACATTTTTTATGCTCTGGGGCGTTGATGTGTCGCGTCATCGTTCCGGCGCTGGGGTCTCTAAAGAACCCCGCGAAACGATTTTCTTACCTTGCAGCTCCGATACTCCCGGGGATCGTCCTGTTGCCGTTACATCTGTTGCACGTGACTACTGGGGTAGCAATTTTCTGTGCCACCCTGTCGCGACGTGGGCTACGCAGATATGTAGAAAAATGTCGTAAAGCCATATCGAAATCCATTGGACACATTTTATGGGACAATACTGTTGCAAAGAAGAGATAAATGCATATTCATCTTGGAGGTTCATACGTGTCAGACCATAACTCCCCACAGGTGCCACCAGCGTCTGAGCCGGGTGACATTCCATCCTCGAGCAGCTCCCCCGCGACTACCAAGAAAAAGTCGCTTTGGACCCGCTGGTGGATGATTGCCATCTACGTCGTCCTCGGTATCGGCATCATCAATGCATTGGCTAACGGAGGTGACGAGAACGCCTCACCGGCCGGCTCCTCGACCCCATCAGCTTCAGAGACGCATAAGTCACAGACAAGTGACGGTGAGAAGTCGAGCGCCTCTACAAAAACTGACAAGCCAACTGAAAAGACAATTCCGACGGAATATAAGTCAGCACTCAGAACTGCGGAGACCTACTCCGATACGATGCACATGAGCAAGGCCGGAATCTATGAACAGCTCACCAGCGAGTACGGTGAAAAATTTACTAAAGAAGCAGCTCAATACGCGATAGACAATCTCAAGGCAGACTATAAAAAGAACGCCCTCGAAACAGCCAAGAATTATCAAGAATCGATGGCTATGTCTCCAAGCGCAATTCATGACCAATTGACAAGTGAACACGGTGAAAAGTTCACCAAAGAAGAGGCCGACTACGCCATCGCTAACCTCGACTAACTGTGTTTTCAGGTAACTAGTGATAGACCGTCTTAGCCCGGCACCCTTTAAGGGTGCCGGGCTAAAGCCATATTAGAAGCATGCTTCTTGTACTGAAACGCTTACACCTCAAGCGACTCCTGACGCACCCAGAAGGTAGCCCACGAGGTACGTGAATCCGAGCGCGAGCGCGCCACCAACAACCACGCGGATAGCGGCCTTGCCCGGCGAGCTACCACCCAGCTTGGCTCCAACCGCCCCCGTCAACGCCAAAGCAACCAACGTCGCCGCGAACGTGCCCACAATATTCGCTCCATGCGGGAGCAGAACGATCGTCAACATCGGCAAGATCGCACCAGCGAGGAACGCAAGCATCGAAGCGAAAGCCGCATGCCACGGGCTCACGATGTCATCCTCATCAATGTTGAGTTCCATCTGCAGGTGCGCCTTCAACGCATCCTTCTCAGTCAACTCAACCGCAACCTTCTCCGCAGTATCCCGCGAAAGCCCCTGCTGCTGATACAGCTGCGTCAGCTCCTCAAGCTCCCCCTCCGGATCCTCAAGAAGCTCACGTTTCTCCTTAGCAACCAACGCCTCCTCCGCATCCTTCTGCGAAGAAACCGAAACATACTCGCCAAGACCCATCGACACCGCGCCACCAATCACAGCAGCAGCCCCAGCCGCTAAAATCGGGCCGATCTGCGTTGTCGCCCCAGCAACACCAACCACCACCGCCGCAACCGAGACGATGCCATCATTAGCGCCCAAAACACCGGCACGCAGCCAGTTCAGTTTCTGCGCATACCCCGAAACCTGATGCGGTTCCAGCCTATTCTCATGTCCCACATTCGTTGAACTCATATGAACAGTTTCCTCCTCCCCACCTCTCAGCGCTAGCAAAGCTAGGCTACGCTTACTAAGCACCCCCTAAGATTAGCGATCCTTAACAGAGCCCAGCCCCATCAGCGCAACCCAATCACACCGCCAGACAGAGTGAGGCTTTAACTCAACGAGGGCGGCCCCGCAGCTCACGCCACGAAACCGCCCTCAAAAACAACTCAGCCCCTACAGCCGGGAACCACGCTGAAACCTAGGCTGGGATCTCCCCGTTGACCACCATGGTTGCCCGGCCCAACGTGTGCCCGAACATCATGAAGCCATGCTTAGCCGGCGACGTATCCCCATCCACACCAAGATCCTCAACATCCAAAGCATGCACCGTAATCACATAACGATGCGGGCCATGCCCCTGCGGAGGCGCGGCACCAATGAAGCCCGGCTGGCCGCCATCGTTACGCAGCTGGAACGCACCCTCCGGAAGGTCCAAGCCGTTACCGGCACCCTCATCGAGCTCCGTGACCGAAGCCGGGATACGCGTGAGAACCCAGTGCCAGAAACCCGACTGAGTTGGGGCATCCGGATCAAACACTGTGACAGCAAAACTCTTAGTGCCCTCAGGCGCGCCAGACCAGCTCAACTGCGGCGAAATATCCTGGCCGCCTTCGATACCGAAAGCACCCGAGTACTGTTCAGCCGGCCACATCCCACCATCCTTAACCGTGGTAGACGTCAGCTCAAAGCTTGGGACCTCACCCAAACCAGCAAATGGATCGTTTCCGTTCGGCGCCAATGCCATGTCACCCTCCTAAAGCGATAAAACCGACTATTCAAAACTCAAAAGCGGACATCTCAATACTGCACAACTGATATGCGCAAAACAGCTACACCAGCAGACCTACCGTCCACGCTTATACAGGTGCGCAATCTGTTGCAGCACCTCCCGAGCGTGCTCCTCATCAACACCGGTGTGACGCATGAAAATATCCATCGCCGCGTCCACATCTTCGGTGCGCATCGCCATCATGAACGCGTCCTGCTCCGGCTCGCTCAAATGATCCGTGCTGAACGTGACCGTGCGGCCATCCTCAACATTGACCTGCAGCGTGATGCCATCGCTCGTGCCAGCCGACGTGTTCGCTTCCAAAGCACGGCGGATCATCTCCTGGTTCAGATCGATGTGGCGCGCGATGATCTCGGCCGCCTCATCGAAACGGCCATCGCGCATCTTGGCCATGAACTGATCCCGCTCGGCACCAGTAATGTCCTGGGTACTAAACGAATGCTCCCGCACGCCATCGTTGTGTGTGAAGTTCATGTGCCGTTCAGAGGCAGCCGCCTCATCACCGTACTTAACCGCCCAGTCCTCAGGGATCGCCCAATCCTGGTCACTGCCCAGGTCAAGCTCGCTACCGGCCCCGTCCTGTACCCCGGAATCCACAGAAGACTCCGACGACTCAGTACGGGACGCGCTGGATCCCGATGTTTCCCCGTCCCGCGACTGCCCTTCCCAAGGCGCCCCAGTCCCCGGCGACTCGAACTCAGGCGTCTCGATCTCACGCAACGCAGGTTCGGTCTTGATCTGCGGGTATTGTTGCAACGCCACCACGTCAGTGACGCAATCCATGTTGGAACGGTTCGTGGCGCTCTTGATCAACTGGGCGGCACCCATCAGGTCATTTTGAGCGATCCTCGCATACACCGCCTTATGGGTTTCGGTGTCCAGAAGCTCAGAAACCTCACGGGCACGCTCAGGTGTGGTGTTGGAGCGGAGCTTATTCTGCGCACGCTTAGCCATTGACCGTAGCCCCAGCACAACCACGACCACGACAACAACGACACCCAAGACCAGAAACGTTGGATCCATATAACTAAGTCTACGAACCCCCGCTAACCAACAACCGCCAAAGCGAACGGCAGCACCCCTGGAGCGCCTGCCTGCCGCAAGGTTGCGGTCGCGCTCGTGATCGACCACCGCGAATCCACCACATCATCCACGAGCAACAACGGGCCCGGCGCAGAAGCCACCGCCTCACCCATTGCAGGCGGCACCACGAACGCGTCACGCACATCCGCGAACCTGTACGCCGAGTTGCCGCCCGGCCCAGACCTCGGCGGAGCACCCGAATATTCGAGCGCACCCATGAAGCGCATCTGCCCAATCCGAGCCAACTCAGACGCCAAGCTATAGATCAGCTGCGGATGCCGCGTAGACGGCATCGCCACAACCCCCACCGGACGCTCAGAAGACGGCATGCCATCTGGGTCCATCCAGCCAGCCGCAGCCGACCACTCCCCCACGACCTTGACGCACGCGTTCAGCACATCGGAGGCCACCGGCGCATCCGGGGTCTGCTGTTGCAGTAGTTCACGCAAGCGTGTGCCCCACCCCAAATCTGTAAACCGAGCCAACGCGCGCCCCTCAGCGGCCTGAAGCTCAACAGGGATCCGGCCCTTCACATCCAAGCCCAGCGCAGCAAGCCCCGTCGGGTACATCTTCCGCGGCTCAATCTCTACACCAACCCGATTCAGGCCACCTTCAGCCAGCTGCGTCGCCTCATCCCCCACATCGGCAGGGCACCAGCGGCCAGCGCAGTTATCGCATATTCCACAATCCTCCGCGTGCGGGTCATCCAACTGCTCAGACAAGAAACGCATCCGGCATTCCTCGGTCTGCTCATACGCAAGCATTGCTTCCTGCTCAGCCTCACGCGCCGCCGCCACCCGCTCATACCGTCCACGGTCATACACCCACGGAACACCGGTACCCACCCAGCCGCCCTGGACCCGCTCAACCGCGCCATCCACAGCCAGCACCTTGAGCAACAGGTCCAGCACCGTCCGCCGAACATTGACCCGCGCCTCCAAAACAGGAACCGAAACCGGCCCACCGGCCTCAGCCAACGCATCGAGCACAGCGCGGGCCACGGACTCTTGCGGCATCGACGCAGACGCGAAATACCGCCAAATCTCCCGATCCTCAGGCCCCGGCAACAACATGACATCCGCCCGGGCAGCGCCACGCCCAGCACGCCCCACCTGCTGGTAATACGCGACCGGGGAACTCGGAGCACCCACGTGCACCACGAACCCAAGATCAGGCTTATCGAACCCCATACCCAGCGCGGAGGTCGCAACCAACGCCTTGACCTGATTATTCTTCAACGCATCTTCAAGCTCGTGCCGCTCATCCTGATCCGTGCGCCCCGTATAGGCCCGCACGTTCAGACCCGCCTCGCGCAGCATCTGAGCGATGTCCTCGGCCGCGGAAACCGTCAAAGCATAAATAATCCCGGAACCGGCAAGTTGCCCCACATGCTGCACGAGCCAACCCAACTGCTTACGCGGGCTTGCCATCCGCAAAACACCCAAACGTAGCGACTTCCTCGCCAACGGGCCACGCAACGTGAACACATCCTGACCACCTGCGGCCAGTTGCTCCTCAACGTCCCGAACAACGCGCTCGTTCGCGGTCGCGGTAGTCGCTAAGACCGGCACATCCTGCGGAAGCTGCTCGATGAGGTCCTTGATCCTGCGGTAATCCGGCCGGAAATCATGCCCCCAGTCAGAAATACAGTGCGCCTCATCCACCACGAGCAGCCCCATCCGCTCAACCAGCTGCGGAAGCTGCTCTTCACGGAACCGCGGATTATTCAACCGCTCCGGAGACACCAACAAGACATCCACTTGATCTGCGGCGAGCTGACCGCGGATCTGTTCCCACTCCGTCGCGTTCGCCGAGTTGATCGCTTGCGCGCGCACACCAGCCCGCTGAGCCGCCGCAATCTGATCTCGCATCAGCGCCAACAGCGGAGAAATAATCAGTGTTGGGCCGGCTCCCTGAGCCCGCAACAGCGCGGTCGCCACAAAATACACGGCAGACTTACCCCAACCGGTCCGCTGAACCACCAAGGCCCTACGCCGGCGCCCCACAAGCGCCTCGATCGCTTCAAGCTGCCCCGGATGGAACTGGACACGCTCGCTGTCTGTGCCCGCCCGGCCCACCAGACGGCGTAACGCGGCAAGAGCCGCATCCGCATCGAAGTCAGCAGACAGGGCATCGTTACCTGTAAATTCCATCCCACGCCTCCCGCTGTTTCCGTGAGTCTGACCATTGAGCAAAGCGTGACAGCGTAGTCTGACACTTATGACCACGATCAATCTCAGCGATTCATTCAAAGCTTATGACGTACGCGGTATCGTCGGCGAGAGCATCACAGAAGAAACAGTAGAAGCCACCGCCGCGGCTTTCGTCGACGTGCTCGGACTGGCAGGGGCCACCGTGCTCGTCGGCGGCGATATGCGGCCTTCCAGCACACTGTTCGTCAAAGTTTTCGCTGAGACCCTCGCCGCGCGTGGCGCACACCCGTTGGTCCTTGGCCAGATCTCTACCGATGAGCTCTACTTCGCTAGCGGCTCCCTCGACGCCGCCGGCGTGACCTTCACCGCCTCACACAACCCGGCCGGCTACAACGGCATCAAAATGACGCGTGCCGGCGCTAAACCGATCTCTGCTGACACGGGCCTCGAGGACATCCGCATCCTCGCCCAGAAGTACCTCAACGAAGGCCTCCCTCAGCCTCTCAATGCGCGTGCTGAGATTGAACACCGCGATGTGTTGCCTGATTACGCCCGGCACTTGCGTTCGCTCGTCGACCTTTCCCGTATCCGCCCCCTCAAGGTGGTTGTTGATGCGGGCAACGGGATGGCTGGCCTCACGACCCCGGCCGTACTGGGCGATTCCGCGCTGGATCCCCTCCCGCTTGAGATCGTGCCGCTGTATTTCGAGCTGGACGGCTCCTTCCCGAACCACCCGGCCAACCCCATCGAGCCGGAAAACATCGCAGACCTCCAGGCGGCCGTGAAGAAGCACGGCGCAGACCTTGGGCTTGCTTTCGATGGCGATGCGGACCGTTGCTTTGTTGTGGACGAGAACGGGGATGCCGTCTCCCCTTCCGCGATCACCGCGTTGGTTGCCGCCCGCGAGATCACCCGCGCGAAGTCCGAGGGTGAAGAAACCCCGGTGGTGATTCACAACCTCATCACGTCCAAAGCAGTGCCGGAAACGGTTGAAGCGGCCGGCGGCCGGACGGTGCGCACGCGCGTGGGGCATTCCTTCATCAAAGCTGTGATGGCCGATGAGAACGCAGTATTCGGCGGTGAGCACTCCGCTCACTACTACTTCCGTGACTTCTATTTCGCAGACACCGGGATGCTGGCCGCGATGCACATTCTTGCCGCGCTCGGCGGGCAAGATAAGCCACTTTCGGAGCTGGTCGCCAAATACCACCCGTACGTCGCGTCCGGCGAGATCAACACCACGGTCGCCGACGCCGCGGCCGCAACCCAGAAAGTTGTTGACGAGCTCGCTTCCGGTGACGACACCACAATCGAAACCCTCGACGGAACCACCGTGAGCGCATCCGACGGCTCCTGGTGGTTCAACCTGCGGCCATCCAACACCGAACCTCTGCTTCGCTTCAACGCTGAAGCCGCAGACCAAGAAACGATGGAACGCATCCGCGATACGGTGCTCGGAATCGTCCGCGGCTAAGGCGTCAGGGGCTACAGCGTCAAGCCTGAGGGCGTTGACGTAGCCACGCAGCTACGCACCACCGCATAGCCGCGCTACACCTCACGGTCACGCTGCACCGTATGGCTGCGTTGCACCGCATGCCCCGGGGTTTGCGCGGGATACTTGAGTATCCTCGCAGGCTCCGGGGTTTTGCGTACACCACGGAGTGGTTCCCGGGAATCTTCCGCGATGCGCGCTCACCCACGCATATACACGGTCCGCACACCACCGAAGCGGCGGGAAGCGATACAGGTTTCGAAAAATCCGCGTGCCCATCGCGACATCCAACGCAATCGCCGCAGCACCGGCACCACGTGAAACCATGACGCGGCCTTCGCCGGTAACCACGCGGAATCCCCAAATCTCAACATCCGTTTGAGCCTGCGTGAGGCCGTACGCTTGACGCACCCCGTGCTCTTGCGAGGCCCTCAGCTGGATCCGGCCACCCCTATCAAGCCGCCGCAACCAACCCGCAGCCCGCGTACACACACCACAGCGGCCATCGAAAATCAGCGTCAATTCCGCCACGGGGCCCACCTTTCTCTGCAGACAACAACGATGCCGCAGTCACCTCACACAGTGACTGCGGCATCGTTATCAGTTCACAGCATCAGCTGAAGCCGTGCGTGCGGCTTCAGCTGATGCTTGGCGTTTAGGCTCCGAGGCGTTCGCGCAAAGCGTCCAGCTCGGCGCGCATAGCGGTTGGTAGGTGATCGCCGAAGTTCTCGTACCACTGTTCGATAAGTGGAAGCTCGTTCTTCCACTCTTCAACATCGAAGCGGGTTGCGGCTTCGAGGTCCTCATCGCTGATCTCCAAACCAACCAGGTCCAGCGAGCCCTCAGCAGGGATCAGACCCAGTGGGGTCTCTTCAGCTTCAACCTTGCCTTCGATGCGGTCGCAGATCCACTTCAGAACGCGCGAGTTCTCGCCGAAGCCAGGCCACGCGAACCCGCCTTCAGCGTTGCGGCGGAACCAGTTGACCAAGAACACGGCTGGCAGGTTCTTGCCGCCCTGAGCCGCTGGAAGGTCGCGTAGCTTGTCCCAGTGGTTGAGGTAGTCGCCCGCGTCGTAGCCGATGAATGGAAGCATTGCCATTGGGTCGCGGCGGACAACACCCACAGCACCTTCTGCGGCCGCGGTCGTCTCAGAGGAGAGAGTCGAGCCGAAGAACACGCCCTGGGTCCAGCTGCGAGCCTGGGAGACCAACGGGATGGTGGTTTTGCGGCGGCCACCGAACATGATCGCGTCCAGCTTGACGCCGTCCGGGTTGTAGTACTCCTCGGAGAGCATGTCAGCCTGGCTGATCGGCGTGCAGAAACGGCTGTTCGGGTGGGCCGCTGGACGGCCTGCGTCCGGAGTCCAGTCATTACCTTGCCAGTCGATCAGGTGATCTGGGGCTTCGTCGGTCATGCCTTCCCACCAGACGCCGCCCTCGTCAGTGAGTGCGACGTTGGTGAAGATCGTGTTGCCCTTAGCGATGGCGCGCATCGCGTTCGGGTTGGTGGACCAGCCGGTGCCCGGTGCTACGCCGAAGAAACCGTATTCAGGGTTGACCGCACGCAGAGCGCCGTCTTCGTCGAAGTTCATCCAGACGATGTCATCGCCTAGGACTTCGGCCTTCCAGCCGTCCACGGTTGGGTCGATCAAAGCGAGGTTGGTCTTACCGCATGCCGATGGGAACGCAGCGGAAATGTTGAAGGACTTACCTTCCGGGTTGGTCAGTCGCATCAGCACCATGTGCTCCGCGAGCCAGCCCTCATCGCGTGCCATGACGGAGGCGATACGCAGCGAGTAGCACTTCTTACCGAGCAGCGCGTTGCCGCCGTAGCCGGAACCGTAGGAGACGATCGAGCGTTCCTCCGGGAAGTGCACAATCCACTTCTCTTCGTTGCATGGCCACGCAACGTCCTCTTGGCCCTCTTCAAGCGGGGCGCCGACCGAGTGCAACGCCGGAACGAAGAACGCGTCCGTCTCCTCCATCTTGCGCAAGACCTCGTTACCGATCTTGGCCATGATGCGCATCGAGGTCACGACGTATGCGGAGTCAGAGATCTCAACACCGAACTTAGGGTTCTTCGCGTCGAGGTGGCCCATCACGAACGGGATGACGTACATCGTGCGGCCGCGCATCGAGCCTTCGAAAAGGGTGTTGAGTTTAGTCTTCATCTCAACCGGATCCATCCAGTTGTTCGTGAAGCCTGCGTCCTCTTCCTTCTCGGAGCAAATGAACGTACGGGACTCGACACGCGCGACGTCGGCAGGGTCAGAGTTCGCGAGGTAAGAGTTAGGGAACAAGTCCTCGTTGAGCTTGGTGAACGTACCGGCGTCAACAAGGAGCTGTTTGAGCTTGAGGTCTTCGGATTCGGAACCGTCTACCCAGTGGATAGCATCCGGCTGGGTCAGCGCTGCCACCTCGGACACCCACTGCGCCAGCTTCTGGTGAGAAGTGGGTGCGGACAAGCTGGTCTGCTCAGCGTTCGCGGTCATAAGACTATGCCTCCAAATGGACTGTTGCGTCTCCATCAAGAGTAACCATGAGGGCTTACAGAATGCAGGTGCAGGCAGGACGTGACGTGAGGCGTCCCACGCGGACAGGGCCCCACGAGGCAAGTGAGCGGTCTAAGTTCCTTGTATTTCCGGGGTTTCTTGAGCTTCGGCTGGTAACACACGTCAAATAGACCGGTCTATCTTTTACGTGGTACTGGACTACCGATTTGCACACCCGCCAAAGTCTCGGTAATCTTATGCAGGTCGCCATCGATGAGAACCGATCAGGTGAACATCAGATGAAAACTAAATGCGCCCTTAGCTCAGCTGGATAGAGCGTCTGTCTACGGAACAGAAGGTCAGGGGTTCGAATCCCTTAGGGCGCGCAAATTGTTAGGTCTCGGGACACCGTTCATGCGGTGCCCGAGACCTTTTATATTCTCGGGGGTTTCATCTCCTGGCACACTGCCTTGAATGTTGCTTACTTAAAGGTCTTGAACCGCTCCAGCGCCGCATCGCGCCCGTCAAGCTCAGCCCACACACCATCAAAGTGGAACACACATAACGATGCGGGCGGGTAATGCCCCGCCATGTCCATGACCGCTTGTTCATCTGACTCAGCTGACGCCAACCGCATTGCAGCATCCTGCACCGCAGGCATGTGCCCGACCACAATCAAACGGGACACCGTTTCCGGCACATGATTAATCGCGGCAATCAGGCCCACTGCATCAGTCAGATACAAATCAGCATCGAGATACGCGCTCGGGGCATCCTCGCCCAGCACCGAAGAGAACATCGCATACGTCGCCCTCGTACGCACCGCATCAGACACCAAGGCTGCATCCGGCACGAGCCCCTGCCCCAGCACATACTCCCCCGCCCGGCGCGCTTGCTCGCATCCGAACTCGGTGAGCTGACGCATTCGATCCTCTTGCCCCCACGGAGCCTCAGCTTTTCCGTGACGCATGATCAACAGAGTCTTAGCTGCCATCTGAATCCCTCGCTTGACATCCAACCGGACCACTTACTCAACACCATTAAATGCGAGCGGGGCAAGGCATCAAGCCTCGCCCCGTTCACACCATGGATTGGTTCTATATTAGATGGAGTATTCCGGAACCGCCCACACGGTCACCTCTGGGTGATCATAAAAGCGGTAGCCCTGGCCGCGGACAGTCCGTACCGTATTGGACAGACGCCCGAGCTTGGCGCGCAATCGACGGATATGAACGTCGATCGTACGCTCATTCGGGATCTCGTCGGCGCCGCGCCACAGACTCTCAAGCAGCTCCTCACGCCCCACAGTGCGGGAACCGTTCTCAACGAGGTAGTTCAGAAGTTCAAACTCTTTATGAGTGAGGTTCAGGATGTCGCCGTCGAGCTGCACTTCGCGGCGAGAAAGATCAATCAATACACCCACGGTGTGACGCGCTGGATCAGCGACAGTCGGGACCGCGCGAGCCGGAGCGTTGCCGCTGACAGTTGGGTCGCCCAAGCACTGGCGCACAACGTCGATGTTGCTACCACCGGCGCTTGCAGGCGCGAGCGCTACTGCCGCGTGAGTTTGAGCGTCCGGAACCAGAGTCTGGAGGAACGTCGTGACCTGCGAGGACAAACGCGAAAGCGACGTGCCCGCGTTTGCTGCGGTCTCTTCATCCAGACCCACATAGACCACGAAACCGCGCGCCGATGTCTCACCGCCGGATTCTGCAGGGTTGTTATGCCTCATAGCTTGACCGGGCATGGGATGCATCCCGTTCTGCCCTTGAGGTACTGGAGCGAGGTTACCCCAGCCGGCCCGACCTAACTCAGCTGCTCGGCGAGCTGCTGCTGCGCGCTTTTGTGCGGCGCGGACAGAGATGTGAACGTATCCGGGGTTGGTGGACATACCTGCTCCTTAGACGCAGCCCCGACACCTTGCCGCCCCGGGGCCCTGCCAACCAAAACTCCAACGCCTAAAAACATACCAATGCGAAAATGACACGATATAACAGAGCGATTTTCACAATGGTCCGAAATTCTGGAACGTTATATGTTTCGGCTCATTTCCTTGTATGACAAGATATTGCTCGCAATATTTCGATATCGCAAGCAAAGTTTATGCAAACGTCTCAGCATGTGAGATACACGCCGATTTTAGTGACGAACCTCACTCCCGGAGGCACTTTGAACCTAAGGCTTTGAATTATCAAAGAGTTTTTGCACACCCACGAACCGGCACTATGCAATCTTCGTCACCATGCAACCCGCAACCTTCAGGCCTCAAGACTGAGAATCAGTGCCGGTTGGTGAATATTGATTCAATCAGTTGCATATAATTCAGATGCTGTCTTGACAAGAAGAAACAGCTGATGTAGAAGCGTTACACAGCATTTACATAGGTTTTCCATAGAATTACCTCACCTCTCTCAGGAAAAGTGGTTACATGAGCACTTCTCGTTTCTCCCCTCAAGAGCTACCGCGCCTTGAACACCCAGACGGTTCCCCTATCCGCGCTCTCGTCGTCGATGACGAGCCAACCCTCGCCGATCTCGTAGCGATGGGAGTCCGCATGCTTGGCTGGGAAGCCACTGTGTGTCACGACGGCCTCGAAGCCGTCCAGATGACCCGTGACGTCAACCCAGACATCGTTGTCCTCGACTGGATGTTGCCAGGAATCGAAGGGCCTGAAGTGCTCAAGCGAATCCGCGGATTCAAGCCTGAACTGCCAGCACTGTTCTTGACAGCGAAGGATTCCGCCAACGAACGAATCGAAGGCCTGGCAGTCGGCGGCGACGACTACGTCACCAAACCCTTCAACCTCGAAGAACTCCTCCTGCGCTTGCACCGTCTTGTGCAACGCTCCGGCGCAGCAAGCGCCGACGAGACCGAAATCGTGGTCGGTGATCTCAGCCTCAACACCGCTTCGCACGAAGTGCACCGCGCTGGCGAAGAGATTCAACTCACCGCAACCGAATTCGACCTTTTGAAATACCTCATGGAGAATGCTCGTCGGGTAGTGTCCAAACCACAGATCCTAGAATCAGTGTGGAACTATGGTTTTGACGGACAAGCTAATATCGTCGAGCTATACATCTCATACTTACGCAAAAAAATTGACACAGGCCGCTCGCCAATGATCCACACCGTTCGCGGAGCTGGTTACGTCCTCAAACCTGGAGCGTGATTATCACGTGCGTCACCGCAAGCGCCACCTAGCACGCAAGAATACGCGCATGTCTTTGCGCGTACGCTTGGTGGTCTTGCTAACCCTGATGCTCGCCGCTGGATCCATGATCATCGGCGGGCTGACGCACACCCTCATGGCCGCAAAGCTGTGGGGGCAGCTCGACTCGAGCCTCGCCGCGACCATCGACCGCGCGACCTCCGCCAGCGGGCACATGCCGGTCACCGACGTAAGCAGCCAGCCCGTTGGAACCGTCGTCGCCCTCGTTGCCGACGGCAAGTTCCGTGCCGGCCCCGAAGTCACCGACTCCGTTACCGGCGAGCCTACAAAGCTCTCAGAAGCCGACCGGAAAACCATCATCACCAAAATCGACGAGTTCGAGTACAACCCTCAAAAGACTGAAGGCATCACAGCCACACTCGAGATCGGGGACTACCGGCTCCTCATTGAGCCTGTCGCCTCACGCGATTTGCCAGCATCAACAGTGATGGTCGCAGGACTGCCCGCTAAACGCACCTACGCAACCCTGCGGACGCTCGACCTCACGATGCTGGTGGTCTCCACGATCGGCGTCGTGTTGGTGGGCGCTGTAGGCGGCGCGGTCATACGAGCCACGATGCAGCCGCTCCACCACGTAGTGGATGTCGCGGACTCCATCGCGACCCTCCCCCTCACAGAATCCGATGTTCATGTGGATCAGCGGGTGAACCGTAACCTTGCCAGCAAACCTACAGAGATCGGGCGCCTCGGTGGAGCTCTGAACCGTTTGCTCGACAACGTCGGAGACGCATTAGAGACCCGCGCCGCTTCCGAAATGAAGATGCGCCGCTTCGTGGCCGACGCATCCCACGAACTGCGCACACCACTGGCCTCGATCCGCGGTTACGCCCAGCTGATCCACGTGACCCACGAGCTCACCCCCGACGGGGAACGCTCACTCGAACGCCTGATCGGGCAGACCGAGAACATGACCGAACTGGTCGAGCAGCTCTTGCTTCTGAACCGACTCGAAGAAGGCCACGCCACGACCATCGAAACCGTGGACATGGTCCAGATCGCCGCGAACGTGTACCTGGACTCTCAAGCCGCGTTCGGCGAGCACACATGGGAATTCGACGCGTTCACCGACGGCGACCCCGCCTACGTCGAAGGCGACCCGTCCCAGCTCGCCCGGGTTCTCAGCAACCTTGCCTCCAACGCCGCGAAACACACCAGCGCCGGAACGCAAGTCGATATCACAGTCGGCATCGAACCGACACAGCTCACCCATGTTCCAGCGCTGTTCAACGCAAGCACCACACAAATGCACGCGGAAGAACGGGCACGCTCGCACAACAGCGGCTACGACGTCGTAGTCCGTGTCCACGACACCGGCGAAGGTATCGACCCAGAATTCCTGCCGAAAGTATTCGACCGGCTCGCCCGCGCCGACAAAGCGCGCTCCGGTTCAACATCAACCAGCGGCCTCGGCCTGGCCATCGTCAAAGCGATTGCAGAAGCCCACCAAGGCACCATCAACGTTGAATCAGAGCCCGGCAACACCGTCTTCACCATCCGGCTGCCATACTGCCCACCACCGGCGGCAGGCGCGGCAAAGCACCTCGCTGAAACCACACAGCTCGAAGCGCAAGCCCCAGCTGATGCCCAGGCCGCGATAGAGACGCAAACTCCAACCACGGCGCAGGCCCCAGCCACGCGGCAGGAACCGAAGGTTCAAGAGCCTGCCAACGCTAAGGAGCCGGTCTATTCGGCGAGGCCGTACAGGCGGTCTCCTGCATCGCCGAGACCAGGCACAATGTAGGCGTTCTCATCCAGCCCTTCATCGAGCGCCGCGATGTAGAGGTTGACGCGGTCATCATCGCCGTAGGCCGCGTTCAGGCGCTCAACGCCCTCCGGGGCAGCGATCAAGCAGATACACGTGACTTGATCCGCTCCATGCTCAAACAGGTAACCGATCGATTCCACAAGGGTTCCACCGGTAGCCAGCATCGGGTCGATCACGAAAACCTGACGGTTCGACAAATCATCGGGCAGCCGCTCGGCGTACGTGATGATGTCAAGCGTCTCCTCGTTACGAGCCATGCCTAAGAAGCCCACCTCAGCGGTCGGCAACAGCCGCATCATGCCTTCGAGCATCCCCAAACCAGCGCGAAGAATCGGCACGACAAGCGGGGTCGGCTTTGCGAAAGCAACCCCCTTGGTTGTCGCCACAGGCGTCTCAACCGTGACTTCACGGGTGCGGACGTCCCGGGTCGCTTCATACGAAAGCAACGTGACAAGCTCCTCAGTCAACTGCCGGAAAACCGGGGACGGGGTCGTCTTGTCACGCAGAACCGAAATCTTGTGGGCCACGAGCGGGTGCTCAACAACATGTACGCGCATGAAAACAGGATACCGTCCGAGCAACAACGCCGCCGCCACTGCCGAGTACGCGGCGGGAAGATTCATGGTTTACCGTTGTGAACATGCCGATCAAACCACCCGACGGGGCCAACGCATGGATGGGGGCCGCCCTCGAAGAAGCCCGCGCAGCCGCCCAGCACGGCGACATCCCCATCGGCGCGGTCATCGTGGGTCCGGACGGGAGAATCGTTGCCCGCGGCCATAACATCCGCGAACGCGACGGCGATCCGACCGGGCACGCCGAAGTCGTAGCGATCCGTGAAGCCGCACGCGCCCTCGCATCCAACGCCGGCAACCCCACCGGTGGCGACGGTGGCGCCGCTAGCGACAGAGGAGACGACGATGGCGGCGATGGTTGGCGGCTCACTGACTGCACGCTCGTGGTGACGCTTGAACCGTGCCCTATGTGTGCCGGGGCAATCGTGCTCGCCCGCATCCCGCGGGTGATATTTGGTGCGTGGGACGAGAAAGCCGGAGCAACCGGCTCCGTGATGGATATTCTGCGGGAACCGCGGCTGAACCATCGCGCCGAAGTTTTCGCGGGCGTCCAAGCCGGAGAGTGCCAAGAAATACTCCAGGAATTCTTCGCCACAATGCGTAGCGAACCCTGAACGCTACGTACCGAGGCACCAGTTCGGTTTGGAAACCGGCCGGGCTATGACATAGAGTGTCCGGAGTTGGTAGCGTGTCCGAGCGGCCGAAGGTGCAACACTCGAAATGTTGTGTGCAGTGACCCTGCACCGTGGGTTCAAATCCCACCGCTACCGCCACAAACAAGAGGTCCCAAGAACACCAGTTCTTGGGACCTCTTGGCTTAATCGATGTTTATCTTATGCACCGTTTGTCTGATGCGCCGCCTGCTTGTCCGCTTTACCTCGCGGCGCGGAAGCCTTTCTTCGCTCGCCCGGTTGATCTCCCGCGACCACCAGTGCGAGCGGGCCCACACATCGACCGAAATCATGATAAACCCGATCGCCGCACCCAACATGGCGCCGCATTGGACATCTGATAGCCAGTGCACACCCATATAGACACGGGAGAACGCCATCGCGAACATGTAAGCCACACCGAGGATCACGGTGGCCCACCGCAGCCAAGTGCGCACTGCCCACCGCAGAACCATTGAGATAGACACACTCACGAGGGCGAACGCGTTCAAAGTATGCCCCGAGGGGAACGACCCGGAATACTCGTAAGGTTGTAGCTGGGTTTCAAGGGGTGGCCGCCGGCGGTTGAACACGTTCTTGATGATCACCGTGGCACTCACCGACAGCGTTGCCGTGAGAGCGAGCAAGATCACCGGCCACAGCGACCGTTTGAAATACGCGATAGATCCAGCAAACACGATCATGATGGGCGTGAACACCGGCGTACTACCGATCATGCTGAACACAGGGACGATGTGGGTCCAGGGCTCAGAGCGGGACGCTACGATCCAGTCCAAAATATCTCGGTCCACGGGTAGGCCTGTTGAGTTACGGCCTACATGCCCCAGCAACGTGATGGTAGCTACCAGAGGTATGAGCGCGCTCAACCACAAGATGGAGATGTTCCAACCGGGAAGAGGCACCGGGTGAGGTGCAGGCCGCCCAGATATAGGGCTGAACACTCCGCGGTTGCTCACACGATCACCCCAAGCTGTATTGAGGGCTTCAGACTCGTCTTCACTTGGGCCTTCGCCTTGTCTTTCATAGTGGCCTTCACGCTGGTCGATCACCAGGTGATGTCAAGTTCCGTGGTTTCTGGTGCCGGGTCTGTCACCAACCGGCCGCTTAAGTGAACGTCGATACGTTCCCCTTTGACAAGGAACTTCTTCCTTTCGACCCCTTCCGGGATGAATCCGGCCAGGGCGGCAACCCGTTGAGAGCCCGGGTTGTTGGCTCTGTAACCTAACTCGAGCCTTTCATATCCTCCGTGATCTAGAGCCCAGTTCGCAACTGTTGCGGCCGCTTGCGAGGTCCAACCACGCTTCCGTGTTGCAGCGTGCATCCAGTACCAGAACCAGCCAACCTTGTTGGCCGCATCGCGGTTTATACCAACAAGCCCCCACAGGCGGTCATTGTCATCCACGACCGCGAACGCGTCCTTGTCATCGCAAGCGTCCGTGGTGTCGCCGGTGGTTTCGGTTGCGGGTTCATCCGTGGTTTCGGGGTCAGCGCTGGAGTCCTCGTTGATGAGCGCGGCTACATAGCGGGCCGCTGAAGCGGCATCGGTGACGTTGCCTTGGCGGGTCATCTCTGGGCACGAGGCGAACGCTGCAAGCACCGCATCCGCATCCCCTGCCCGCAAACGGCGAAGACGTGGATGGGTTCCAGGTTCAGGCTCGTGAGAATGACTCATAGGGTTAAGTCTTCCACACGCATGCCAGGATGGTTGTGTGAGTATTAGGGTTCTGGCCGTGGGCCGCAAACATGAGTCGTGGGTTGAAGAAGGCATCGCCCGTTACGAACGCCGGCTGCGCAAGCCGTGGGATGTGCAGTGGGACCTACTACAGCACAGTTCCAAAGCCGACGATGTTGCACGGGCTGAAGAGTCAGCTCGCCTGCTGAAGAAGATCGGCCACGGCGACTACGTTGTGCTGTTGGATGAGCGCGGGAAGATGCTGAACTCACCTCAGTTAGCGAAGGCGTTGCGTGGCCCGATCGACCAAGGTAAGAGAGTGGTTGTGGTAATTGGTGGCGCGTTCGGTGTTGATCAGAGCGTGCACCAACGGGCGGACCTCGTATGGTCGCTCTCCAACTTGGTGTTCCCGCACCAGCTTGTGCGGTTGATGCTCGTTGAGCAGGTGTACCGATCACAAGAGATCATGGCCGGTAGCGGATACCACCACGTGTGAGGACGCCGTGCGGGTTTTCCGTTGTCCACAGCCGCGAACGCTCCGTTATATATCCACAATTTTGATAGGAATGTGGCCTACGGCACGTTCTTGTCTTAGGCTCATATCATGCCTGTCGATGCACCTGGGATGCCGCTTCGTTCGTACCGCATTCACCGTTATGTGAATGCGTTTTGTCCCGTATGCCATGAGCAAGACCCTCATAAACCACTAGCTCAGGTTGAGCGGCTCACCGGTTGGCTTGCCGAATACCCTGACGGGCAAGTGTGGCTGGAACGCGGTTGCCGCAAACACGGTCTGCAGCGGACGCTGTATGACGAATCCGGTGAGATCCTCACCTATCTTGAGCAGTGGACGGCTCCCACCAAAGTGCATACCCCGGACCTTGAGAACAACTTCCTACCGGTTCCGGAAGCCTACGAATATGGTCTTCCCACGATGCAGACCCAGCACACCTGCATCTTGTTGGAAGACATCACAGACCACTGCAACCTCAAGTGCCCCACGTGCTTCGCGTCCTCTTCCCCTGCTGAGTCCTCTGTTGCTCCGCTCGCGGAAGTCCTCGCCTCGGTCGATACGCGTTTGTCCCGCGAAGAGAACCGTATCGACGTGCTCATGCTCTCGGGCGGCGAACCGACGCTGTATCCGTGGCTTGAGCAGCTCATCGAGGAACTTGCTGCACGCCCGGTAGTCCGGATCCTGCTCAACTCCAACGGACTGCGTATAGCCCAAGACCAGGAATTCGTTGATTTCCTAGCCAAGCACCGCGAGCGCCTCGAAGTGTATTTGCAGTACGACGGCGAAGAGGAATGCTCCGTGCGTTACCACCGCGGCGGGGACATCCGGAAGATCAAGTTCGAGGCCCTGGACCGGTTGTCTGAGGCCGGGATCTTCACAACGCTGACCATGACGGCGGCTTTAGGAGTCAACGACCACGAGATCGGCACCGTGATCCGCCGTGCGCTCGACACCCCGTTCGTGGGTGGCGTGACGATCCAGCCGGTCTTCGGGTCTGGACGTTCCGCGGGCATCGACCCGAACAACCGTTTAACGCATACAGGGGTTCTTGCCCGTCTTGAGGAACAGACTGATGGCCTCGTCACGTGGCGGGACATGACCGCGCTACCGTGTTCCCATCCGCACTGTTGCTCACTGGGATACCTACTCAAAGACGATTCGGGCGAATGGTCTTCACTCACGAGCCTCGTGGGCCCTGAGAAACTGAAAGAGTTCCTTGACCTGAACCCTGACATGATCGCCAACCGCATCGCGGATTCCGGGGTCAATAAGACACTCAAGAAACAGGTCAAGCAATCACTTCTGGATCTGTTCTCTGAGCAGTCCTCGCTGTCTCACCCGTCGATCGGTTCGCTGTGGCGCGACATCTGTGTGGGGTGTGATCTGGGGATCGGAACGCTCGCCAAGCTCGCGGCTTCTTCCCTGCCGGGGCAACAACACCGGCTACGCCAGTTCATGGGTGAACGCGTCAAACGCATCACGATCAAACCGTTCATGGACATCAACACGATGATCGAAGAACGCCTCACCCAATGCTGTGTACACGTCGCGACAGTGCGTGAAGGCGCCGACGAGGATGGCAACGCGATCCACCAGTGCGCGCCATTCTGCGCTGTGCAGGCGTGGGCTCCGCTAGGTGAACGCCGCATCTCCACCGCCACTGGCAAAGCAGACACCGCAAGCACGCCGGCTCATGACTCCGCTGGCCGGCACCGTCTCCCTGTGTCAGTGAAAGTTCCTGACGGAGTGACACGATGAGGGTGCATCATGACTAATAGGGCACACGAGGCGGAGCATTCGTTCATGACGCCGAACACCCCGGCGTTGAACCAACGTGTCACGGACGGGTTGCCGGAACCGGCTCAGCCTTTCGACCCGTTGCGGTTGTGCATCTTCGCCACCATCGCTTTACTGACGTGTATTTTCGGCCCGCTTTCGCTTTTGTTCTTCTCGATTCTTGGGATTCGCGGCTACGCGAAGGCACGTCGCGAAGGCCTCATGAAATCCAAATGCAAACTAGGCGACACTAAACGTGTGATCGCCTACCTCACCACACTTGCCGTGCTCGCAGCAGCGCTCACACCGCTGTGGGTCATGGCATGGATCAAGATAGTGAGCTGACCATGTATCCACATTTATCTGATTTGATCGGGTTCGAACTCATCCCTGGGGTCCCGTTGGATACCCACTCGGTGTTCGTTGCTATCGCATTATTGCTCGGTTCCGTGGTGTTCTGGATTGAGGCGCGCAGACGCGAACGCCTCAACGAACGCACAGGCGTGCTTGTAGTGGGCGCACTGGCTGGTGCCGCCGTGTTCGCTCGTCTTGGCACATGGGCGCAACACCTGGACCCGCGCGAGAATCTGGGCCTCGCAGAGCAGCTAGCTTATGGCAATGCATCCTTCCTGTCTGCGCTGGTGGGTGCGTGGCTTGGCGTCCATGTTGCGAAGAAGATCATCGGTTATAAAGCCCGCAGCGGTGACTTGTTCGCACCGGCTGTGGCGCTTGCGATGGCTTTTGGGCGTTGGGCCTGCTATTTGACGGAGCGGCCGGGAACCCCCACGGGGAGCGACTGGGGTGTTGTGCTCAACGAACAGCAAGGGGCTCACCTGCACACCCCGGCGGGTGTGGGTTTGCATCCGAGCTTCGCTTACGAATCCGCGTTCCATCTGATCGCATTCTGTGTTCTGTGGTTCTGGCTACGGTTCAAACCGATCGCACCGGGTGAAACCCTCACCCTGTATATCGGGACGTACGCGGTATTCCGGTTCTTCGTCGAGTTTGTGCGCGGCAACGAGATCGCCTGGATGGGCCTCACCCGGCCGCAAATGTTCCTGCTCGTGACGATCCCGATCTTCGCGATCCGCATTATCTACCTCATAAAACGCGGCAAACTCTGGGGCACCGAAACCAGCCGTGATACTGCGGCTGCTCCGCGTCTGGCGGCTGTTCACGATGCCGCGGCAGAACACGCTCATGGCCACGTGACGCAACCTGCGCTTGAGGGAGAAACTACCCGTGTGGCAGCACCTGTCCACGCAGGAAACCGCGCGCCTGAAGAAAATGAGGTGCCGGCATGAGCACGAACAACAACACCAACGGCTACGGAGACAGCGAAGACAGCGGCGAACACCACAACGAGAGCAACAACCAGCAGTATGGCATGCCTGGCACTAGCGACGGTTACGGTCCCCCTCGGGATGATGAGCGGGGCAACGATGTGGGCGGATGCGGGCTCATGTTCGCCGGCGCTGTTGTTGGTGTTTTCTTCTCGGTGCTAGTGTCTCCTTTCTTCTTCTTTATGAACCCATTCGTGGGCCCATTGATTCCACCGATAGGGTTCATCCTCATCGGCATCTCCCTAATCCTGAAAAACGAAAAACACAAATCATTCGGATGGGGGCTCATTGCTGGGCCTTTGGCCAGCATCATCATCTTCTTTGGTCCGTGCGCCCTTATGGCCTTTTCATAGGCTCAGAATGTCCACATATAAAACTCACTCACCAGAAACTCACAGTCTCCCTGCACTCAGTAGGGTTTCCCACAAGGGGTGATCCGTGCACGAAAACATCCACACACCCAAGCAGACCGAGAAACGACATACAGACCGTCGCGGCGCCTACATCGGTTTTGCTATCGGTTTCGTGGCAACCGGCCTCAGTATGTATGTGCCGCCATTCTTCGCTAACGGGGATATTCTTCCCCTCTTGCTCTTGTCCCCGCTCGTCTACGCAATCATCGGCATAACGATAGCCACGCTGAGCTCTCGTAAACGCCTCGGCTGGGGCATCTTCATAGGAACTGTTGCAGGCTTCATCGTTGTCATCGTGCTCCTGCTCTACTTCCTCGGCAACAGTAAAAACTGAATTAGCTAGCACAGCCACTGTTGCATCTAAACCACCGCTATACCTGCTAGATCTCTTTCCACAAAGGTTGAAACATGAACGAGAACAATCCACCTCCCGAACTACACACCACACCAGCTCCGGCCCACCAAGAAACCCCATCTCCACGCACACCAAAGCAGACCAAACATCGCCGCCTGGCTTTCCGCCGTACTTTCCTCGGGTTGGCTACCGGTTTCGCACTCTTCCTCCTGTACTATCTTCTGTCGCAGCTAGCCATAGGCCACTACGTATTTCTGCTTCCTCTAGTTTCATTTGGAATCCCAGTGATAGGCATACTGATTGCTCTGCTGACGCCTCACAAACACTTCGGTTTGGGTCTATTCGCCGGATTCGCCATACCCTTCGTTGTAATGTTCATATACGGGGCTTACCTGCTCGCCGACTATTTGAACTGGCCTAACTAACACAGCCCCGCCAACACTTACATTTGCTGGGCTTCTTCCCGCGAAGGTTAAAAATGAACGAGAAGAGTACCCCGCCCGAGCCACATACCACCCCGTCCCAGGTGCACGAACAAACCATTTCGTCACATGTAGCGGAGCTGGTCGATGAAAATCGCAAAAAACGCCGCAACGTCTACATCGGTGTTGCAGGCTTCTTGATCGGTTTCGTCCCAACCGTCCTCGGCATGCATCTTCCATGGTTCATTGACCCCGGCGAGACTCTTCTCCTAGTCCCCATGGCCCCGTTCATTCTCGGGATCATCGGCCTGCAAACCGCTTTGTTTACTCCTCGAAAGCACCTCGGCTGGGGCATCTTCGCAGGAGCGGTGATCGCGTTCATGGTCTCGATCGCATTCTGGAGCTACCTTATAGGCATCAAGTACTAGCTACCAGCGGGGGATAAACTCGTAACGAGTGGCACCACAAACACCGAACGCAGAAACCATCCTGGGCCGGTTCTCAGAACCCACCAGCACCTGGTTCAACGGCGCCTTCCCACACCCCACGGCCGCCCAACTCGGCGCCTGGGACTCAATCTCACGCGGCAACCACACGCTCGTCATCGCGCCCACCGGCTCCGGAAAAACACTCTCCGCATTCCTCTGGTCACTCGACCAACTCCTCCACGGGAAACAGCACCAAGCCACCGGCGAAAAGCCACAGAGCAACAAGACACAGAGCAACAAGACACAGAGCGACAAGACACTGCGCTCAGAGAAAGAAACCAAGAAGAGCCGGAGCAAAAAGAAACGCACCCGGGTCCTCTACATCTCCCCGCTCAAAGCGCTCGGAACCGATGTTGAACGCAACCTCCGCGCGCCCCTCATCGGAATCACCCAAACCGCCAAACACCTCACCCAAGCCGCTGACAACGGCACCACAACCGACATCACCGCAGACAACGCCGTTCTGGACACCAACACCACCCCGGAGATCACGGTAGGGATCCGCACTGGCGACACCCCCGTCAACCAGCGCCGCAAACTCATTTCCAGCCCGCCGGATATCCTCATCACCACCCCGGAATCCCTCTACCTCATGCTGACCTCCAAAGCGCGGGAGACCCTCAGCAACGTAGAGACCGTCATCATCGACGAAGTCCACGCACTCGCCTCAACCAAACGCGGCGCCCACCTCGCCGTCTCACTTGAACGCCTCGATAGCCTCCTGGCCAAACCCGCTCAACGCATCGGGCTTTCAGCCACAGTGGAACCGCACCAAGAGGTTGCCCGCTTCCTGGGCGGAAACCAGCCAGTCACGATCGTCGCCCCGCCAGCAGAGAAAACCTGGGACCTCCGCGTCACCGTCCCCGTGCCTGACCTCTCAGACCTCGCGACCGCACCCGCACCCCAAACAGGCCTACCCACCGACGTCGCCAGCGCAAGCATCTGGCCCCACATCGAAGAACGCGTGCTCAGCCTCATCCGCGCCCACCGCTCCACCATCGTGTTCGTCAACTCACGGCGGCTCGCAGAAAAACTCACCACCGCACTCAACGAACTCAACACCCGCCACGAAAACGAACGCACCGGCACAGAAACACCTGTGCCGGACATCGTGATGGCCCACCACGGCTCCGTATCCAAAGAACGCCGCGCCACGATCGAAGAATCCCTCAAAACCGGGACGCTCACATGCGTCGTGGCAACCAGCTCGCTCGAACTCGGCATCGACATGGGCGACGTCGACCTCGTCATCCAGATCGAATCCCCCGGCGCCGTCTCCGCCGGCCTGCAACGCGTAGGCCGAGCCGGCCACCACGTCGGAGCCGAATCCCACGGCCACTTCTTCCCCAAACACCGAAGCGACCTCGTCTCCACCACCATCACGGTGCAACGCATGCGCGAAGGACTCATCGAAACCATGGCGATACCCGCCAACCCACTCGACGTCCTCGCACAACACACCGTCGCCGCCGCGGCCCTAGACACCCTCGACGTCGAAACCTGGTACGACACCCTCCGCCGCAGCGCACCCTACGCATCCCTACCCCACTCCGCCTACATCGCAGTCCTCGACCTGCTCGCCGGGAAATACCCCTCAGCCGACTTCGCGGAACTGCGGCCCCGCATCATCTGGGACCGCGACGAAGGCACCATCACCGCCCGCCCCGGCGCGCAACGCCTCGCCGTCACCAGCGGCGGAACCATCCCGGACCGCGGACTCTTCGGCGTATTCCTCGCCGACGGCGACCAAGCCGGAACCGGCAACAAACGCGTAGGCGAACTCGACGAAGAAATGGTCTACGAAACCAGGATCGGCGAAGTCATCCAACTCGGTGCCAGCGCGTGGCGCATCCAAGACATCACATTCGACCGCGTCCTCGTCACCCCAGCCGCCGGAGAACCCGGCAAGCTACCGTTCTGGCACGGCGACGACCTCAGCCGCCCCGCCGAACTCGGCCAAGCACTAGGCGCATTCCAAGCCCGCATCGCACACCAACCCGAAACTGAAACCCACACCGAACTCACCAACACGGGGCTCGACGAATGGGCCGCGACCAACCTCATCCGCTACATCAAAGTACAGGAACAAGCCACCGGGCGCGTACCCAGCGACACTCACCTTGTGATCGAGCGTTTCAAAGACGAACTCGGCGACTGGCGGCTCATACTGCACTCGCCGTGGGGTAAAGCCGTCCACGCGCCATGGGCGCTCGCGGTCGCCGCCCGGATCGAGGAACGCTACGGACTCGACGGGTCCGCGATGGCAGCCGACGACGGCATCGTCGTGCGGCTACCGCTCGCCGAAGACGAACCACCCGGGGCCGAAATCTTCATCTTCGAACCCGAGGAACTTGAAGAGATCGTGACCGAACGCGTCGGCGGTTCCGCGCTCTTCGCCGCCCGCTTCCGTGAATGCGCTGCCCGCGCCCTCCTGCTGCCCCGCCGCGACCCGGGCCGCCGCACACCGCTATGGCAACAACGGCAAAGAGCCGCCCAGCTACTCGCTGTAGCGGCGAAGCATCCGACGTTCCCCATCGTCATGGAAACCGTGCGGGAAGTCCTCCAAGACGTCTACGACATGCCGGCCCTGCGGGTGCTCACCCAGAAACTTGCGTCCCGCGCGGTGCGCATCACCGAGGTTGAGACCCGCGAACCCTCGCCGTTCGCGCAAAGCCTCCTGTTCGGGTACGTCGCCCAATTCCTGTATGAAGGCGACTCCCCGCTCGCGGAACGCCGCGCTGCCGCGCTCAGCCTGGACCCCAAACTGCTCAACGAAATCATGGGCCGAGGCGAACTACGCGAACTGCTCGATGCGGACATCATCGCCGCTGTCGAAGCCGAAGCCCAACGCCTCACCCCATCACGGCGCGCGTGGGGGCTCGAAGGCGCCGCGGACCTCCTGCGGGTGCTCGGCCCACTCAACGCCGAAGAACTCGCGGCCCGCCTCAACCCGCCCGATGGTCAGGACGACGATGGCCGGACTGGCGGTGCAGGCGCCCACGATGGCGGCGCGGATAGCGACGCCGGCGCAGGTGCCGCACCGCACGCGTCGGTTGAGGACGCGGCGGCGTGGGCTGATGAGCTCGTGGCTCAGCGGCGCGCGCTCAAGGTCAGGATCCGTGGCTCTGAGATGTATGCCGCGATCGAGGATGCGGCACGTCTACGGGATGCCCTGGGCATCCCGCTGCCCATGGGTGTCCCGGTCGCGTTCCTCGAACCCGTCGAAGCGCCGCTCGAAGACCTCGTGCTGCGTTATGCCCGCACCCACGGCCCCTTCACCACAGAACAAGCCGCGCATTCGCTGGGGCTGGCCAACGCCGTCGTGATCCAGACCCTGCGGCGGCTGATGCAGGACAACCGCATCGAATGCGGCGAATTCACGCCCGGGCGCACCGGAGGTGAATGGTGCGACACCGAGATCCTGCGGCGCATCCGCGCCCGCACACTCGCGGCACTGCGTAGCGAAGTCGAGCCCACCCCGCAAGACGCGTACGCGCGATTCCTGCTCGACTGGCAAGACGTCGGCACGGGCGCTGGGCGCGGCACTCAAGCGTCGCATAGCGCTGATGCGTTGCGTGGCTTGGACGGCGTTTACACCGTGATTGAGCAGCTCGCGGGAGTCCCGTTGCCGGCGAGCGCGTGGGAGTCTTACGTGTTCCCGGCGCGCGTGACGGATTATGCGCCGGCGATGCTCGAGGAGCTCCTCGCTTCGGGCGATGTTGTGTTCTCTGGCGCGGGGGCGCTCGCTGCTGATGACGGCTGGATCGCATTCCACACCACCGATACCGCGGCGCTCTCGCTGCCTCTGGCCATGACCGATGCGGTGGTGGCTAACGGCGCGGACTCCAAGAGCCCTGCCGACGCAACCAACCCAGGCGACGCAACGAGCACCGACGACGCGGCCGTCCACTCGACCCTCCACGAACGCGTGCTCGGGGTCTTGGGTTCCGGCGGTGCGTTCTATGTGGGGCAGATTGCGCAGGCTTTGGCCGCCGACGGCGCGGACCCTGGCGCCACCCCAGTCACAGACTCCGTTGTGGGTTCGGTTTTGTGGGATTTATTGTGGTCCGGCCGGGTCACGAACGATTCGTTCCTGCCGGTGCGTTCTCTGTTGACGCAGGGTAAGGCGACGCATCAGTCGCGTTCGCGTGCCCGCACCCGCACCACGAGGGTGGGGCGGGCCGGTTTGCGTGGTTTGCGTTCGGCATCCGCGTCGAAGCCGGCCGTGTTGTCTCCTGCGGAACGGCTGAACGCGGGACGATGGGCCGCGCTGCCTGCCCCGGAGACCGACCCGACGTTGCTGGCTGCCGCCCGCGCCGAGATGCTGTTGGCCCGCTACGGGGTCGTCACGAAGGGCGGGGCCTCAGTTGAGGGCGCCAGTTTCGGGGCGCTGTATAAGGTTTTCCAGCGGCGTGAGGAGACCGGGACGGTCCGCCGCGGCTATTTCGTGGAGAAACTCGGGGCGGCGCAGTTCGCGTTGTCCGGGACGGTGGACAGGCTGCGTGAGTTCGTCCGCGACGGCGATGCACCTTCCGCCGCCCTGTCCGACACCTCCGCCACCTTCGCCACGGGCACACCCGCATACAGTGCGGTGACCCTCGCGGCGACTGATCCCGCGAACCCTTTCGGCGGGGTTCTGCCGTGGCCAGACCCGCCCGCGAAAGCACGACCGGGCCGGAAGGCTGGTGCCCTCGTGGTCATGGTGGATGGTCACGCGGCACTGTATGTGGAGCGGGGTGGTCGGACCGTCATTTCGTGGATCGATGAGCTCGCGCACCATCTCACTACCGCAAGCGGCGCGGTGCCTGCCAGCGCGTCGGCGGCCGATGTGCAGTCAGCGTTGACCTCGATCGTTGCAGTCTCACTGGTTGAGGCGTTGCGGCGTGCCCGGTCGCAGGTCATCACGCTCCAGAAGGTCAACGGCGAAGACATCCTGGGCACGAATCTGGCTGCGGCGCTCCTCGGGGCAGGGTTCTCTTCACTGCCGTCGGGCGTGCGATTCCGCCCGGATTTCTGAGAACTCGGCAGTTCCAAAGCAGTAGAGGTATAGGATCGGACCTATCCGAACACCGCCTAGACCTGACGTGGGACCCCGTGACGACTTGGTACGAGATACTTCCGCTGAGCACCCAGCGAGACTTTTGGATTCGCACAGTTTGGGAAGGGAAACCCCCGTTGGGGCCGTACACCCTTGACGATGGACGCGATATTTACGATGTTGTTGCCGACGGCAACCTCGAAGAGCTCCCATTCGACGTGTGGTTCGAACGAGAAACAATAAGTCGCGGTAAACGTCGGGGCGACATTCTCTGGGGTGGCCCGCCCACGCTCGTGTCCCAACGTTTCGCGGATGCAGTAGCTGAACTCGGGGTAGCAGGGTGCTCAACATTCGAGGTAAACCTTTTCAGCGCGAACGAGGGGCGTGTCACCGGCTACGTCGGATTCGTCGAAAACACGGAAGGCACCAGCGAGATTACGTCATATGCTTGGCGGGAAAGCGCCCACAGTTTCGCGTGGATCGTGAGCGAACGCGTACTTGAAGGGCTCAGAGAACGCGGCGTTGATATGTTCCACGTCGAACCGTTCACTGAGAAGCGCCGGTTCCCGAAGATCTAGCCCTACTGTTCACCGAGCCCGCGGGTCAGGCTTTCAAGGTTGTGTTCAAGGAAACCGATATACGTCCCCGCGGGAGTGCCTGGTGCGCCGAGTTCATCCGAGTACAGGGTTCCTGCGATCGGCACACCGGTCTCCTCCGACACAGTCTCCATAGGCCGCTGATTGACGTTCGTCTCCACAAACAGCGCCGGCGGCCGATGCTCCCGCACAAAATCCACGGCACGCTTCAGCTGCTCGGGACTACCCGCGTCCTCCGTATCGATCAGCCAGATGTAGCCTTCGGCAAGCCCGTAACGCTTTGCTAGATACTGGAACGCACGCTCGCTTGTCACGATGATCCGGTCGTCCTCCGCGACGCCTGCGAACAGTTCGTCATAGCTGCCCGCCAACTCGTTGATGCGCCCAACGTAGGCGTCCCGGTTGGCACGATAGTCAGCGGCGTGCTCCGGGTCCGCCCGGATCAGGGCCTCAGCGACGTTCTCCGCCATCTTCGCCCCGTTAGCCGGGTCAACGAAAACATGCGGATTCACTTCATCCTCATCCAGATCGGATGCTTGATCGCCGTCAGCTTCGTCCTGTTCCACCCCGTCGCTGATGTAGAGCGGTTTGATGCCGCGGGTCGCCTCCACGTGTTGGCTGGTGTCTAGGTCCACGGCGTTCATGAGCCGGCTGATCCAGCCGTCCTCCCCGCCCTCTAGATTCATGCCGCTGGAAATCAGCAGGTCAGCATCTTGAGCGTGAGTCGTGTCGGCAGGACGGAGCTCGTATTCGTGCGGGTCCTGCCCCACCGGAACGAGGTTGTAGACATTCACGTGCTCCCCGCCGATCTGCCGCGTCATGTCCTCGAGAACAGAAAAACTCGTCACGACGTTGAACTTGCCGTCACCATCGAACCCGGCGCCACTACCGGCCTCGTCTCGCGGAACCACGCTACAACCTGTCACGGCAAGCAACGCCACCGCGATGGCAGCAAGCACCGCTTTGAAAGTCACTTTCCGCGTCATCGCCCAGCGATCGCTTTCGTAACGACGCCGGTGCGTGGCGCGAAGAGGTACGCGAGCGTGAACATGGTGAACGCGGTGAGCACGATGGCGGGCCCAGACACGATGTTGAACCTTACGGAGAAGTACATCCCTCCAGCAGCCGCTACGACACCGATGAGCGCGGAGACCGCGATCATGCTTGGCAACCGGGTGGTCAATAGATACGCGGTCGCGGCAGGTGTGATGAGCAAAGCGACCACGAGGATCACGCCCACGGTCTGCACGGACGCGACCGTCACGAGTGCAAGCGCAACCAGAACGCCGTAATGCACGGCTTTGACGGGAACCCCGTAAGAATCAGCGAGGACCGGGTCGAACGTCGTGATCTTCAGCTGTTTATAGAACAACAAGACCGCCGCGCACACAACCGCGCCGATCACCACCGCAAGCCACATGTCTTGCTTCCGAACCGCGAGCACGTTGCCGAACAATACATCGGTCAGTGAGAACGTCGCGGTCGTGTTGGAGAGCAAGATGATGCCGAACGCGAGGAACGCGGTGAACACGATCCCGATCGAGGTGTCACGTTTGAGCGTTGTGGTGGTCGAGACCACGCCGATCCCGAACGCCGCGAGCAGCCCCGCGGCGAGCGCTCCCACGAAGAATGAGACGTCGAACATGAACGCGAGCGCGATCCCCGGCAGCACGGCGTGGGAGATCGCGTCCCCCATGAGTGAGAGCCCCCGCAGGATGATGAAGCTGCCGATGACCCCGCACACAAGCCCCACAACGCTTGCGGTGAAGAGCGCACGGGCGAGGAATGTGTATTCGAAAAGGTCGTTGATGAAGGTCATAGGTTCTCGTTCTCCCCGCCGCCGGTACCGCTAGCGTCGCTGCCGCTGTGCGCTGCGCCGCCGAGCAGCGCCGGGGCGTAGGTGATGATGTCGGGACCGTAGGTTGCGGAGAGGTTGTCTGCGGTGAAGGTCGCGGCGGTTGCTCCGTTGGCGATGATGCGGCGGTTGACGAGCACGATGTCGTCGAAAATGAGGCGTGCGTTGTTGAGGTCGTGGTGGACCACGATGACGGTCGCGCCGTGGGCGACGCGTTGCTTGAGGATGTGTGTGATGCGGGCCTGGGATGCGGCGTCGATACCCACGAAAGGTTCGTCGAGGAAGAACACGGTGGCTTCTTGCATGAGGGCTCGCGCGGTGAAGACGCGTTGGGCTTGGCCTCCGGAGAGTTCCCGTAGCTGGGTTGTGGCGTATTCGCTCATCCCGACGGCTTCGAGGCATTCGCGGGCGCGTTCGCGGTCGGCTCGGCTGGGCCGTTGAAAGGTGCGTAGCCGCGGATAGCTTCCGAGCACCGCGGTTTCCAGAACGGTGATTGGGAAGTCCCAGTCGCTTGTGGTGCGTTGGGGGATGTAGGCGACCTCGCCGCGCACCTCGTCAAGGCTTTTGCCGTTGATGACGATGCGGCCTGTGGCTCGCGGAATGAGCCCCAGGCACGCTTTGACGAGGGTGGATTTACCGGCGCCGTTGGGGCCCATGACCCCCACCATGCGTCCTGCGGGGATGCTGAGGTTGACGTTGCTCAAGATGGTGTTGCGTCCGTAGCGCACGGTCAGCTCTTCGATGCGCACCGCATCGGCTGTTTGCATGGTGTCCTCCTCGTCAGCCTGGTGTTTCAACATACCCCGGCAATTGTTAAGCTACCTTAACTTTTCTGTGGCGCCTAAAGCGCCGCCGTAACGCAGCTACCCCAGCAAGGCCTGCAAGAATGGGCAAGGTATTTCACACATTCTGTGTAGTTCACACATCCAGTCCTGAAACGCATGAGCTTCAAACCTTCCTCTTATAAGCAGTCCCCGCTACCGGTGAGAAACGGCATCAACGCGACCCGCCTTCGCGTACCGACCACCGGCCCGTGGGAGACCATTCAGGAATACACGCTGGATCGTTTTGGGCACATCGACGCTGAAGGGTTGCGCCGCCGCTTCGCTCACGGTGAGGTTGCCGCGGTCGATGGCAGTCGCGTCACCCCGGAGACCCCGCTGGGCGCGCACGAATTCATTTGGTATTACCGGGACTCCCCTAACGAGGAACACATCCCGTTCTATTGCCGCGTGATCCATCGCGATGCGGACCTGCTGGTGGTGGATAAACCGCATTTCCTGCCGATGACCCCGGGCGGCCGGTACGTGCGCGAATCTGCACTGGCTCGGCTGAGAGTCCAGCTGGGGATCGATGACCTCGTGCCGATCCACCGGCTCGACCGCGCAACAGCCGGTGTGGTCATGTTCTCGATCAATCCAGCGACCCGCGGCGCCTACCAAACCATGTTTGAGCGCCGCGAAATCACCAAGAAATATCAAGCCGTCACGTTGACCCCGCCCGGCTGGGATCCGCAACATCCCGCCCTGGGTGGAACCCGCCTGCCCTTCACCGTCCGCAGCCATATCAAGAAGGTCCGCGGCGAGATCGTGGTGCGCCTCCATCGCCTCGACCAGTTTCCTCCCAACGCCGTCACCCGCATCCGCCTTGCCGCCTATGGCCTCAACCGCCGCGGCGAGGGCGTCTGCTTGTGGGACCTCTCGCCGGTAACCGGCCGCACCCACCAGTTGCGCGTGCATCTTGCCCAGCTGGGTTCCGGGATCATCGGAGATCAGCACTACCCCTACCTGCTGGATGACGCCCCGGACAACCACGATGAGCCCCTGCAGCTATTAGCCCACACCATCAGGTTCACTGACCCTCTCACGGGCCAGCCGCGCTCCTTCACAACCCAGCAACGCCTCACCCTAGGCCCACTCACCATCCCTACGCAGGACAGCTCCGTCACGCAGGACAGCTCCCCTGCACAGCACTACTCCTCCACAAAACACCGCTCCGTCACGCAGGACGGCCGGCCGTGAACCTTTTCGATCCGAACGCGTGGGGTACGTGGTTCTATCTCGGCACGTTCTTGGCTCAAGTGTTGGATGCCGCGTTCCCGCTGATCCCGCAGGAGCTGTTCGCTCTAGCCATCCCAGCGTTGACGGGGCAGGGAATTATCAACGGGCCACTCGCTGCCGCGGTCACGGTGATCGGGCATGTGCTGGGTGAGGTGTGGCTCACGTGGGTAGTGCGTACGCGCCACGGGTGGCTTAACAAACGACGATGGGGCCGCCGGTTACTGCAGAGCGCGGACTCCGCGGCGGGTTCGCTTGGTTCTGCGGGCAGTTTCTCTGTTTTGGTGGGCTTGCGGTTCATATCGGGCGGCCGTACCGTCGCGTGCGTTGGCGCGGGCTTGTCGAAACTACGGTGGTCCCTGGTGTGGTGGTCTTCATGTGTGGGCTCCACCTTGTGGGTCTTATATATGATTACCCTTGGCGGAATTCTGCACTCGCTTCTGGGGTTGCCGGCGTGGAGTTCCGCGATTCTAGGCATGATTATCGGTAGTGTTTTGGGGGTAGTCCCCCTCGTGTGGACGCACAAACGCCGCCGTCGACTTCGAGGAGCCGTTAGTGCAGCTTCCGTCCCGTTGGAACAATCCCGTGAAGAAAAGTGACCGCTCTGATGAGCAGGTTGAGTCTGCTCGGGACAGTTCTGGCGCCCAGGATTCCGGCGAGGGCCAGGGTGGGCGCGCGGACGAGAACGTAGAAGGCTACGGCGAGACCCTCTATTTTCCGGCTCAGATCCGGCCTGAGACGTTGCGTTTCCCTGAACGTGATGAACCGTTCGATGTGGATGACACGAACGCCGAAACCGAACGTCGCGCCGCTGCGGCACAGGCTTCCCGCGAACGGAGCAGCAAAAAGACGGACGAAGCACCTGAAGCACCTGCTGCCCCAGACGGCCCTCCAGCCCTGGGCGTTCCACCTGCGCTGGGCGTTCCTCCAGCGCCAGACGTCCCGGCTACGCCAGAGGCGGACGTTCCCTCTACGCCAGAGGCGATTGATGAACCGGACGAGATCGCGGCGGAATCTGAAGAGCTCGAGGAACCTGAGGCGGTCGAGGAAGCACCGCGTGAGTTGACCCTCGAGGAGAGCGTGTGGGAGGCCCGTGAGGCCTTGCGCCTGCAGAACGAGCGCCACAATGACCCGGACTATTCACCGACCGAGTATGTCCCCATCGCGGTGTCCCGCAGGCCGGCATCAACGACTGCACAGGAGCAGGCCCCGCAGACTGTTGTGTTGCCGTATAACCTGCCAGAGTTTTCGCCAGCGCCTGAGCCACGCCCGCACGATCTGTTCCGGCGCATCACGGCAACGGTTGTCTCACTCGTCGCTTTCGTGGCGAGCCTCGCGCTCTTCAGCAAAGGAGTGCCGGCTGGACTCATAACGCATGCCGATGCGCGTGTTGAACTCGCGCCGCTGGTTCCAGGTATAGCTCTGGTTCCGGTTGCTGCTTTAGGGCTCCTCACCGCGAGCGCTTTCTCATGGAAACGCAATCAACATTCAGCCCGCCGCCAACGCAGCACAGGCTGGTTAACGGCTGTGACCTCGGCGGCGCTGGCCGGCTGGGTCGGCTCCGCGATGGCGGGTTTGTGGTGGCTTGCCGCCGTCTGTGCGGTCCTGTGGACCGCTCTGGCCGCGGAAGCAGTGCGGCGGCTCAACCTGCTCACCGCGCGCACGCATCGTGAGTATTACGAAACCGACCTCCCCACTGAGCTGAGCCTCGGCGCCGGCGCCTTCATGGCCGCATGGACCGCAAGCGCGGCCGCAACCGCGGCCGGATGGTCGCTGCCACCGCAAGCGCTCTGGGCGCCAGCGACCCTCGCTGTAGCGTGCATCCCCGTGTTCCTCGCCTCATTCACGGAACGTGGGCGCCTGTGGGCGCCGGTTGCCTTCGGTTGGGGTGCGGCGTGGCTCATCATCGCCCACATCGTTACGTTGGGTTTCCATGTAGGGCTCATCCTGGTGGCAGGGCTCGCGGCAGCATGTACGCTGATCGCAGCGACCACGCGACGCAACGACATCCGAGTCAAAGAAGCAGCCATCGACGCCAACCTGCGCCGCAGCAGCTAACGCGCGAACCTGCGTCGCAGTATCGAGCCTGGCCGCCGGCTAGCCTGGCTCACTCGCTAGCCTGGCACGGCTTCGCGTCGGCGCCGCGCCTGCTTGATCTCATACGTGAAAGGATGGGCTGATGAGCGCACCATTCCTGCTGTTGCAGACCCGCCCGGAAGACGCCTTGGCGGACGCCGAATACGAGGCGTTCGTGCGGCTGTCCGGACTTGAAGCGGGCGATGTTGAACGGTTCCGGCTTGAAGCCGCGCCGCTACCGGCCGGTTTTGAGAACACGTGGCATCAACGCTATTCGGCTCTGGTTCTTGGCGGGAGCCCATTCACCTCAACCGATGTTGATCGAAGCGAAACCCAGATCCGTGTTGAGGAAGAACTCGCGCGAGTGCTGGGGGTCGTGATCGAGAAAGACCTCCCGTTCCTTGGTTTGTGTTACGGGGTGGGTGTGCTCGGGTTGGCCTCCGGCGCGGTGGTTGACCGCACGTATTCAGAACCTGCGGGCATCTCCCACATCAGCCTCACTCCGGAAGGTATCGCTGACCCCGTACTTTCTGGCGTTGACCCGCATTTCGATGCGTTCGTAGGCCACAAGGAGTCCACGACCAAGCTGCCGGCCGAGGCGGTGTTGCTTGCCACATCGGACCCCGCACCGGTCCAGATGTATAAGCTCAAGAACAACATTTATGCGACCCAGTTCCACCCCGAACTGGACCCGGACGGACTCATCGGCCGCATCGAGGCCTACCGTGAAAACGGCTATTTCGATCCGGAAGATTTCGATGCGATCGCTCACCTGGCACGCAACGCGGACGTGACCGCAGCGCACCGTATCCTGGCGAACTTCGCGAAGATCTACCTCCCACGCTAGGCCTACGCACCCGCGAGGTCTACATGCGCCAGGCCTGTACCATGCTGGACCCCTCACACCCGCTGAAACCCTTACGCCCGCCGGGGTCTGTACCAACCCCGAGCCTGTACCAGCCTTGCCCCTGCCAACCGTTCATCAGTTGTCGAAGGAGTGCCGTGGCATCCACACTGTTCACCGAGCTGACCATCCCCGCCCCGCACGGTGCGGGGCTCACTCTACGCAACCGCGCGTTTGTCTCACCGATGTGCCAGTACTACGCGCCTCGCACCGGGGTTCCGCAGCCGTGGCACCTGGTGCATTACGGCGCGTTCGCGACCGGCGGTTTCGGCCTCGTCACGGTCGAATCCACGGCGGTCGAGGCACGCGGACGGATCTCTGATCAGGACCTCGGGCTGTGGTCGGATGAACAGATCGAAGGCCACCGCACGATGGCGGAGTTCATGCGCGCTCAAGGCGCGGCCGCAGCGGTTCAGCTGGGGCACGCGGGCGGTAAAGCCGCAACCTACCCCAACTTGCGTGACGAGCCCCGCGGGACCCTGGGTGAGGACCGCGCATGGGAGGTCATCGCGCCCGGTTCTGAACCGATCCAGCCCGGCCTGTTCACCCCTCGCGAGATGACCGCTGAGGACATCCAAGAGGTTATCGCCGCGTTCCGTGAAGCAGCACGCCGCGCGGATCAAGCCGGCTATGACGCGGTGCAGATCCACGGGGCGCACGGCTACCTGATCCACGAGTTCTTCTCGCCGCTGACCAATCAACGTGAGGATGAATACGGCCGCGACCGGGCACGGTTCGCACTCGAGGTCGCATCCGCGGTGCGTGACGTGTGGCCTGCGCACAAGCCTCTGGGGATCCGCTTGTCCGCAACCGACTGGGTCGAAGGCGGCGTGACGCTACAGGACACGCTCGAACTCGCCCGCCGGCTGCTGGAGGACGCCGGTGTGACGTGGTTTGACATCTCATCCGGCGGGATCCATCCGGACCCTAAAGTCATCCCGGTCGGGGCCGGCTACCAGGTTCAGTTAGCAGCTGTGCTACGCCAAGCGTTACCGGCCGAACAGGCCGTGGTTAGCACGGTAGGGCTCATCACCGAACCCGCCCAAGCCGAAACGATCGTCGCCAGCGGCCAAGCCGACGCCACCAGCATCGGGCGTGAGGCCCTGCGCAACCCGCACTGGGCGGCCGTGGCCGCACGTTCGTTGCGCGTGCGCGTTGAAAATAGCCCCGCATCGGAGGCTTACTGGCTCGGGATGCGCTAGCGAAAACGCACGGCTACGCTCTCACGCTGTTTGAGAACAAAGCGACAATGCCCCGGGCGAGGCTGGCAACCAGACACACAGTGAGGTAGACAAAGACTATGAGCGCTGTACGGACCCCGGACCCAAACCCAGGCTGGCTATCAGAAGAGGACCTGTACGAGGCCCGACGCCGGCTACCGATCGTCTACGTGCAAGCGATCCCCGTGCGTGTGGACCCGATGGGATACGTTTCCGAGGTCGGCCTGCTCTACACGACCACGGATGAAGGCCAGTTCGAGCGGACCTTCGTCTCCGGCCGTGTCATGTACCGCGAGACGATCCGCGCGGCCTTGATGCGCAACCTCGAAAAGGACCTCGGCCCGCTTGCGATGCCGTCGTTGCCAGCCTCGCTCACCCCGTTCTCGGTTGCGGAATACTTCCCGTCCCCCTCCGAAACCGGGCTCACCGACGAACGGCAGCACGCCGTCGCACTCACCTACGTGATTCCGGTGCAAGGCGAGTGCAACCCACGCCAAGACGCGCTCGAACTGTCCTGGCTGACCCCAGAAGAGGCCCTCTCAGAAAGCGTTCAAGCCGAATTCACCGGAGGCCGTGGGCAGATCATCCACCAAGCGCTCGCCTACGTGGGGTGGGGACGGTGAGCCAAACACAATCAACGGCGCAGGCGCAGACGGCCCAAACGCAGGCGGCGGCGCAAGCGCAGGCGGGGTCCCCATCCCATGCGGCAACCGTGCATTTCGATGGGCGTTTCCCGCGGCACCGCCAAGCGATCCCCGCCCGCAATATCACCAAGGGTGACCGTTTCATGCACCGTTCCGGCCTGCCTTCGGAGCCGGTCCAGTCCGCGAGGGTCGTGAAGGACTCCTTCGGGACTGACGCCTACGTGGATGTGGTGCTGGAAGACGGCTCGCGTGCAACCGTGGCGATCAATTCGACCATCCGGGTTTTCACCGAACGCAACCTGGGCCCCGGAATCGATGAGCTGTTGGCGGTGCCTGTCGAGGAAGGTTCCGCGGAAGCCGCACTCGTTGAGGCCGCCAAGGCCCACCGCAAGGACGCGCAGTTGCTCAGTGCTGCGCTGCGTGTGGCACCCGGCATCAACACTCGTGCTGGATCCCACCTCGATAGCCTCGTGTGGGCCGCTTTCCAGCTGGCTGTGGTGTATGAAGACACCGAATTCGTGTGGCCTATCCTCAACGTGCTCACCCAACAATCCTTCGAGGACAACGCAACACGCTGGCTCCCCACACGCTACGGGCTCGCGCTCGCGTGCTGGCTTGCCCGCCAAGCCGCAGACCACGATGCCGCCACCGGCTACGCGCAGCAACTCAAGGGCGGCGAGGAAGCACTCATCGCTACCCTGCCGGGCACCGCGCGTGAGATTCACCGCCGCCAGCTTGAGCACGCATCGTTATACGACCGCGAAATACAGCGCGCCCGCGACAGCCTCAACGCACCCCTAGAGCTCGAATTCCGGTGGAGCCGGCTGAAGTCGCTCATGGTCACCACCGCATACCGTTTAGCGTTTGAGCGCGAACGCCCCGACTTCATTGCGTTGATCGAACGCGAGCTACCGATCATCCGCGCCGCATCAGGAGAACCCCGTGAACACCACTCCACCCACCAACACGCCGCTGAACGCCACGCCGCCCAACAGCACGCCACATTCCGATCGAACTAGCAAGCGCTCGGTTGGTTCTAGCCAGCGCTCGGTTCGTGCTAGCAAGCGCTCCGCTGCAGCCAGCCACGCGCCCTCGGCTGATTACGTCAAGCCTGAGCTTCCAGCGGGGCATGAGCGGCAGTCCGAATTCGGTTTCACCGTGGGCACCCGCATGGCCAATGGGCGCGGCCGTACCGGCGTGATCCGCACCCCGCATGGCGACATCGCCACGCCTGCGTTCGTGGTGGTCGGCACCAAAGCCACCGTCAAGGCCGTGCTCCCGCGCGACGTCAAAGAGCTTGGCGCGCAAACTGTACTCTCCAACGCGTACCACCTCTATCTGCAGCCAGGGCATGAGATCGTGGACGCCGCGGGCGGGCTGGGGAACTTCATGGGCTGGGATGGGCCAACCTTCACCGACTCGGGCGGCTTCCAAGTCATGAGCCTCGGCTCAGGCTTCAAGAAGGTCATCGACATGGGTTCCGACGGCGCCGCCGTGGGTGGTGGCGCCGACGATGCGGTAGCGCCCGGGCATGAACGCATGGCTAACGTCGATGACGACGGCGTGTGGTTCACCTCCCACATCAACGGCGATAAACACCGCTTCACACCCGAGATTTCGATGCGGGTGCAGCACGGCCTCGGCGCGGACATCATGTTCGCTTTCGACGAGCTCACCACGCTGCACAATTCCCGCCGGTACCAGATCGAATCCCTCGAACGGACCCGCCGCTGGGCTGAACGTTGCATCATCGAACACTTCCGCCTCACCGATGAACGCGCCCACCGCCCATACCAAGCACTCTTCGGCGTGATCCAGGGCGCCCAATACGAAGACCTGCGCCGCCAAGCCTGCCAAGACCTCGCAGCTATGCCTTTCGACGGCTTCGGGATCGGCGGAGCACTCGAGAAGGAACACCTCGGGACCATCGTGGGCTGGTGTGCCGAAGAACTACCCGAGAATAAGCCGCGCCACCTGCTGGGCATCTCCGAACCAGACGATGTGCTGTGGGCCATCGAAAACGGCGCGGACACCTTCGACTGCGTCTCTCCTACCCGCGTAGCCCGCAACTCGGCGTTCTACACCGACTACGGCCGCTACAACCTCTCCAACCGACGCTTCCGCGAAGACTTCCGCCCACTACAGCCCGGCTGCGAATGCGCGACCTGCACCACCTACACCCGCGCCTACATCCACCACCTCTACAAGGCGAAAGAGATGCTCAGCCACACGCTCATCTCGATCCACAACCTCGCCTTCACCGTGAGGCTCGTGGACCGCGCCCGCGAAGCGATCGAGAACGGAACCTACGAGGCGTACAAGCACACCGTCTTGAGCAACTACTACGGAGGCCACGGTTCCCCCGACGGGCCCGCCAGCTAAGCCGCCCAGCTAACTCAACAGCCCAGCTAACTCAGCGGCAGAGGGCTAGGCGGCCGTGACGTCGTTATTCTTCGGGTAGCTCGGCTCATACCGCTTCACCAGCTTGATCACCACAACCGTCACCGGCGAGAACACGACCTCCACACCGAGCTTCCAGCAGAAACCAATCACAAAGTACTGCAGGAACACCCCGAACGAATCGATCCCGATCACCGGGGCGGCAATCGAGCAGAAAATCAGCGTATCCAGCGCCTCACCAACACCCGAAGAACCCAGGATGCGCAACAACAGACCGCGCTCGCCGTGGCGGCGCTTGAGCCACACGATGATGAGCGCGTTCGAAAGCTGGCCCGCCATGAAACCTAGAAGGGAGGCGAGCACGATCTGCCATACCGGCCCCAAGGTCGCTGCGAGCGCTTCCTGGCCCTCATAGAAGCTCGCGGCAGGCAGCGCGATGATCGCCTGGAACGTCAGCACCGCGAGCGCACCGAAGATGAAGGTTGTGATGATGGCCCGGCGCGAGGCTTTCCACCCATAGACCTCGGAGACCACGTCCCCCAGAATGTAGGCCAGCGGGAAGAGGAAGAATCCGCCGTCGGTCACCAACCCGAACAGTTCAACGCCCTTGCTCGCGCCAATGTTGCTGAGCACGAACACGAGGCCCATGAGGGCCAAAATGGTGGGATAGAAACGTGAACCGGTCGATGCGAAAACCGCCCGCCGCTCACGGGTCGCCTCCGTTACGGGGCTGGCGAAGACGGCGTCCTGGGCAGCGTTGGTGTCACTAGCCGGGTTGGTTTCATTGGCAGGGTTGGTTTCGGGCCGGGTAGGCATAGCTCTCCTTCAACGGAATGGTGTTGCGCGGCCCGGTCCTGCCACCACCGGGTTGCTACGAAACATGAAAGTTCCCGACCTATTTTGGCACGACCAGTGACTGGTTTGCCGGATCGTGACTGTGCGTGGTTTTACGATATGACTATGAGTTTTGAGAATCCTCCCATCGTATTGACCATCGCAGGTTCTGAGGCCACCGGCGGTGCGGGCGCCCAGGCTGACCTGAAGACGTTCCAGGAGCTCGGTGTTTTCGGTATCGCAGGGCTCACGTGCATCGTCTCTTTCGACCCGAAGGATGATTGGAACCACCGTTTCGTACCGATCGATCCGCAGGTGATTGCCGACCAGCTTGAGGCCTCGCAGACCTCGTATGAGGGCAAGCTACGTACCGTGAAGCTCGGCATGATGGGCACCCCGCAGACCATCGAGACCGTCGCGGGCGCGCTCGAGCGCCAGGAGTGGGACAACGTCGTCTTGGACCCGGTGCTGATCTGCAAGGGCCAGGAGCCGGGCGCGGCTTTGGATACTGACCAGGCTTTGATTGCCAAGCTCCTTCCGAAGGCTACGTTCGTGACCCCTAACCTGTTCGAGGCTTCAACCCTGGCCGGTTTTGAGGTCACGGATATCGAGGGCCTCAAGAAAGCCGCGCAGGTCATCCATGAAAAGTCTGGTGCCGCGGTACTCGCCAAGGGTGGGGTCCGTATGGACGGCCCGGACGCTGTGGATGTGTTCTATAACGGAGGCGAATTCGAGGTTCTCGCGACCCCTAAGGTCGGCGATCACGCAGTCTCCGGGGCCGGTTGCTCATTGGCTGCCGCCGTCGCCGCACTGCTGGCTCGGGGCCGCTCCCCACTTGACGCGGCACGCGAGGCCAAGGACTTCGTGACCCGCGGCATCCACCAGCGGGTGTCTTCGCAGCTTCCGTTCGATGCCTTGTGGCAGGGCGGGCTGCGCTGACTCTAATACGAGGCTGTGCGGGAGCTGTTTGTGAGCAAAAAGTTCTTGCAACATTTCGTATACGAATAAACCCCGGCTTTCTCAGGCTTCACAGGCAAAAACCTGGAAAGTCGGGGTTTTTGATAAAAGTGACACGTAAACTATCTTGGCTACACCACAGCCTTTTCATAGCCTTTGCATAGAATCATAAATTCGCCTTGACATTACTCGCGGTTTAGAGAAATCTCATCAGTGTTGATGTGACATTACGCACATGATGTTCACAGCCTTGTTCCCATCAACACAAATCTATTCACAATACTCAAAGCACTCTTGAGGAGCTCTCTTGAAAAACAGCAAAACGCGCCGCGTTGCACGCGGTGCCGCCGCGCTGGCTGTGGGTGCTGCGTTAACTATGGGGTCAATCCCAGCCGCTAACGCATCGTCATTTATGAACCCAGCAGCCAAATCAGACTCGCTCAGCCAGAGCAAGGACAAGGTAGATAAGAATAAGCTCAAGCCTTCTGACCTTGACCTAGACAAGCTGGCCAAGCTGAAGATCCAGGGCTCACTGGCCGACATGGAAGGTCAGGCTTCCGTCTACGTTCAGTTCACTGGCAAGGGTGCTTACGAACTCTCCCAGCCAGTCCAGGTTCGTACCGGCAAGAAGCGCCCTGTCAAGAACGTTGCTAAGGTCCGCCAGGTCCGCAAGGAAATCCAGTCCAAGGCTGATTCGGCTGCACAGCAGTCCCAGTCCAAGGTCCTCTACAAGACCACGAACGCTCTGCCAGGTGTAGCCCTCCAGGGTGAAGCGAGCCGTCTGCGTGATCTCGCAAAGCGTGACGACGTCGTGAAGATCTCCGCGATCATCCCGAAGACCCGTGAAAACAAGGGCACCGTCATCGACACCGGCGCAGTCCAGGCTTGGGCGGCACAGCACCAGACCGGTAAGGGTGTCACGATCGCTGTCATCGACTCCGGCGTGGACTACACCCACGCAGCTTTCGGTGGCCCAGGCACCAAGGAAGCCTACAAGGAAGCTAAGGCTTCCAACGACATGCCATCCGCGAAGTCCGGCCTCTACGACCCTAAGAAGTACAAGGGCGGCTGGGACCTCGTTGGCGATGACTATAACGCGGCTTCTTTCTTCTCCTGGCCTCAGCCAGACTCCAACCCGCTTGACTGCGAAATCGGCGGCCACGGAACCCACGTAGCGGGAACCGCTGCCGGCTACGGCGTCGATAAGGACGGCAAGACCTTCCGCGGCGACTACCAGTCCCTCAACGATGACCTCGTCAACGCTATGCGCATCGGCCCGGGCGCCGCTCCGGAAGCCGGCATCGTTGGCCTGCGTGTGTTCGGTTGCGAAGGCTCGACCAACGTTGTCGGCGAGGCACTCGACCGCGTGCTCGACCCGAACGGCGACGGCGACTTCTCTGACCGTGCACAGATCGTCAACATGTCGCTGGGCTCGACCAACAGCCCGGCCGATGACCCTGAAGCAGACATGGTCAACGCGCTCACCGATCAAGGCATCCTGACCGTCATCGCTTCCGGTAACTCCGGCGACATCACCGACATCGGTGGCGCGCCAGGCGTTGCCGCATCCGCTCTCACCGTCGCTAACTCGGTGGGTTCTCAGGCCGCGGCTGACGCGATCACTGTGACCAAGCCTAAGAACCTCGCTAAGGACTACCCAGGCCAGCTCTCCGGCTCCTACCCATGGGAGAAGCCAGAGTCCGGTCAGGTTGTCGTCCCTAAGGCCGGCCCTAAGACCACCGGTTGCTCCGCGCTCACCGGCGATGATTCACTGAAGGGCAAGTGGGTATGGTTGCACTGGTCGGATGACCCAACTGGTGAGACCTTCGAATGCGGCTCCAAGGCCCGCTTCGACAACGCAACCGCCGCAGGAGCTAAAGGCATTGTCTTGGACGCCCCTAACGAAGTCTTCTCCGCCGGTATCGCCGGTAACTCGAAGATCCCAGGCGTTCAGCTGACTAAGTCCGGCTCCGAGGCTCTGCTCGATGCCGCTAAGAAGGGCGAGCTCGAGGTCACCGTTGATCCTGATAAGACGTCTTCGATGTCGATCAACACGAACGCTCTCGACACCCTGGCTGCGTCCTCTTCGCGTGGTCTGCACGGCTCGGATTCCGTTGTGAAGCCAGACATTGCAGCACCAGGTACCTCGATTCCTTCCGCAGGTGTCGCGATGGGTAACGGCGCTCTGACCATGACCGGTACCTCGATGGCTACCCCATACACCGCAGGTGTTGCTGCGCTGGTCGCGGCTAACGGCAACTACAGCCCAACCGAGATCAAGAACATCGTGATGAACACCGCGGCAGCCGACATCAAGAAGGGCAAGAACATCTACAGCCCTAACCGTGTTGGTTCCGGCCGTGTCATGGCTGATGCTGCGTTGAAGACCCCGGTCATCGCTTACGACAAGGACCGCAAGGACCTCGTCTCCGCGAACTTCGGTGTAGTTGAGGTTGTGAAGGACACCGATTCCGTCACCAAGACGATCGAGGTGCGCAACCTGACCACCCGTGCGCAGACCTACAACGTCGCCTACAAGGGCGCAACCCAGCAGAAGGGTGTCAAGGTTTCCCTCGATAAGGACCGCGTCTCGGTTCCTTCCAAGGGCGTCGCACACGTCAAGGTCACCGTGTCCTTCGATAAGAACGCGATGACCCGCACCATGGACCCAACCATGGACGCGATGCAGATGGACCTGCCACGTGCATACGTTGCAGACACCACCGGCCGCGTCGAGTTCACCTCCTCGACCCAGCCAACCCTGCGCGTCCCTGTCACCTCGGCACCTAAGCCAGCCGGTAACGCTACCGCTCAGCTGGCCAAGGTACGCGGCGACCGCGGCACCGTCCGCTTCCGCGGCGCAGACGCCGACTCCGGCTCCCGCAACGAGGCCTTCATCTCGAAGGCAGCGCTCCTCGAACTCGGTGCAACCTCTGACCGACAGGGCAAGGAGCTCGACAAGGTTCCAGGCGGCCGCGAAATGGACCTGCAGTACGTAGGTGCAACCACGACCGCACCAGTCACCGGTTTGGATGACGCGGTCTTGGGTATCGGTATCTCCACGTGGGGCAACTGGGCACGCATGTCCACCGCAACCGAGTTCAACATCGAGCTCGACATCGACGGTGACGGCAAGGCTGACTACGAGATGTTCAACACTCGAATCAACACGCTCGATCTGGACCTCGTAGCTACCGTCCACTCGGACACCGGTAAGGACATCGACCTGCGTCCAGTCAATGACCTCGTTGGTAACCAGGACCCAGCAACCTTCGATTCGAACGTTGCAGTATTCCCGGTAGCCCTCAAGGAACTTGGACTCACCAAGGACGAGGCCTCAAAGCTGCGTTACAAGGTCAGCTCGTGGTCCCGTTACAACGTTGACGAGGACGGCCGCCTCGCCGCGGTTGATGAGACCGACTGGATCGAGTTCGATGCAACCAAGCCAGCTATCGCTAACCGCACCGACGGCCTGCTCGTCACCTCGGTTCAGGGCTCGGCCGCACCAGTTCTGGTCAATGACGCAGCCAAGGATCTCCTGGTTCTGCACCTGAACAACCGCACCGGCAACCTCAAGGGTGGCAACGACAAGCAGAAGGGTTCTCGCGCACAGGTGATCCCAGGCAAGTAACCACTTGCACTGAATCATTGGCAAGAGAACGCTGGCACATCAGCGCATAAGGATCACGAACGTGGACTAGCGCTTCGCCACCAGCGACTGCGGGGGTATGGGAATTCATCCCATACCCCCGCAGAGCTTTAACCGGGCCTTCCCATAGGCTTTGCCTTCACTAGAATTGGGGCAGGCCGAACGGGAACCACACCACCGCGTCGGCGGCTACAGCACAAGTGAGAGTGAAACGTGAGCAATCAGGTACCAGCGGCAGTCTTGTGGGACATGGACGGGACCCTCATCGATTCCGATCCGCTGTGGGGCCGCGCTGAGATCTCGCTCATGCAGCGGGCGGGCGCCCCGTGGACGCAGCAGGACGTCGAGGATTTCGTAGGCGCTTCCCTACCCACTGCGGCTGCGAAGATGCGAGATGCCGGGCTCGATTTGTCTGTTCGACAGATCATCGACCACCTCATCACCGCGGTTGCCGCCGGTGTGCGCGAACACGGGATCCCGTGGCGGCCAGGCGCCCGCGAACTGCTTGAGGCGCTGAGCGAGGCGGGTGTTCCGCAAGCGCTGGTCACGATGTCTGAGACGCCTCTTTCGAGCGCTTTCATCGAGGTGCTGGGACACAACCCCTTCCAGGCGATAGTCACGGGAGACACGGTGCATCCGCACAAGCCAGAACCTGAACCCTACCTTCAGGGTCTACGCTTGCTGCGTGAAGCCACGGGGCTAGAGCTACCTGCAGAGCGGGTTATCGCGATCGAAGACTCAACACCCGGAACAACCTCCGCCGTCAACGCGGGGCTGGCGACCCTCGGCATCCCACACACCGCGGCGATCACCGGACGCGACGGGCTCATCATCCGCGAAACCCTCACCGGTATGACGCCTGCGCGGCTTGCAGAAATCATCGCGTTAGTTCACGCGACCGCGAACTAACGCGTCGTGACCTTGCCGTGGGTTGCGGCGATCGGCCGCAGAACCGGCGTGGTCGCGGCCGCCGTCAAACCGATGGCGATCACGGTCGAGATCACGAAGCCCCAGAAACCGACCCACGAGGTATCGGCGGTGCCTGCGAACATGTGGTTGAGGTTCTGCCGCATCCCGGTCGTGAACACGAGGAACACGTGGAACACCACGAAGGCAATGAACACGAGGATGACCGGGAAGTGCAGACCGCGCGCAACCTTGGCTGAGACGATCTTGTTCAAGCGTGGAGCATCCTTAGGCCAGAAACTGGAAAGCCTCAGGCCGGAGATGATCGCAAGCGGCGCTGCGATGAACACGATCACGAAGTACGCCAAAAGCTGCAGCGAGTTATAGGCCGCCCACGATTCAGTCAGAGGCCAATCCAGCGAAAGGTACTGCAAGCCAGCGGAGATCGCGTTCGGGAACACGTCCCAACTAGTCGGCACCATCCGGCCCCAGCGTCCGGTGGAGAACAGCAACACAACATAGACGATGCCGTTGGCGACCCACAGAACATCCACGAACTGGTGCCACCACAGCAAGAACGGGATCTTACGTCCGCCGCGCTTGCTCGGGGTCCAGTACGCGGGATGCTTGCGTGCGCCGATCGCCCGTTTCTGCATGCCCGAACGCATCAAGAGCAGGATGAACAGGAAGTTCAGGTAGTGCGTAATACGCACCCACAACGGAAACCCTGGCTCGCTGAACGCCGGCGGCTTAGAGGTTCCTGGGTAGCGTTGAATGAACTCTTCAACCGCGTCGAGGCTCCGCAGGCCGCGGGCAGCAAGCACCAGGACCGCTACGACAACGATCGCACCGAGCACCAGCGCACCGATTTTCACGGCGGGGTTCATGGCCGCACGCTGGCCACGCTTAACAGACTGTGTGGGCATACTCCTCAAGATACCGCGCCGCACGCTCGGTCAGTAAATACCACGGCATCATCCGCGAAGTACCACAGCACCATCCGCGCCAGTTACCTCGTCTGCGCCACCTCGTCGGTTGTTAGGCAAGCAGCGCGCGGTCGGAGAGTTCACCACCGATCTTGTCGAACTCTGCGAGCAGGCTGGAGACGGTTGCGTTCTTCTTCGCTTCGCCGTCGAGTTCGAGGATGATCTGGCCGTCGTGCATCATGATCAGCCTGTTGCCCAACTGGATCGCTTGTTCCATGTTGTGGGTCACCATGAGTGTGGTGAGCTGATCGCGTTCCACGATTTCGCCTGTCAAGCGTGATACGAGCGTTGCACGCTGCGGATCCAGTGCCGCGGTGTGCTCATCCAGCAGTAGGATCTGCGGATGCGTCATGGTCGCCATGAGCAGGCTGAGAGCCTGACGCTGACCACCGGACAGCAGCCCGACCGGGGTCCTCATGCGGTTCTCGAGGCCGAGCTCGAGAGTTTCCAGCGCGGTCCTAAACTGTGCGCGGTCCTTACCGGATACCGCCAACTGTAGCCCGCGGTTCCGAACGCGGGAGGCCGCAACCGAGAGGTTCTCTTCGATCGTGAGCTCCGGGGCGGTTCCGGCCATCGGGTCCTGGAACACCCGCGAAACCCACAAGGCCCGTTTGTGCTCCTTGAACTTGGTGACGTCCTTGCCGTTGATCACAACCTTGCCGGTATCCGGACGCAGCCGCCCGCCGATCATGTTCAGCAACGTCGATTTCCCTGCACCATTGGAACCGATCACGGTTACGAAGTCACCGTTCTTGAGGGTCAGGTTGATGTTGCGCAGGGCTTTGCGTTCGTTGACGGTTCCTGGGAAGAACGTGCGGGAGAGGTTCTGGATTTCAAGCATGGTTCTCTCCTTATGCCTGAGCGTCTGCGCGTGCGGCGCCCGCGGCATCGGCGTGGGTGTCTGTATCGTCTGGGAGGCCGGATTCGACCTCGGCTTGTTCGCGGCGCATCTTACGTGCCTTGAGCTTCTTGAAAATCTCAAGCCGCGGCAGCAGCAGTGCGACCACCACGAGCACCGCAGAGGCGAGCTTCATGTCCGAGGACGGCAAGCCGGCACCGAGCGCGATCTGCAGAACCAGACGGTAGATGATCGCACCTGCAACACACGCGAGCACCGCTTGCCATACGCGACGCTGACCGAAGATCGCCTGGCCAACAATCACGGAAGCCAGGCCGATCACGATCAAGCCGATACCCATCGTCGCGTCCGCGATCGCCTGGTACTGGGCGAGCATCGAGCCTGAGACCGCGACCAGGCCGTTGGAGATCGCAAGCCCTAGGATCTTCTGGTTGTCCGTGTTGACGCGGAACGAGGTTGCCATCTGGCTGTTGTTACCGGTTGCACGCAACGCGAGACCCGTGCGGGTGTGCAGGAACCAGATGAGCAGGAACGAGATCCCCAAAACACCGAGGAGCATCAGGCCGGACCCTCCCCAGTCGTCACGCAGCAGGCCGTTTTCTTCGAGCGGGGTCAGGATGGTTTCTTCACCGAGGAGCGGCTTGGCGGCCGAGTTGTCCATGATGTGCAGGTTGATCGAGTACAGCGCGATCATCATGATGATGGACGCGAGAAGGCCGTCGATCTTACCTTTGGTGTGCAGAATGCCGGTCAAAGCGCCCGCGATAGCGCCAGCGCAGAACGCCATGACCATCGCGAGCCACGGCGGCATGCCAGCAACGATGGCGGTTGCCGCGGTGGCGCCGCCGGTAGTGAAGGAACCGTCGACGGTCAGGTCAGGGAAACCGAGGACGCGAAAGGTCAGGTAGACCCCGAGGGCTGCGATGGCATAGATCAGTCCGAGCTCCATTGCGGAAGGCATCTGCTCCAGCATGTCGCTGAAAAACATGGTGTGTGCTCCTGCGTGCGTGGTGATGTTCTCACAGTTCGGCGGTGCAGAGGGCTGTGTACTGCTCCCTGCACCGCCGCTGTTGTCTTCAGTGAAGTTAGGTGGGCGGGCCGAGCTTCACGTCAGGGTGTGTGATCCGTGGAGGGGATCAGTACTTTTCGGCTGCCTTCTCTACGAGTTCCTTTGGAAGTTCGATGCCGGACTTCTTTGCGGAGGTCTCGTTGACGTAGAGGTCGTATTCCTCCTGGGTTTCAACTGCCATGTCTTCTGGCTTAGCTTCACCCTTGAGGACCTTCGCGGCCATCGCGCCGGTCTGTTCACCGAGCTTTTCGTAGTTGATACCCACGGTTGCGGTTGCGCCACGCTTGACGGAATCCCCTTCAGCGGCGATCGCTGGGATCTTCTTGTTCTCTGCGACCTTCAGGAGGGATTCCAGGGAGGCGACAACCATGTTGTCAGTTGGCACGTAGAACGCGTCAACGTTCATGGAGCTTGCGGCTTGGGATACCTCGGAGGACGCGGAGATCGCCTTGGTTTCCACGGTCAGTCCGAGCTCGCTAGCAGCATCTTGAGCCCAGTCAACCTGAACCTTGGAGTTCTGCTCTGCCGAGGAGTAGACGATGCCGATCTTCTTGGCGTCTGGGTCGATCTGCTTCAGCAGTTCGAGCTGTTCCTTGACCGGGTTGGCATCCGAGGTTCCGGTGACGTTCTTGCCTGGTTTCTCAAGTGAATCGACAAGCTGCGAGTCAACCGGGTCAGTGACCGCGGTGAAGAGGATCGGACGGTTCTTGACTGCCTGCGAGAGCACCTGTGCGCTCGGGGTCGCGATAGCGAGGATCAGATCAGACTTGCTGGTTGCGACCTGGGAGCCGATCTGGGCGTTGTTCGCGGCTTCGCCCTGTGCGTTGTATTCCTTGATCTCAGCGTCGATGCCGTTGTCTTTCAGGCCCTTCTGGAAGCCCTTGTTCGCTGCATCAAGCGACGGGTGCTTTACGAACTGGACGATGTCGACCTTCTTCTTTTCGTTGCCGGAGCCTCCGGAACCTCCACTACCCGAGCCGTCACCGGAGCAGGCCGAGAGCCCGAGAGCTGCGATCGCGGCTACTGCCGCAAGGGATGCTACGCGAGTGCGCTTCATAGTTTTACTTCCCGTCGTGTCAAAGAGGAGAGTGTGATGTGAACTTTGTCACATATGTTCGCCAAGGATCAGCCGTTTTCGAAAGATTGAAGCCTATCTCCAGGATTCCTTGGACGAACTGTTCTTGATGATGGTTGATTGTACCCAAATTTCCAGATCGAATATGCGCTACATCACTTTTCATAGCTTTCATTAAGCACAGCTAAATCACCGTTGAGGCATAGAAAGGGGTTTTAGGGATCCTCTTCCGGTTCCCTAAAACCCCTTTTGTATGCGCTCACGTGCGGCGCAAACGGCGCCTACACCGCATCGGCCTGCATGCAACCTAGCCGTGCCGGCGCCGCCTAGCTACGCCGTCCAACTAGCGTGCGCCGAGCCACGCGATCAGTAGTTGATGACGTGCGGCTGAGCGACCTCCTTGAGGCCTTCCAGAGCGAACTCGACGCCGTAGCCGGACTGCTTCGCGCCACCGAACGGCATGCGCGGGTCGATCGCACCGTGCTTGTTGATCCAGGTGGTGCCTGCCTCGAGGCGGTTAGCGACCTCGAGCGCACGCTCACGGTTCGAGGACCACACGGAGGAGCCGAGGCCCACCTCAAGCCCGTTGGCCATCTCGATGGCCTCCTCAACATCCGTGTAACGAATGATCGGCAGAGCCGGGCCGAACTGCTCTTCCGCAACCAGCGGGTTGTCGTTGTCGATGTCAGCAACCAGGGTGGCTGGGTAGAAGAAACCAGCCTCATCAGCTGGGCGTTCTTCCCCACCGGTCACGATGCGCGCGCCACCATCCTTAGCGGCTTGCACCAAACGCTTGACCACATCGAGCTGCATCTGGTTCTGCAGCGGGCCGAGCACGTTCTCTTCGCCCAGGCCCACGCCCATCGGCATCGCTTCAGCGACCTTGCGCAACTCCTCAACAACCTCGTCATAGATCGAATCCGGAACGTAGAGGCGCTTCAGGGCCGCGCAGGTCTGGCCGGTGTTGATGAACGCGCCCCAGAACAGGTCTTCAGCGATAGCGGCCGGGTCGACGTCATCGAGGACGATGCCGGCGTCATTACCGCCGAGTTCCAGAGTTACGCGCTTGAGGGTTTCAGCGGAGGCCTTCGCGATCGCCTTACCGGTTTCGATCGACCCGGTGAACATGATCTTGTCGATGTCCTTGTGCGCGGTGAACGCCTCACCTACGTCGCGGCCACCAGCGATGACCTGCACGAGGCCTTCTGGCAGAACACGGTTCATCACGCTGACCATCGCAAGCACCGAAAGCGGGGTGTATTCGGATGGCTTGATCACGGTTGCGTTGCCCATCTTGAGGTTCGGGGCGATCTGCCACATCGTTATCATCATCGGCCAGTTCCACGGGCCAACCGCACCGACCACGCCGAGCGGGCGCCAGTGCAGTTCAGCCTTGCCGGACTCATCATCGAAGAGCACTTCTGGCTTGACTTCGATCGCTGCGGTTGCGCGCAGCCATGCGGAGCACGCGCCGACCTCGAAGCGGGCGTTCGGGCCGTTGAGCGGCTTGCCCTGCTCGCGGGAGAGCAACTGAGCCAGCTGCTCGGCGTTCTCATCGAGCGCATCGGCAACAGCCATCATGACGTTGGTGCGCTCCTCAAAGGACTTAGCGGCCCAGGACTTCTGCGCTTCACGGGCCTTGACCACAGCGCGGTCGAGGTCCTCAACGGTTGGTTCTGGTGCGTAGCCAACAAGTTCGCCCGTTGCGGGGTCCTTGATTTCACGACCCTCGCTTGGAAGATCGAACGCCGCGCGAAGTTCTTCGACGGTCGCGTAGGTGACGTTTTCGGTAGTCATGACACTCCTTGTCTGTATGATGCTCAGCGGTGTGAGGCGAGTCTCACGTGTATGTCTTTAAACCTATCCCGCGCTTGCGGGAAAGAACGATCTGAAACGTTTCGCGCACTGCGAATCACTTTCAGGTGCGCTGCGATTTCAGCTGCGCTGCGGTTTCAGTTGCACTGTGGTTTCAGTTGTGGCGGTTTCAGCTGCGTTGTGATTTCGATTGCGCCGTTTTCACTCCTGGGTGGATGTTCTCCATTCGAATTCCGCGGCCTCGCCGCCACCGAGCTTGAGGTAGCGCTCTGGGTGGGCCGAGCGCAGCCATGCCGCCCAGATGCCACCGAAGAGTGCGGCAAGAACAACGAGGCCTGGGAGGATCCAGTTCAGTGGGCTGGTTTCAGAGATACCCACGAGGAAAGAGAAGTTCGTGATGATGAGCACCACGATCCCGCTCAGGCTCAGGCCCGCAAGCAGTGGGGCAACGAACCTGGTCCACATCGAGAGATCCCGCGCGTTGGTTCCGAGGTAGGCCATCGCCGCGAAGCTCGTGACAGCCATGAGCGCGATGAGACCGAAAGAGCCGAGGTTGGTGAGCCACGTGAACAGCGTCAAGACCGGGAACATGACCGGGTCTTCCGAACCTGAACCGACGACAGCGAAGACGATGAGCACGGCGAGTGCGATCGAGGACTGGCAGATGGAACCTAGCGCTGGGGCTTGGCCGCGGCCGAGTGAGATCGCGAGGAACTTAGGCATCGCGCCTTCGCGTGCCAGGGTGCGCAGGTAGCGGGCTACGACGTTGTGGAAGGAGATGAGAGCTGCGATGAGCGAGGTCACGAACATGACTTGGGCGAAGACCACTAGGAAGTTCGGCACGTGCGCCCCGAGCAGTGAGAACACCACGCCTGGGCCTTGTTCCCCAGCTTCTGCGACGGTGTTTTCTGGGGCAAGTGCCATGATCATGGCCCATGCGGAGATCGCGTAGAAGATCGCTACAGCGATCACGGCGCCGAAGGTTGCGCGGCGGACCGTGTTTTCTGGGTCCTTGACCTCTTCGACATAGACGGAGCCGGATTCGAAACCCATGAACGCAGCCATCGAGAACGCGAGTACCGCACCCACGCCTGGTGCGAAGAAGTCACCGAACTGGAAGCCGTCAGCGGATAGGCCTGCTGGTGCGTCGACGACTGCGAAGATGTCGTAGATGATCACGATGATGAACTCGATGACCACGAGGATTCCGAGGACCTTCGCGGAGAGGTCTACCGAGTTGACGCCGAGGATGCCCACGATCACCCAGCCGGCGAGCGCGTAGACCCACCATGGGACGTCGATGCTGAACAGTGCGTTGAACGTGTCTGCCGATGCGAAGCCGAACATTCCGTAGATGCCGACCTGCATCGCGTTATAGGCCAGCAGCGCGACCCACGCAGCGGAAACACCGGTGACGCGGCCGAGTCCGCGAGCCACATATGCGTAGAAAGCGCCGGCGGTGCGTACGCGCGCTGATAGGGCTGCGTAGCCGACTGCGAACAGCGCGAGGACCACGCCGAGTATGAGGAAGCTCAGCGGGACACCGAGCAGGCCGGTCACGGCATAGTTGGAGCTCACGCCACCTGCGAGCACCGTCAACGGCGCTGAGGCCGCGATGATCATGAGCGCGAGCGAAACCGTCCCGATGCGCTTGGATGCCGGTGGTTGGCCGTTCGGTTCGTCACTGTTGAGCTGTCGGCTGATGCTGGTATCCAGCGAACCTGGCTCTATTACGTGCGGCGTTTTAGCGGACCCCGTCGTTTCAGCTGTCATGAGGGCACCTCACTCAAAAGATGGGACCGCGGGAACCTTCGATACGGAAGAGACTGCGGCCGCCTAAGGACAACATGTGATATAGCTCACCATCTTGCTCGCGTGAGGGCCAGCTCAGCTAGCATTCCCGTGCACACGCCTTGCATTCCCTTGCAGAGTCAGCTCAGCGCCGGGGCTAGCTCGGCGCCCACGTACTCAGCGCGGCGCCCGCATTTTTTGGCGGGCTTGGGTTGGGGTTTGCCCGAATTCGGCTTTGAAGGCCCGCGAGAAGTGCGCGGCTTCCGGGAAACCCCAGCGCGCCCCGATATGAGACACGGGAACCGAGGCGTGTGCAGGGTCTTGGATTTCTTTGCGGGCTTCCTCGAGCCGGCGGGTCCTGATCCAGGTAGCTACCGGCACGCCCATCGGCTCGAAGATCGTGTAGAGCTGCCTCACGGACATGAAGTGCGCCTGCGCGAGTGTGGCCGGGGTCAACGATGGGTCGCGCAGTTTCGCCTCGATCGTGGCGCGCACGGCCGCCAGCGCGGAGTCCGCAATCGCCTGGCCGCCGAGGTCCCGCTCGGCCTGGTCACGGCACATCGCATCCAGCAGCCCCACGGAATGAGCGCACAACGCCGCCAACCCTGCCGCGTCATGCCGCCCGCCTGCGGCATCTTGCTGTGCGATGCGGCGCGAAAGTCCCGCAAGCAGCGGGGCCACGACATCGGACATTCCGCCGTTTTCGCCCAGCGCCACCGCGGTCAGGTTCCGGGCCGGGGCGGATAGGCGGGCGTATGGGAGCATCACGATGAGCATGCTCGAATCATCGTCCACGACCATCGTGTACGGCTCTGAGGTGTCATAGACTGCGAGCCGCCCTGGGGTCAGTTCAAGTTCGCGGCCTCCCTGGATCAGGTAGGAGCGCCCCGCCTCTTGGAGGGTGAACTTGAGCATCCCTCCCCCGCCCGCGGAGATCAGCTCCGGGGTGCGTTCCACAGCGTGGGCGGATGCGTCGATGCGGATGGCCGATGCGGCGGCGTGCTGAAAGCTGGTGAGCTTGCCGCTGAAGTCGCCACCGCGGGTCGCGTGAGCATGCAGCGGCACGAAGGCCTGCGACGACGCCCGCTGCCACTCGACGAACGTGCGAGTGATCGGCGTGCCCGTGATCGCGCGATGAGTTCCAGCGCGGTTGGCTGGCTCAGTTTTCTGCATAGGTGACATAGGCCACATAATAGGGCTCAATCTACGTTGCTGGGGTTTCTGTGTCACGAGCGAAGCCGTCAAGGAGCACGTGCAGCTGTGCGGTCAAAGATTCGGGTCGAGTGTTCTGTGACTCCATCGTGAGCATGACTTGGGTACCCAGAAGAAAGGTCACGAGCGCATCGGCAGCCTTATGCGGGCACAGCGCGGGCCTGAACTCGCCAGCCGTTTGAGCCTGCATGATCCATTCGGCTACGCGTTCACGCCAGCGCCGCATCGCGCGCTCGTGAATGGCTTTGAGCTCGGGGCTGTCTGCCGCGGCACCCCAGAAGGCCACCACGCCGGCGGCTTCCTCGCGGGACTCCGGAGTCAGCGGAAGCACTTCCCTAGCGAACACCTCGATCGCCGCGCGGCCCGTACGTTGTGTGCACGCCCGGCGCGCGCGGGCGTTGGTCCTGTCCACCGCGGATTCATACACGGCCTCCAGCAGCTCTCGCTTGGTCCCGAAATAGGGCTTGATCGCGCCATTGGCGAAGCCGGCCTCGGCGGCGATGTCGCGCATCGTGGCGGCATCGAAACCTTCGCGCCCAATGAGCGCCCACGCGGCATCGACGATGTGTTCCCTGCGGGCCTGATGATCAACAACTTTAGGCATGACATCCTTCTAACCGCCCGATGCGCGTTTAAGCAAAAACATATAGTTACGCGGCCGTAAAACCGAGTCGATTCACATGCTCCAGATCACTTGCATGTAACCCGAATCACATTTATTCTCTACGAGTATAGAAAAACCCGGGTCCGCATGAAAGCGCGACCCGCCACCATGCCATCCGGCGCACGCGTGTCGAATTGGAGAAAGCATGTCGCAGACCATCACCCCAACCAACGCAACCCCTGGGCACCACACTCTGCTGACCCCAGCGGAAGTGGAAACCGCAGTGAACATCCTGCGCGAGGCAGGCAAGTTCAGCGAAGCAACCCGCCTGGCCTACATCGGCCTGGTTGACCCTGATTTTGATCTGCCAGAAGACGCCCCCGTCAACCGTTTGGTCCGCATCTACCTGTATGACGCACAAGAGCAGAAGTCCTATGACGCAACCGTGTCCGTGACCAACGGGACCGTTGAATGCCACCACGAAATCGACACCCAGGAATACGGCGAGCTCCCGGTCCTGGCGGAAGAGTTCCCGATCGTCGAGGCGCTGCTCTCCCAGCACCCCGAGTGGATCGCGGCGATCGAAAAGCGCGGCCTCAAAGTCGAGAACGTACGAGTCGCCCCACTGTCCGCTGGCGTGTTCGAATACCCGGAGGAATCCGGCAAACGCGTTCTTCGCGGTCTTGCTTTCGTACAGGAACACGAAGCCGACTCCGCGTGGGCACGCCCAATCGAGGGTCTGCTCGGATACGTCGATGTGGGCAACAAGGAAGTCATGCAGGTACTCGACTTCTTCGACCACCCGATCCCTGAAGAGCACGGCAACTACATGACCCCGGAAGACACCGGGCACCCGCTGCGTGAAACACAGAAACCGATCGTCATCACCCAGCCTGAAGGCCCATCGTTCACCGTGACCAACGGCAACCACGTCGAATGGGAACGCTGGAGCCTGGACGTTGGCTTCGACATGCGTGACGGCCTCGTGCTGCACAACGTGTGCTTCGACGACCCAATCAAGGGCCGCCGCCGCATCCTCAACCGCGCATCCATCGCCGAAATGGTGGTCCCCTACGGCGACCCGAGCCCCGTGCGTTCGTGGCAGAACTACTTCGACACCGGCGAGTACCTCATCGGCCAGTGCGCCAACTCGCTCGAACTCGGTTGCGACTGCCTGGGCGACATCACCTACCTGTCCCCCACCATCGCTGATAACGACGGCAAGCCAGTTACCATCACCAACGGCATCTGCATGCACGAGGAAGACTACTCGCTGCTAGCAAAGCACACCGACGACTGGGCAGGCACCGCCTACACCCGCCGCAACCGCCGCATGGTGTTCTCGATCTTCACCACGGTAGGTAACTACGACTACGGCTTCTACTGGTACCTCTACCTGGACGGCAACATCGAGTTCGAAGCGAAAGCCACCGGCATCGTCTTCACCTCGGGCTTCACGGGCGACCCGCGCTACAACAGCGAAATCGCCCCAGGCCTGGGTGCACCGTTCCACCAGCACCAGTTCGCTGCGCGCCTCGACTTCGCCCTGGACGGCGGCCCGTCCCGCATCGAAGAAGAAGACGCCGTACGCGTACCGGTCTCCGAAGAGAACCCGCGCGGTAACGCGTTCACCCGCAAACGCACTGTACTCGCTAAAGAATCCGATGCGGTGCGTGACCCGGACGGCTCCGTGGGCCGCGCCTGGGTCATCTCCAACCCAGAATCCACCAACCGCCTGGGCCACCCGGTTGCCTACAAGCTGCATCCGGCGGGAACCCCGGTGCTACTGGCCGACCACGACGATTCCTCGATCGGCCGCCGCGCAACCGTGATGTGCCACGCGCTCTGGGTGACCCGCTACGCGAAAGAAGAGAAATACCCGACCGGCGACTACCCGAACCAGAACCCGGGCAAGCACGGCATCAAACAGTGGATCGAAGCCGACCGCGATATCGACACCCAACGCAACGTCGTATGGCACACCTTCGGCCTGACCCACTTCCCACGGCCTGAAGACTGGCCGATCATGCCGGTAGACACCGTCGGGTTCAAGTTGCGCCCTGAAGGCTTCTTCGACCGCTCCCCAGTCCTGGATGTCCCGCCACCTGAGAAGCAGCAAGTGTGCTGCACCAGCGACGGCAGCGACTCCAACGATGCAGGGTGCGGCTGCTGACACTAGTCGCTAGCTCTCATGAGTTCATGGTCTCCCCGGGTCTTCTTTCGCAAGACCCGGGGAGACCTGCATTACCGGATTGTTGGGCGCTGGCATCACTGTTGGCGTGAGCGCCGCAGTGCGAGAGACTGAAAGCATGAAGATTGCTTTTCTTGGTACTGGCCGGATGGGCACCGAGCTTGCCCGTAAGTTGCTCGCTGATCACGATGTGACGGTGTGGAACCGCTCCGCCGAGCGTGCCCAGCCGCTGGTTGATGAGGGTGCCGTGCTCGCTGAGTCTGCCGCTGATGCGGTGGCTGGCGCGGACATCGTGGTTTCATGCTTGTTTGGCCCGGATGTGGTGCGTGAGGTCATCACGGGCGCGGGCTTGATCCCGGATGGTGTCCCGTGGCTTGATGCCACGACGGTGGGGCTGGCTGATGCACGTGAGTTCGCTGCCGCGGTCCCGAGCTATGTCGCAACCCCGGTGGTGGGCACGCTGGGTCCGGCGCGTGCCGGCAAGCTCGGCGTGTATGTGGGCTCCCCGGATGAGGGCCTGCGCACCCGGGCCGCCGATGTGGTGGCTGTGTGGGCTGATCCGGCGCGTTTGCGTCCGGTCGATACTGCCGAGAAGGCTACCGCTGGTAAATTGCTGGCTAACCTCGCGTTGGCGGTTTCAGCGCAAGGCCTGCGTGAGGCCCTGACGCTGGGTGCGGCCGCTGGCCTGGACGGTTCCGCAACCCTCGACATGCTGGATTCGACTGGCTTGGCTTTCATCGCGAACATGAAGCGCCCATTCGTTGAGGGCGAGCGGGAGAGTTCGCCCGGCGATTTCACGGTGGACGCGATCGCTAAGGACGCTCGGTTGATGCTCGATGCCGTGGCTGGCTCGGAGCGTTTCGGTGAGCTGTACGAGCAGGGCGCGGTTGATGCGGATGCGTTCGATGCGAACATGCCTGCCGTGCGTGCCGCACTGGGTTCGCTAGATGCGGCTCAGGAGACGGGCCGCGGCGACCGCGACTTCTCCACGATCTTTGTAGACAGCGCAGAATAGACAGCGCCGAATAGACAGCGCCGAGTAAGCAACAACCTTTAAACGCGAGTGGCGGGCGGTTCGTGTGAACCGCCCGCCACTGCTGTTTTAGCCGAAGCTGTTGCTAGCGGACGCCACTGGCGTCAGCACCAGCGTTGGCGCGTTAGTTGTTGAAGCATACGAGGCGCTTGTTGACGAACTCGTCGATGCCGAGCGCGCCGAGTTCGCGGCCGAAGCCGGAGCCCTTGACGCCACCGAATGGCATGTCGACGTCTTCGAAGGTTGTGCCGTTGACGCCGACCATGCCGGCTTCGATGCCTTCGGCGAAGCGTTCTGCGCGGCCTTCCTCGACTGCGAACACTGCGGAGCCCAGCCCGTATGCGGTGTCGTTGGCGAGTTCGAGCGCTTCTTCGTCGGAAGTGACCTTGTAGACGCTCAAGACTGGGCCGAAGAGTTCTTCGCTGTAGCCGGTGGTGCCCTTCGGGATGTCAGTCAGCACGGCTGGCTGAACGTAGAAGCCTGGACGGTCCAGGCGGGTTCCGCCAACACGCAGGTTCGCGCCTTCGGAGACGGCGCGCTCGAGCTGTTCCACAAGACGCTCTGCGGCCTTCTCGGAAGAGAGCGGACCGAAGACGTTCTCGCCCTTCTCCATCGGGTCGTGCGCCTGAAGCTTCTCGGTCTCCTTGATGAGCTCGTCGAGGAACTCATCGTAGATGTCCTCCATCACGATCAGCCGCTTATTCGAGTTGCATGCCTGGCCGGTGTTCTCGAAGCGGATCGCGATCGCGTCGCGTGCGGCCTGGCGTGGGTCCTCGCTCGAGAGGATCACGTACGGGTCATTACCGCCGAGCTCAAGGACGGACTTCTTGAGAGCCTTACCGGCGGTTGCGCCGACCTCGCGGCCTGCACGTTCCGAACCGGTCAGCGAGACACCTGCGACTTCTGGGTTCTCGATGAGCGAGGCGATCTGCTCGTGGGAAGCGAAGATGTTCTGGTAGACGCCTTCCGGAACGCCCGCATCGTCCATGATCTTCTGGATAGCAAGCGCCGAATCCGGGGTGGATTCCGCGTGCTTGAGCAGCACGACGTTACCGAGCATGAGGTTAGGGCCGGCGAAGCGTGCAACCTGGTAGTACGGGTAGTTCCACGGCATAACACCCACGAGCGGACCCAGCGGGCGCTTCTGGATCACGGCCTTGCCGTCTTCGTCATCCTTGATGACCTCGTCAGCGAGGAACTCTTCGGCGTTCTCCGCGTAGTAGCGGATGATCTCGCCGGAGAACGCCGCCTCGCCGCGGGCCTCACCGAATGGCTTACCCATCTCCTTGGTGGCGATCTCGCCGAGTTCACGGCGGCGCTCCACGAACAGGTCAGCGACCTTGGCGAGGATTTCACCGCGCTCCTTGACGCTCTTGGCGCGCCACTCCTTGTAGCCCTTCACGGCTTTGTCGAGGGCCTCGCTGATTTCGGCGTCAGTGGTGTGTGGGTATTCGTTGTTGACCTGGCCGGTTGCCGGGTTGATTCCAACGTAGGACTGGGACATTGTTCCTGCTCCTTTGTTTTCACTTGCTGCCGATGTTGGCGGCTGAATCCTTGCTTGTTACGGTCAGGTTTGGTGTGGTGCGGGCCGGATGGCTGGCCTCGAACTGCGCGGCGAGCGCCAGCAGCGTGTTGTCTGAATACGGTAGGCCCGCGAAGGTGAGGCCCACCGGCATCCCGGTGCGCATCGCACCCATGGATACGGTCACGGTCGGGATGCCGAAGTGGCGTGGGACGAGGTTGCCGTTAGCGACCCACACCCCGTTCGCCCACGCTTGATCCGCTGATTCCGGGTTCGTGTCGGCATCGGCTGGGCCCACGTCGGCCATCGTTGGGAAGGCGATAGCGTCCAGGCTGTGCCGGTTCATCCATTCGTCGAAGTCGATCTCACGGATCCGGTTCATTCCCGCGATCCCCTCCCCGATGCCTGGGATCTCGGCGAGTTCACAGAAGCCGCGTTCCCGGATCATGTCCGGGTAGGTAGCGATGTCGTCATCGAAGCCCACATAGCGGTCTTCGAGCGCGCCGTCCGGGTGCGGGAAAATCTCTGCCCCGTCAACGTCAGCCAGCGTTGCCGGGCGCGGGGCGGTGTTGTCATTGCCGGCTTCAGTGGCCTCAGCGTTGGCGCGCAGGAAGCGCTCCCAGGACCACGCTGCGAGGTATCCGACCTCGTCAGTGAGGTACTCGGAGCTGACCAGCCCGCGGCTTGAAATCGTGTGAGCTTCGGGGCGGTCACCTTCATAATTGCTGACTACGGGGAAGTCCACAATCTCCACGCTAGCGCCCGCCTGCTCAAGAACGATACGGGCTTTCTCCCATAGCGCAATGACGTCGGGGTGGGTGTGGATTTTCTGCCCCATCGGCCCGCCCACGCCAGCGTCCGCCGTGCGGTCCCCGCCGGTTCCAGCGTGCTGGTCTTGGTTGATATACATGCCCGGGACCCCGATGCGCATGCCAGCCAGCGGGCGTTGCTGAGCCAGCTCGCGATAGTCAGCGGGCCGCACTTCGGAGGCTTTCGGGATCTCAACCCAGGGTTGTTCGCGCCAGAAATCGCCTGCGTGCGTGTGATCGTCGGCGACGATCACATTGAGGACCTCGAGCATGTCCGCCATCGACCGCGTATGGGGTACGCACACGTCCATCGTGGGCACCAGCGGCCAGTTCCCGCGCATCGAAATCACTCCGCGGGAGGGCGTATAGGCGCACAAGGCGTTGCAGGATGCCGGGGCGCGGCCCGAAGACCATGTCTCCTCCCCCAGCCCGAAGGCCGCGAAGCTCGCGGCGGTCGCGGTACCCGAGCCGTTCGAGGAACCGGACGCGAATGCGCTTGTGAGGTAGGCGCGGTTATACGGGGATTCGGCGCGGCCGTGCAGGCCGCGTTGCATTCCGCCGTTAGCCATGGGTGGCATCGTAGTCAGGCCCAGGCAGATCGCGCCGGCGGAACGCAACCGTTCGATCGTGAACGCATCCTTCTGCGCTACAAGGTCTCTAAACGCTGGCGAGCCCGCGGAAACCGTGAGTCCGCGCACCATGTAGGACTCTTTCGCGGTGTACGGGATCCCGTCCAGCGGCGAGGCGGGCTTACCGGTGCGCCTGCGGGCGTCTGAGGCCTCGGCCTCAGCTAACGCGTCCGGGTTGCGCACGATCACCGAGTTGAGCTCGCCATCGTAGGCGTCGATGCGGTCCAGATACGCGCGCACCAACTCAACCGCGGTCACCCGGCCTTCTTCCAGCGCGGTGCGCAGCTCGGCGATGCTCGCCTCAACAATGATGTCCGCAGCAACGTCGCCGGCATCAAAAACCTTGATCATGCCTCAACCGCCGGCTGTTGCTGGGTGATGCAGTGGATCCCGCCGCCGCATGCGAAGATCTCGCGTGCATCGACGAGCTCAACCGTGCGGCCCGGATACGCTTCCTGCATGATTTCCACGGCCGCTTGGTCGTTCGGGTCGTTGAATCCGCACAGGATCACGCAGTCGTTGCCGACGTAGTGGTTGATGTAGGAGTAATCGACCCAGCCTTCCTCATCGGTCAGCACCTGCGGGGCCGGGACCTCGATGATCCGTAGCGGCTCGCCGGCGGCATTGGTTGCGGACTCGAGCACGCTCCTGATGGTGCGGGAAACCTCGTAGTCCGGGTGTTCGGGATTGTTCTGCATGTGCAGCAGGACGTCGCCGGCCGGGGTGAAGCACGCGACGATGTCGATGTGGCCGCGGGTTCCGAACTGTCCGTTATCGCGGGTCAGGCCATACGGCACCCACACGGCATGGGTCGTGCCGAGTTTGCTGTGGATCTCGCGCTCGATTGCCTCGCGGTCCACACCGGGGTTGCGGCCCGGGTCCATCTGCACGGATTCGGTCAGCAGGACCGTGCCCTTGCCGTCGATGTGGATCCCGCCGCCCTCGTTGACCAGTTGCGAATCCACACGCGGCACACCGGCATGCGCGGCAACGCGGGAGGCGAGTAGCGCATCGTGCTCCCACGCCGCCCAGTCCTGGGCACCCCAACCGTTGAAAACCCAGTTGACTGCCGCGAGCTCGCCGTCTGCGTTGCGCACGAATGTGGGGCCGGAATCCCGCATCCACGCATCATCCAGCGGGGCCGCGAAATACTCGACGTTCTCACCCAAGCGGGCACGCGCTTCGGCCTCATCTTCCGGGTCCATGACCATGACAACCGGCTCGTAGCGAGCCACCGCGAGCGCGACCTGCGCCCACGCGTCCCGTGCACGCTCAAGCGATTCTGAGCCACGCGCGCCGAATGTGTCATTCGGGGTTGGGAAAGACATCCACGTACGTTCGTGGCGTTCCCACTCCGGTGGCATCACATATGCGGCGGACTGGTTGGTCACGGGCGGTCCTCATCCTTTACGGCGGTGTTAGTTTCGGCAACGATCTTCTCGCCAGTGTCCCCAACGGTGCGTGCCTCGCCTCGTTCGAGGGCCTCGCCGACCACATCCCCCATGTAGGTGTCGGTCGTGGAGTCCACCCTAGGCAGAGTTTCACCGCGGAAGAACGCTGGGTTCTTGATCGCTGTAATCACCATAATAGTGACCCCGATCACAAGGACGCCCATTCCGAGGATGAATACCATCCCGATGCCACCCAGCGAGGAGCCGGAGCCGTAGCCTGGGTCGAGCGAATCGTAGGCGGTCTTGAAGAACATGATCAGCAGCATGATCCCGCCCAGCAGCGGGAAGATGAGCCGGGTGAAGATGGTCTTGGTGCTCTCAAAGAGCTCGCGGCGCAGATACCAGACGGCGGCGAGCGCGGTGATCCCGTAGTAGAAACACACCATGAGCCCAAGCGCGGTGATCGTGTCCCACAGCGCGTTTTCGCTCAGCAGGCGGGTCACGATGTAGAAGGTTCCGGCGGCGGCCGCGGAAAAAACCGTGGCAACGGACGGCGTCCGGTATTTCGGCGAGATCTTCGCGAAGCTCGGCGGCAACGCCCCGTAGTAGCCCATCGCAAGTAGGGTGCGGGATGGCGAGACCATCGTCGACTGCAGGGATGCGAAAGACGAAGCCATGATGCCCACCGCCATCGCGAGCGCGAATGGGCCCATCACCGGGCCAGCAAGCGCTGCGAATATCGATTCCTGATTATCAGGGTTACCGGCACCCAAGCCCTCGTCCCCCGTGCCTGCCCACGCAACCACAGCGAGTGCAACACCGATGTAGACCGTCATGATCACAAGCATCACGATGAGGGATGCGCGAGCCGAGGTGGTCTTCGGGTCTTTCGTCTCCTCGTTCATGGTCAGGGTTGTATCCCAGCCCCAGAACATGAAGATCGACAGCGAAACACCAGCCGCGATCACCGAGAAGTCCCCCGCCGAAAGCGGGTTGAACCAGTCCAGGCTCACCGGGGTCGCATCGAACGCAGTGCCTTCGTTAACTCCGCGGAACGCCATGAAAACGAAGCCACCCAGCACGATGATCTGGACCAAAACCAGAACGTATTGGACGGTCTTGGTCGCCTCGACACCCACATAGGAGATCCACGCGGCCAACGAGATCAGCACGATCGTTGTGGGTATGTTGACCCACAGGTTACGTGTCAGCTCCGCGATCGACGGGTTCCCGAATAGTTGCGCAAGCATCAGATAGAAGAAGTCCACCGCAACTGCCGCGAGGTTGGACAACACGATCACGGTCGCAGCGATCAGACCCCAGCCGCCCATCCAACCGATCCACGGGTTGAACGCCTTGGTTGCCCATGTGAAGGACGTCCCCGAGTCAGGGACCTTGTTGTTGAGCTCCTTGTACCCGAAAGCGACCAACAGCATCGGGATGAAACCCAGCAGCAAGATCGCGGGAACGTGCGTGCCCACCTCGGAGATCGTAGGCCCCAAGCCAGACGTGAGGGTATAGGCCGGCGCGATGCACGAAACACCGATCACCACAGCACCGAGCACACCGACCTTACCGGCCGCAAGCCCCTTGCCAGAGAAGCTTTCACTCCTCGAAAGTTTTTCCGTTGAGGTGGCCAAGCGAAACCATCCCCTTCCATCAAAACCGCGGGCTCACGTGACCGTGGCCGCGACCGAATCACCGCGGTGCAGGAACCACCACCATGGGAACAGAGATTGCACGCAGAACACGTGCCGCGTGGGAGCCCAAGAACGCACGCCCAGCAGGGGCCAAACGTGAAGATCCCACAACCACAACCTCGTCCGGTTCCCAATCAAGGCGCCGCACCGATTTCTCGATCTCCTTGCCAGCCACCACCTCGGTGGTCGCCTGGCCGGAGCTAATCATTGCGCGAGCACGCTCACCGTGCTCGCCACTACCTAGCCGATCCAGCTGCTCCAAAACGAAAGCCTTCATCGTCTCGGCACCCGGGACACCCGTGTGGGCCGCCGAGGACTTACCCGTCTCAGAGGCTTGCGCGAACGTCACCAACCGCACCCGGGTCTCGGTCGCTTCAGCGGCCGCAAGCGTTTCAGCGATCACCTGCATACCGCCCGGCCGGTCGCCGAACAGCGCGGTGATACGGCTTAGCGGGCCATGCCCTGAATAGCCGCGAGGCGCCAAAACCACCGGTACATGCGAACTGTGCAGCAACGCCTGGGCAACCGAACCGATCCGATACCGCCCCAGCACACCGCCGGCACGGGCACCGATCACGATCGCCTCCGCATCCACCGCGCGCGCCTGAGACAACAAGCCTTCAGCGTCCGATGAGGAGGACACCACGTGCCCCACCGCGCGAACACCTTCCGGGACCGAAGCGAGCGCCTCGTCGAGCCAGCTCTGCAGCTGACGGCGCAAAACACGCTCATAACCGGCACCCTGAGACACAGCGGCAGCGTACGGCTCCGCTTCCGGGGCGACCATGGTCACGTGAAGCTCCGCATCGCGTCCCGCGGCGAGCGCGATGCCCAGATTCAGGGCGTCACGGCCCGCCGCGGTCGCGACGTAACCTACAAGGATTCGACGGGATGGAACTGGCACGGTGTCCTCCTCACCTTCAGCACCCCTGTTTCGGGGTGGGTGTGAACGTTAACGTGCTTCCAGGATGGCACGTGCAGCGGCTTCACCCATACGCACGGCACCGTCGACGTGCTGATAACCCTCCGCCGCGATGTCGGAGCACGCGTAGAAGATCGGCCCGGTCGGCTGGTTCTGGAGGTGGCCCCAACGGCTCAGGCCGCCGAGGTCATAGCTGGTTGCGTATGCGCCGCGGGTCCATTCCTCTGCCGCCATGTCGGAGAGGTAGAACGCGATCGGTTCCATGGTCTTCGGGCCAAGGTAGTCAGCCATCGCAGACAGGATCCGCTGCTTGCGTTCCTCTGCAGGCAGCGCCCACATCTCTTCGGCATAGACGTCGGAGACGAAGCCGACGAGGGTTCCGTTCGTGTCTTCTTCCCCGCTGGTTCCGCCGGCGAAGTTCTTGCCGTAGTTGGTGTTGTCGTAGACCTCCTGAACCAGGCGGCCGCCGCCGAAGCCGGTACCGGAGAGGCCTTCTTCACGCCAGAACGGGGTCTCGTAGACCGCGTGAACCTTGATGACCAGGCCCATCGAGATGTGCTGGTGGGCTACCTGCTGTTCGCGTGGCAGCGGCGGAACGAACTGGATGCGGTTGTACAGGTTCGGCGGTACCGCGAGTACTGCGGCTTTCGCGTTGACGGTGACCTTATCGGAGACCGCGGTCACCGGGCCGAGCACACCGTTTTCAACGCCGTTGCGCACATCGGCGGCAATCTTGTTGAGCTCATCGGCGGTCGATGGGTCTGGGGTGGCCCATTCGAGTTCACGCACCGGGCTGCCGAGGAACACGTCCTCCCCCAGGTGCTCAGCGAGCGTGAGCGATACCGACTGCATACCGCCTTCAACGCGCTTATCCAGGATGAAGTCCTCATCCACGAGGTTGGAGAAAGAACCCGCCGATGCGGCCATGAGAGCGGCCTGCAACGCGGAGAACGTGTGGGCTGGCTTAGTCAGCATGCCGGACGCCACGTAGATCGAGACGTTGTCGATCGCCTCTTGATCGTCGGTGTGTTGAGCGAGGAAGTCCTTGAAGGAGATCGAATCCAGCTCGGCTGCGCGTTCGGCTGCCCACGGCTCGGTTGCCCCGACTTCCTCAGCGACCGAGTTCATAAGGTCGATGAGCTTATCCATCTCCTTATTCGTGGACTCCTTGACCGGCAGGCGGTCGCCTGTGTATTCGTGGCGGTTACCCTCCGGATCCACATAGATCGAGGTGCCTTCGCGGTAGCGCGGGAACGTGTTCAGACCGAGCTCCTCAACCAGCTCAGTCAGCCGCGTCTGGTCTGGGGAGATCCACTGCCCACCGATCTCGATGAAGTGTTCCTTACCGTCCGTTCCGGCGACCTTACCGTTCCAGGTGCGCCCGCCCACGCGTTCGCGTGCTTCCAGCACGGCGACCGACTTGCCGGCCTTCTTAAGGGTGTATGCGGCCATGAGTCCTGCTGGCCCTGCACCGATGACCACCACATCGCGGTCGATGGTTGGGTTCTGAGCGTTCGTCATTGTTATCGCTTCCTATAGGTATGGATTCTCGATAGAGGATGTTTCGTTTGAGTTCTGTAGTGATGCCCGCGGCGCTAGCTTGGTGGCTGCGTCGTTAGCTCAACACTGCGCCGTTAGTTCTGCGCGAGGGCTTCGAGGATGATGTCGATGCCTTCGGTGAGCAGTTCGTCGCTGATGGTTAGCGGCGGCAGCAGGCGGATGACGTTGCCGTAGGTTCCGCAGGTCAGGGTTACAACACCCTGTGCGCGGGCGGCGTTGGCGATGGCGCCGGTGAGTGCGGCATCCGGTTCGCCGGTGGCTGGGTCCACGAATTCGATGGCTTTCATAGCGCCTCGGCCACGGACTTCCCCGATGCGGCTGTCCTTTTCCTGCGCGGCGGTGAACTTTTCGGTGATGATGCGGTCGATTTCTTGCGCGCGGTCGGCGAGTTTCTCTTCTTCCATCACGCTGATGGAGGCGAGCGCTGCGGCGCATGCGACAGGGTTGCCGCCGTAAGTTCCGCCGAGCCCGCCGGTGTGGACGGCGTCCATGATCTCGGCGCGACCGGTTACTGCGGAGAGCGGCATACCGCCGGCGATGCCTTTCGCGGTGGTGATGAGGTCTGGTTCGATGCCTTCGTATTCGCATGCGAACATCGAGCCGGTGCGGGCGAAGCCGGTCTGGACTTCGTCCGCGATGAACAGGACGTCGTTGGCTTTGCACCATTCGATGATCGCCGGGAGGAACCCTGGGGCTGGGGCGATGAATCCGCCTTCGCCTTGGATTGGCTCCATGATGATCGCGGCGAGGTCTTGCGCGCCAACCTGGACTTCGATCTGTTTGATAGCTCGGACGGCTGCTTCCTCGCCGCTCAGGCCGTCGCGCAGCGGATAGGAGCCAGCCACGCGGTAGATCTCTGGGGCGAATGGACCGAATGCCTTCTTGTAGGGGTTGGCTTTCGCGGTCAACGCCATCGTGAGCGTGGTGCGGCCATGGTAGGCATGATCGAATGCGACGACGGCGGTCTTACCGGTTGTAGCGCGTGCGATTTTGACGGCGTTTTCAACGGCCTCAGAACCCGAGTTCAGCAGAACGGTGCGGGTTTCGCCGGAGATCGGGGCGAGCTTGTTGAGCTTTTCAGCGACCTCGACGTAGGACTCGTATGGGGTCACCATGAAGCACGTGTGGGTGAAGTTCACGACGGCTTCCTGGACCGCAGCCACGACCTTCGGATGGGATGCGCCCACGGTGGTCACGGCGATGCCGGAACCGAGGTCGATGAGGCGGTTGCCGTCGACGTCTTCGATGATGCCGCGGTCAGCGCGGACAGCGTAGGTTGCCATGGTCCCGCCGACACCGGCGGATACCGATGCTCGCTGTCGTTCGGCGAGTGCCTGGGCTTTAGGGCCCGGGAGGTCAGTTACGAGGTGGCGGCTCTGTTCGAGCGGGGTGCTGACGTTGGTGTTGTCCGCGTGCATTGTGGTGTGAACCCTCCCGGTGAATACGGATCGCAGATAGTTGCGTACATCACATTCTGTTCCGAAATCATTATGACTGTCTAATCAGTTATCTGCATAACCCCTATAACGAATGCGCATAGACTGGGAATCATGGACATCGAGCATCTGAAAGCCTTCGTGACCGTTTACGAAACTGGCTCCGTCTCCTCCGCGGCTCGAGACCTCGGCATCACACAGCCTGCAGTCACGCGACAGCTTCAGAAGCTCAGCCGCGACGTCGGGCTTGTGCTGTTTGATCGCGTTCCATCCGGTCTCACTCCGACGAAAGCAGGCCGCGATTTCCTACCTGCCGCCAAGAAGCTCCTGACCGAATATCAGCACACCCGCAACTTCGCTGAGCTCCTCGCGCACGGTGGCATGCGTGAAGTGACGATCGCAGCGCCTGGCACCACACTTATCGACGTTGTGATCCCGTTCGTGGCAACGCTGGATCAGTCCGAGTGGCAACCAAATATTGTGGAGGCATCCTTGGATGCGAGCTTGCAGGACACGATCGCTACATCCGATCTAGCAGTGATGCCTTCTGCTCCATCAGCTGATATCCCCCATGTCAAGCTTCAACAGATGCCCGTTTGGGCATATGTTTCTGCTCAGCATCCTTGGGCTCAGCGCCGCAGTGTTCCGCTCGAGGAGCTCGCTCAGCACACCATCCACATTCCATCGCGGGCATTCAAAGCCCGCCGCGTATTCGACGGCGCATGCGAAACCGCTGGCCTCTCACAGCCAGACATCATCGAAACCAACTCAGGCCGCGTTGCCCAAGCACTCGTCGCAACGGAGGGAGTTGCGGTCGTCACCGAAGATCCCAGTTTTGACCTCGTGCCGCTACGAATCACCAACGGGGCACAAGAGCTCACCGTAACCCTGCACGCTGCGTGGCGAGCCGACCACTACGCGCACGATGAGCTCGGGGCACTCGCAGAACAGCTGAGGGTCTTTGTGATCAAGCGGTACAAAAACTAAGGCCGGCTACACGCGTAGCACCACGATCATTGCGATCACTGCCATGGCCACAACCATGACCGTCAACGTGATGACCGGCACCACGGGCGGTGGTTGCCGCTCCTCAAATGACTCAGCCATGCGGCGCAGACGCCCCCTCTGGGTCGTGGAAACCCACACCGCACCCACGAACGTCAACGCGGTCGCCACGAGTAACAGTGACCCCATCTGCCCGTACCAGCGGACCCCCATGAACCCTGCGACGAGCGCGGCAAAACCCGTGCGAGACCACGCCAACGATGTGCGCTCCGGTTGCAGGCCGACGTCGACGGGTTCCGGAAGGGGTTGCGGCGGCTTGATCGGGATGCGTTTACGCACCGCGCGGCTGATGGTCACACCCGTTTCTTTGACGGTGTGCCATCCAGTGCTGAGACGGACCCGGTTCTCCCGGCGCTCGCTACTTCCGTGATCTGGCATCAGTTAGTTAGCACCAAACCAACAGCCGCACCTGAGCCTGCGGCAGCGATCAACGCAAGCACAGGGATGATCAGCGGGACAGGTAGCGGATGGTCGTGGCGCATCGCGCGCTCAACACGCAACCAACGGAAAGCCGCACCCAAGCCGATCAACAAGCCCATCGCGATCACGGCGATAGCCACCGACTTACGGAGCACAGGATCCCAGTTACCAACCTCGAACGCCTCGAGTGCGACACCGCCTGCGACGAACGCGAGCGAGGTGCGGATCCATGCAAGGAACGTACGTTCGTTGGCGAGCGTGAAGCGTGGGTCTGGTTCTTTACCCGTGGGGAAAACACGGCGAGCGATCGCGCTCTGGTGTGCTGGCGGCGCTACAGGTTCGCTTGCGGAGGCTTTCCGGCGGGTACTCGACATGACACCAATCTAACGCAAACGCCCGTTTGTTGGGGCGGGGATGACGCTAGTCGAGCGGTTCTGCGAAGTCGCCGTTTTTCTGCCGAAACTTACGCAGGATGCGGTTGAGTGTGGTGATCTCGCGTTGCGTGAATCCGGTTTTCGCGAAGAGTTCACGGTTGAGGATCTGAGTGGTTTCTTCGCTGAGTTCGCGACCGGCTTCGGTGATGGCAAGCAGCACGGTGCGGGCGTCATCCGGGCTCGGGGTTTTAGTGATGAGACCGTCGCGTTCAAGCCGTTCTGAGGCCGCGGTGACCGATGTGGGGTGGACCTGCAGAACGCGTGAGGCTTTCGACATCGCCATGGGTCGGCGCGCGAACCGTAGCACCATGAGCATCTCGTAGCGGGCGAACGTGAGATCGAACGGCCGAAGCAACGCTTCGGCGCGGCCGGTAAGGATCTGGTTGGCCCGAACGATGCTGGTCACGGTCGCCACGGGCTCGGCAACCTCGCCCCACCCGGCTTTCTCCCAGTTGGCTTGGGCTGCGGCGATGGGGTCTTGAGGCAATGCGGCTGACATAGTGATGAGTCTAACGGCCAGGATCTCGATGTGTGGATCGGATGAAGCGGAGGCCGTGCTGTGGCGAAGGCCTTGAAGGCCTAGTTATCCAGGTCGAAGTCGAAGTCTGTTGGGATGGACGGCATCTCCGGCATGGATGGCATCTCCGGCAGACCGCTTCCCGGACCATCAGAAGAGCCGAACGGGTCACTCGACGGAGCGCTAGTGTTGCCGCCAAACGAATCTGTTCCTCCGCCCGTATCGCCGCCAGTGTCTCCACCGGAGTTGCCACCCGAGTTACCGAACGGATCTTCCGTGAAGAAATCGTCCCCGCCGTGACCAGGGTTGTCCCCGCCACCACCTGGAGCAGGGTTCTCACCGCCCCCTGAACCTGGATTATTCGGATTCGGGTTGTTCGGGTCATCCGTGACCGTCACGGTTTCAGAAACACCTGGGGCCGGCTTGTTGCCGCCGCTGTTGCTTTTATCGCCCCACGGGCCCCACACGAACATGTACACGAGCCCCGCGGCAACCAGCACAACAAGAAGACCAATGAGCCACCACAGCCACGTGAGGCTCTTCTTCTTGCCGTTATCCTTCTCATCACCTGACCCGCCGTAATAGCCTGGGCCGCCATAACCCGGCCCACCGTAGCCTGGGCCACCCTGCCCATAACCGTTCTGGCCATAACCGTTCTGGCCGTAGCCGGCGGCACCGTAGTAGCCCTGCTGGCCGTACTGCCCCTGCTGAGAGTACTGGCCTGGCTGGCCATAGCCACCCTGCCCATATCCGTCTTGGCCATAGGCCTGCTGATACTGACCCTGTTGGCCATAGCCGCTCTGCCCGGAGCCCTGCTGGTACTGATTCTGCTGGCCATACCCCTGCTGGTACTGGTTCTGCTGACCGTAGGGTTGCTGACTGTGCGCTTCGACGTTGTCTTCGTACGGGGTCGACGGGAATACGGTGGTCGCATCACCCTGCATCGGCAGAGCCTGCGTCCGGTCGATATTGTTCTGTGGCAGTGCCTGCGTCTGATCAAAACCGTTCTGTGGCAGTGCCTGCGTTTGGTCGGCACTGTTTTCAGGCGTCGGTGGCGGTGGGAGGTGTCCGCCCTGTTGCTGGTTCGCGTTATTGACGGATGCGTTGTCTTCTGGTGGCGTGTTCTCGCGTGGCGTCACGTCGTCAGTTCCTTTTGGTGTGACTAGGCTCTCAGGCTATTTCTAGTTGAAGTTTAGACCACGGAGTTTTCATTGCCTAGTTTCTATAAATAGCCACACACATGAGGAAATACGGGAAACCTGCGGTCAACGAAGTCAGGAGCGGCGGCTATGTAGCGCGTCGCGGAGCCCCTCAGAGAACAGGTTGAGGCCCAGCACGCTGATCGCGATCGCGAGCCCCGGCCACACGAGTGTCATGGGCGCTACTTCAATGAAGACTTGGTGTTCGTACAGCATGCGACCCCAGGATGGTTCGGGCGCAGGCGTGCCAAGACCGAGGTAGCTGAGCGCGGATTCAGCGAGGATCGCGATGGAGAAGGTCACCGCGACCTCAACCAGCAACAGTCCCGCAAGGTTGGGGAGCACGTGCCGCCACGCGATGCTGAACCAGTTCCGGCCGGCCGAGCGCGCAGCAGTGATGTATTCCTCTCGCAGAATACGTGCGGTGACGGCGCGCACCATCCTCACGAATCCCGGAATCGCGCCGATACCGATCGCTACTGCGGCCACCATCGGGGAGGCCCCAAACACGGCCGAGAACACGATCGCCAACAGTAGCGACGGGAACGCCTGGATCACGTCAGATGAGCGGGTCACCGCCCCCTGCACCCAGCCGCGGCGGATCGCCGCCCACATCCCGAGCGGGGTTCCGATCAGCAACGCAATCAACGCCGCGACCACACCCACAGACAAAGCGACTTGCGCCCCTCCCAAGATGATCGAGAACACATCGCGTCCAAAACGGTCAGTACCCATGAGGTGTTCGGGGCTCGAGTCTTGCAGCCGCGCGCCCGCGTCTGCAGCAACCGGGTCGTATGGGGCACCGATGAGCCAGGACCACAGCGCAAGCAACACGACCATCGCAATCAGGACGCTACCGGCCCACAACGTCACGGGGAGTCTGCGCATCATGCCACCGCCTTGACGCGAAGCCGCGGATCCACGGCCACTAAGAGCGCATCGACGAGCGCGTTGATCACCACAGTCACGGTCACCAGCAGCATCACGATGGCTTGGATGGTCACCATATCGCGGTGTTCAACGCTGGTGATCAGTTGCGCGCCGAGGCCGGGGATGTCGAAGACCCGCTCGATCACGACGGCGCCAACAACGGCCGCGGCCAGTTGCAGTCCCGCTACCGTCAGCACCGGGATAGCAGCGTTGCGTAGGCCGTGGCGGCGGATGGCCGCGGATTTGCTGAGGCCGCGGGCTCGGGCGGAGCGGATGTAGTCTTTGCGCAACACGTTCGCCATCGAGGTACGTACGTAGCGGGTCAGGACCGCGGTCTGCACAAGCGAGAGCGCGATGACCGGCAACACGAGGTGGGACAGGAACGTGCCGAAGCCTTCGTTGGGGACCACCCAGCCGGAGGCCGGCAGCCAGCCGAGGCTGACCGAGAACAGCATCACGAGCAGCAGGCCTGCGAGGAACGCGGGCACCGCCATGAATCCTTGGGTCATGAGTGAGATGAGCACCGCGTCGAACTTTCCGGCGCGGCGGGCCGACCACACGCCGAATAGCACGGCGGCAAGCAGGCTGAGTGCCACCGAAGGGACCACGAGCCACATTGTGACGGCGAAACGGTCGGCGATGATGGGGGTCATGTTTTGGCCTGTGATCGCGGATTCCCCGGCGTTGCCGGTGAGGAAGGAGCCGATCCAGTCGAGGTATTGGACAGCCAGCGGCCGGTCGAGCCCGTACTCGGAGCGCAGTGCCGCGACGTCTTCGGGTGAGGCCTGCATCCCGAGCGCGACCTGTGCGGGGTCGCCTGGCATGACCCTCAACAAGACGAAGAGGATCATGGAGGCAACGAGCAGCGTTGTGATCATCCGCAACGCTAGCTGGCTGAGGCTGCGAATCACCGGCCGCCCTCACACATGTTTGGCTTGCGCATTAGCGGTGGCGGACCTTGGTGAGATCGAGTGCGGTGGTTGGCGTGTTCTTTGGCATGCCTTCGATGTCTTCAGCCATGACGGTGATGCCGGCCATGAGGAAGAGCGTGTTGGCGGCGGCGTCTTCGACGAAGGCTTTGCGCACGAGTTTCTTCATATCGCGCACGTATTCTTTATCGTCGCCAGCGTCCGCGGAGGCGCGTAGCTCCGCGATACGGGAATCGTCGTAGCCGAAGTAGTAGTCCCCGCGAACCAGGTTCAACAGGTCTTTAGGTTCGACGTGGGCGATCACTGAGAGCGTGTAGTTGCCTTTGGTGTAGGTCTTATCGAGCCACACGGCCGGGAACTCTTGTTGTTCGATTTTGGCGTTGAGACCGATCTTTTTCAGGTCAGAGACGATGACCTGCGCGGAAGCGGTCGCATACGGCAGCGATGGCGTTGCGATGGTCACGGTTTTACCCTTGATGCCGGCTTCCTCGACGAGTTTGGCGGCTTTATCTGGATCGTAGGGGTATTCGCCGCTGAGCTCTTCGAAGTACGGGTCGGTTGGGACCACGGGTGCGCCGAGCAGGTCGCCGTAGCCGCCCCACGCGGATTCGATGACGGCTTTACGGTCGATGCCGTACATGATCGCTTTGCGTGCGGCCAGCTTGTTGAAGGGCGGTTTCTTGTTGTTCATCGCGAGCATGACTTTGCCGGTTGTGGTGCCGCGTTGAACCGTGAATTTGGGGTTCTTTTCGTAGCTTGGAATGAGTTCCGGGGCTTGGAAGGCCGGGATCGCGTCCACGGAGCCGGTTTTGAGTGCGTTGGCTGCCGTGGTTGCGTCTGCGAAGTAGCGAAGCGTGATTTTCTTGGATGCCGGTTTCTCACCCCAATAGTCATCGCGTGCTTCAAGGGTGAGGGTGCGGCCGTTGTCCCATTTGGTGACGGTGAACGGGCCGGTGCCCACGGGTTCGGTTGCGAGTTTGTCGACCGCGTCGGGCGCGAATTGCGCACCGATGAGGGTGGCCATGTCCCACAGCCATGCTTGGGACGGCTGCTTGAGGGTTACTTTGAGGGTTTTCTTGTCGATGACCTCAACTTTTTTAACGACGTCCATGCCGGCTTTGAGGCCGTTCTTCCACGCTTTGCTTTTGACGCGTTCGATCGAGAACTTGGCGGTTTCGGCGTTGAATTCCGTGCCGTTGGAGAACCTCACGCCTTCGCGCAAGTGGAACGTGTATTCGGTGCGGTCTTTGGAGATGTCCCAGGATTCGGCGAGCAGTGGTTCCAGTTCGCCTTCTTGGTTGACGGTCACGAGCCCTTCATACACGTTGGTCATGAGCGCTTGCGGGATGGCAGCGCCCGATGTGGTGGTGAAGTCGAGGTTCGCTGGTGCGGCTGTGAGGCCGACGGTGACCGCGTCCTTACTCCCGCCCTCGCTCTTGCTGCCGCCGGCGCCGCACGCGGTGAGCGTGAGCGTTGCTGCCGCGATGACGGCAGTGATGCGCGCGAGCACACCGATACGGCGGCCGGTCTGGGTGCGTGCGTGCACCCGGGTGTGCTGGGCCTGGTTGTGCTGCCGAGCCTGGCTACGCTGCCGGGCCTGGTTATGCTGCTGGGCTCGGGCGTCTTTGACTCGCTGGAGCAGTGCGGGGCGTCTGATGGCTGTGGCCTTTCAGTGTGGTCCGTGACGCGGCGGGCGCGGGCGCCGGTGTTGTGCCTATTGGCGCGGGCTCGCGTTCACGGGATGCTTGCTCTCAATGCAGAGCAAAGCATTGTGCTGAGCGGAACATTACGATGCGCGGGGCATTCAAGTGCACAATAGCCTACCGGAAAGCGGTTCATAGCCTGCTGTTGGCTGTGTTTTTTACGTGGCCGTTTAAAGCCCGCGTGGGGGAAGGCCTGGCCTTCCCCCACGCGGGCTGTTGATGTGAACTGCAGATACAGCTTCATCGGAACTGTTGTGAAGCTAGTGCTGTGTTGTAGCTATTTCCGTAGGCCGCGCCACCACGTGTCTGATTTCTTGGTGACGGATCCGGTTTCTTCGGTTTCGAGACCGTATGCCTCACCGATTTCTTCGATGAACGCTTCACGCCGCAGTTTCTCGTTGCGCCGCACGTTATCGCCGAGGTATTTCCAGGTAGCGATCGCTAGTAGCACCATGACGAACGAGAACGGTAGCGCCACAGAGATCGATGCGGCCTGGAGCGCTTCGAGTCCGCCCGCCATCAGCAGGGCTGCTGCAAGCACGGAGGTTGCGACTGCGAAGAACGCGCGAATCCAGGAACGCGGTTCGGTGTCGCCGCCGGTTGCGAGCATCGCCATCACGAGCGAACCGGAGTCAGAGGAGGTGATGAAGAAGATCGCGGACAGCAGCATCGCACCCACAATCAACATTGCGGAGCCTGGGATTTGCGCGAGCATCTGGAATAGTGCCGCGTTCGAATCGACGGCCCCGTCTGGGCCGATGATCGATTCGTAGCCTGGGGTCTTGTGAATTTCGCGGTAGATCGCATTACCGCCCAGGATCGCGAACCACAGGAACGTGATGGTCGCAGGGACACCCATGACGCCGAGGATGAACTCGCGGACGGTGCGGCCGCGGGAGATGCGTGCGATGAAGACACCCACGAATGGCGACCAGGCGATCCACCAGCCCCAGTAGAACGTGGACCAGCCGGCCTGCCATGCTTCACCGGCGTCGCCCTGGAAGGCGGAGGTGTTCATGGAGAGGCCGAGGTAGTTCTGCAGGTAGTAGCCGATGGACTGGACGAATTCCTTGAGCAGGAACTGGGTTGGCCCGACAATCAGCAAGAACAGAAGCAGCCCGCCGGCGATCACAAGGTTGGTGTTCGACAGCCATTTCATGCCCTTGGAAACACCGGTGAGTACGGACCAGAGGACGCAGGCGGTGACCACGGCGATCAGGACGTATTTGATCCACGGGTTGGATTCATCGACCCACCCCATGTGGGCCATACCTGCGGTTATCTGGTTGACACCCAAACCGAGGGAAGTGGAGACACCGAAGACGGTACCGACGAGTGCGATGACGTCGATGACGTTACCGAACGCACCCTTGACGCGCTTTTCGCCGAAGAGCGGCTCCAGACCCCAACGTACGGACAGTGGGCGGCCGCGGCGGTGGATCGCTAGCGCGAGCGAGAGACCCACGATGACGTAGATAGCCCACGGCTGGAAGCCCCAGTGAAGGAACGTGGTTGCCATCGCGGATTGTGCGCGATTCGCTGTGGTGGTTGCTACTTCCCCGCCGTGTTCGGTGGAGTCGCTGATGACGCCGGAGACGTCTTCGCCTGGGCGTGGTTCAACGAAGTGGGACATCGGTTCGGTGACGCCGAAGAAGACGAGGCCGATACCCATGCCTGCTGCGAAGAGGAGTGCGAACCAGGACATGAGCGAGAACTCAGGTTCATCGCCCGGTCTCCCTAGTTTGATGTCGCCTTTCTTGGACAATCCCAACGCCACGCAGAACACCACGAAAACGAAAGCTAGGAGCACGTACCACCAACCGAAGTTGGATGTAATCCACGATGTGATGGATTGGAACGCTACTTCCATGAGCTTTGGCTTGATCATGGTGATGACCGACAAGCCAACCACGATCACAGCAGTGGGCCAGAAAACCCACTTGACGAGTGATGCCTGACCTGGGCGTACGTGCGCTTCAGTATCAGTTGTTGCTGTTTTTGCCATAGAGGCATTATGGCAGATGGATTATGACACTCGCGTGATTACAGTGATGCTAGGGCATCAACTTGGTCAAGCGGAGGCTTTATCGTGCGTGCTTAATCGACTCAGGCTTTACCAGCTAATAGTTGCACCTTTCTGCATACGTGGGAAAATAGGCCACGCCTCTACCTCATTTACGTAGCCCATAAGGAGCCCGCGTGTCGCACCAGCCCCCTACCCCATCGGAATCCAATCAGGAAGCCGCTCAGGAACCTACCGAGAATGCCGCCGGAAGCACCCCTGCCGCTGCCACTAACAGTGCGCCGGCGTGGCGTAAGTATCTGTTCCCCGGCATCGTGATTGTGGCGGCAATTATCGCTGTGGTGTTGGTGGTGGTCCTGCGCGGCGGTTCCGGCGGCGCGAATTCCAACAGCGGTAGCGGCGCGCCGGATTATGCGGCGGAAGACGCGGCGGTCGATGAGCAACGCAAGCAGCAGGGCGAGCGCAGCAGCGAGGAGGAGGCTCAACTGGAGCTGATCAAGTCGCTGCCGGAACGCAACCCTGATGACACGTTGGCGGTGGGTGAGCCGGACGCGCCGGTGCAGATAATCATGTATTCGGACTTCCAGTGCGGTTTCTGCGCGTTGTGGACCACTAAGACGTTGCCGGTTCTGATGGAGAAATATGTTGAGCCGGGCAAGCTGCGGATAGAGTTCCGTGAGGCGAACGTATTCGGCGAGGAGTCGGTTAAAGCGGCGCGTGCCGCGGCCGCCGCTGGCGAGCAGGGCAAGTTCCTTGAGTTCCAGAAGGCGCTGTATCCGGGTGGAGAGCCGATGAAGAGCTTCCCAGAAGAGAAGATGGTGGAGATCGCTGAGGAGCTAGGGCTTGACGTTAAGAAGTTCAAGGCTGACTTGGGGTCGAAGCAGATTGCGGAGCTGGTGGCACAGCATCAGCAGCGTGCCGCACAACTTGGTGTGACCTCAACCCCGATGTTCATTGTTGGAACCCGCCCCGTGAGCGGCGCGCAGCCGACGGAACAGTTTGAGGCGTTCATCGAGGAGCAGTTGAAAATCGAGGAGCAGCTGAAGCAGGAATCCGAGTAGCCCGGCCGGCTACGAAGGGTTGCCGGCCGTGAAGGTTTGCTCGCTGCGAGGTTTGCTTGCTGTGAGGTTCGTTGAGTGTGAGGGCATAGGGGACGCATGGATATTGGCGTAGTTGCCGCGTTCATTGGCGGGACTCTGGCGTTGTTGAGCCCGTGTTCGGCGTTGTTGTTGCCAGCGTATTTCGGGACGGTCGTGGGTTCCGGGGCGCGGCTGGTGGTGCATTCGCTCGTGTTCTTTGTGGGCATGGTCGCGGTGCTGGTCCCGCTGGGGCTTGGTGTGGGTGCGCTGGCGCAGCTATTTAATGCGTACCGCACGTCTATGATCATTGTGGCGGCCATCGTGCTGATTGTTTTGGGTGTGCTGCAGATTTTCGGGCTGGGGTTCGATGTTGCGCGTTGGATCCCGGGCTCTGATGCGGTGCATGAGCGGACGTCGATGGCCACGGGGCTCATCAAGAGCCTGTTGCTGGGGTTGACCTCGGGGCTGGCTGGGGCGTGTGCAGGCCCTATTCTGGGTTCGGTTCTCACACTTGCCGCGACCTCGGGTAGTGCATGGATGTCCGGGTTCATGATGGCCGTGTATGGCGCGGGCATGGTGGTTCCGTTGTTTGTGATCGCGCTTTTGTGGCAGCGGCTCGGTGCCCGTGGCCGTGGCGTGTTGCGGGGCCGCACGTTCACGGTTGCCGGACGTGAGTTCCATGTGGTGTCTGTGATCACGGGTGTTTTGATGATCGCCGTGGGTGTTCTTTTCTGGACGACGAATGGTTTGGTGACCGCGCCTCAGCTGGTTCCGTTGGAGACTCAGATGTGGCTCCAAACCCAGGCTGCCGCGCTGTCCGATGTGTGGATCGACATCATCCTCATCATCACAGTCGCCTTGTTGCTGCTACGGTGGTGGTTCCAACGCGAACGCAACCGCGAGCAAGCCCGCGGGAAAGCGCGGGGCGAGCAGTAAGCGACGCGGGGCTCGCGGCCCCATGCGTCAGCTGGCCCAATGCATCAACTGTTTAAATGCGAAACAGCCCCGGCGCGGCGGGTCATTCGCCGCTTCGGGGCTGTTTATCTCCAAGGCGCATCCGCCTAGGTCAGCGGCAGCCTCACAGCCGAACATCTGTGCGCCACCTGTGAACCAATCTATGCGAACGAGCAACCTTTATCCACTGCTTGAAGGAAACGTTATTGCATCGTTACGCATCGCTTAGGGACTGCACATCAGTCCATGACACCTGTGTCATTTTCACCAGTTGCGCCTCCCTCGCTAGGCGCACCCGCCTCGCCAGCCGCCGCAGCCTTCCCACCTTTGCCGGACATCGCAGCATGAACGCCGGCGACTACCGCGACCACAACGGACCCTAGAATCAAGCCGAGCACTGCGGAGAAGAACGTGTTGGTGAGCCAGCCGAGCACGGCGCCCGCACCACCGGTTGCTGCGGCGACCGCGGTTTCAGCGTGGTGCACCCACTCATAGATGGGGTGGAAACCGAGGTCATGCATCCCGACTAACAAGATGTGCCCACCGACCCACAGCATCGCGACCACACCCACAACCGAAAGCACCTTCATGACCACCGGCATCGCTTTAACGATGCCGGTACCCAGCTTCTCGGTCGCGGGCTTCCGGGCCAGAGCAAGGCCAACATCGTCCATTTTCACGATCAACGCGACCACGCCATACACGCCCACCGTGATGACCAGCGCCACCACGATCAGCGAGATGAGGCGCATCCAGAAACCCATTCCATCCACCGCGGACAGCGAGATCACCATGATCTCAGCGGACAAGATCAGGTCAGTGCGCACCGCCCCCCGCACGATCTGCTTCTCCTCCGCGGCACCCTGGAAGGACGCCGGCGGTTTTTCCGCCTCCGAATGCCCCCGGATGACTTCCCATATTTTCTCCGCGCCCTCAAAACACAGGAAGAGCCCACCCACCATGAGTAGCGGGGTCAACAGCCAGGGCGTGAACTCGCTCATCAGCATGATGAGCGGCAGGATGATCACAAGCTTATTGATGATGGAGCCGCGCGCGATCTTCCACACCACCGGCAGTTCGCGCTGCGGCGTGATCCCCTGGACATAGCGCGGGGTCACGGCGGCATCGTCCACGACGACGCCGGCGGCCTTCGCGGTTGCCTTGCCGGTTGCGGCGGCAACATCATCCAACGATGCGGCAGCGGCGCGCGCTATCGCGGCAATATCGTCAAGCAAAGCGGCAAGCCCACCGGCCATGGCATTCTCCTTGGGGCTGATCAGCGGATGCCGCGAACGCAGCAACCGCGAAAGCTAATGATGAGATCAAGACTATTGCACCAGCAAGGCTGGCTACCCACGCGGCACTGCACTCTGCTGGATAACGATGCGGCACCGCACGGACCCGAGTGAACTTCTGCACTGGCTCGGCTGAACTTCCGTACAGGCCAGAGTGAACTCACGCACGGTGCGATGCGTCTCACACCCGTTGCTTTGGACGAACCCACACATGTAGGCTCTTTTACAGATGTAAGATGTACCGTGGTTGAGTACAAGTGGTTCTGTACGAACGGTTCTCTACATAAGGTTATTGACAACGAGATTGGTGGAGGGGCTCGTGACTATCAACGCCGTGCAGTGTGCACAAGCCGCGCACAGTGAACAGACAGCGCCACAGACCGCGCAGTCTGAACAAACCGACGCGACCGACGCTAAGGCATCGGATGGTGTTGACCCGCGCATCATGCGTTCGCGTGACACCCTGATCACCGCGATGACCGAGCTGTTGCGGGAACAACCCATCGATAAGATCACTGCGTCCATGGTTGCACGTGAAGCACACACATCGCGGCCCACGCTGTATCAGCATTTCGGTGACCTGACCGGGCTCACCGTGGCAGCCGCCGTCCACAACCTCGAGCAGCTGCTGTTCACTGCTTGGGAGCAGGACGGGCCCGTCGCCGGTAGCAACAGAGACGGAAGCACTAGGCGTAGTGCGGACGCGATCCGCAACCTGCTGAACCATCTGCAAGAAGATAGGGATTTCTTCCTCAACGTCACCCAGGGGCCAAGTAGTTATCGGGTGGTGCAGGCGATCACTCACGCGTTGGCGCGGCAACTGTGGAATGCGTTCGCGTACGAGGAGGGGCTGGACGCGGGGAACAACCCGTTCGCGACTCCCGCCCCGCTTGAGGAACACCACACTGATTCCAACGAGCCAAGCTTGGCGCAACAGCTGCAGTTCGTCTCCGACGGGGTCGCTGGCGCGGCGATCGGCTGGCTCACCGGAACCCGCGACGAGACCGTGGAACGGCTAGCCACAACCCTGCAAAACCTCGCACAACGAGTGCTATGGCCTCAACACCGGCCCGGGCACGCTACCAGCATTCAGACTTCCTAGATTTAAGAGCTCACACTTATGGCTTCAAACACACCGTCACAGCAACAGCATCCGTCGGAAGAATCACCGCAGCCGGGCGGCTTCAAGGGTTTCCTGAAGAAGTACGGCCGGCTCGCGGTGTCTTTGGTTGCGGTGGGCTGTATCCCGTTGATTTATGCGACGATGCTGATCCTCTCCAACTTGGATCCGACGGGCAACCTCAACCATATTCCGGCGTTGATCGTGAATGAGGATTCCGCCGCGGAGGTCAAGGGCAAGACCATCAATGTGGGTGATGAGCTCACTAAGAAGCTGATGGAGAGTGATTCGGACAAGAACCTGAACTGGGACACCGCCACCGCGGCGGAGGCGAAGAACGCGTTGGATCATGGTCGGGCGCTCGCGGTGTTGACCATCCCGGAGGGGTTCACGGATCATCTGGCGCATGCGGCGAAGGCTTCTCAGAAGGAAGCCTCGATTGAGGATGCAGCCTCGGCGCACATCACGATCCAGACCAACGATTCGACTAACTACATCATGGGTCAGATCGCTTCCTCGGTTGAGAACAAGCTGACCACGGAGCTGCGTTCCCAGTTCGCTAAGGAATACCTGGAGAACGTGTATGTGAGCCTCACGGACATCAACGGTTCTCTCAATGAGGCCGCGGATGGTTCCGGTAAGGTCACCGATGGTGCCTCCACAGCGCACGATGCCTCAGGCGAGTTGAGCTCGGGGCTTCTGCAGCTGGCCGATGGTACGCGTAGTTTGCGTGGTGCCTCGGGCGAGCTGAACTCTGGTGCGGGCAGGCTCTCGAGCGGCGCGAGCGAGCTCGCCGGTGGCTTGGGTGAGTTGAGCTCCAAGACGGCATCACTGCCTGGTGCGGCGAAGGCACTGGATACAGGTGCCGGCAAGCTTGCCAAGGGTGCCGGTGATGCTAACGATGCGATCCAGAAGTTGTCGGCGGGCTCGAAGCAGTTGAGCTCAGGCACGGGTGAGCTCAACAGCAAGATCACTCAACTGAATCAGGGTGCGCAGACCCTGACTGGCGCGAATGATCAGCTGCTGGGTGCCTTGGAGAAGGCTCAGAAAGATTTCGAGGCGCTGACCCCGGACGTCACGATCAACCTGGACCCGGCCGCACAGCGGATTGAAGGTTTCCTCACGGATCTGAATGGCTCCCCGGAGTTCCAGCAGTTTCTGAAGGAGAACCCTCAGTTCGCACAGCGTCTTGCGACAGCGCAAAAGGACACCGCTGATATTCGCGCGGGTATCAATTCGGTGCGGCAAGCCGCTCAGAGCGCGGGCTTGTCTGGTGGCTCGAAGCCGCTGGTTCCGGGGGACCTGTTGCAGAAGTTGCGTGCCGGTAACGCCGCTATCAAGAGCGGCGCGAATGAGCTGAACACCGCAACGAGCCAGTTGAATACGGGGGCGACTAAGCTCTCGGATGGTTTGGGCCAGTTGGCGGCTAAGTCCCCTGAGCTCGCCAAGGGTGCTCAGCAGCTCAAGGAAGGCACGCATCAGTTGGCTCAGCAGGCACCTGAGTTGGTGGCTGGTATCGGCAAACTGAATGCGGGTGCCGGGCAGCTATCGAATGGCGCTAACAAGCTGTGGGATGGCACGAACCAGTTGCAAGCGGGCGCCGGCAAGCTCGATGATGGCGCGCAGAAAGCCCACGATGGATCCAACCGGCTCAACAGCGGCTTGGGTGATCTTGTGGATGGCTCCGGCGAGCTCACCGATGCTTTGAAGGACGGTGCGGATAAGGTTCCGGCGTTCACTAAGGATGAGAAGAAGAAGCTGTCCGAGGTGAACTCAGCACCCGTGACCGGCGAGCTGGAGCGCATCAACCAGATGGCGAATAACGGTACGGGTTTGAGCCCTTACTTCATGTCGCTTGCGTTGTGGATTGGCGGTATCGCGTTCTTCATGCTGCTCGCGCCGATCCCTGAGCGTTTGGTGCGTAAGTACCGCGGCAAGTGGTATTCGTTCATTCAGATGGCCTTCGCCTCCTATAGCCGGGCGGCGATCATGGCGATCGTTCAAGCGGCGATCATCACCATCATCGTGCAGTTCATTTTCGGTCTTGAGGTGGCGCACCCGTTCCTGTTGTGGGGGCTGGTGACGTTGGGTTCGCTCGCGTTCCTCGCGGTGAACCAGGGCCTTGTGAGCCTGCTGGGGGCACCGGGGCGGTTCCTTTCGTTGATCCTGGTTGTGTTGCAGATCGCCTCCGCCGGCGGCACGTATCCGTGGCAGACGATGCCGGGGATTCTGCGCGATATTCACCCGCACTTGCCGATGACGTACACGGTTGAGGCGTTCCGTTCCCTGATTGGTGGCGGCGTGATCCTCAGTACGTCCGTGGCGGCGAGCATCCTGATGGGGTGGCTGATCGCCGGGTTCCTGATGCTGGTGCTCGCGTGCTTCCTGGTGACCCGCGTTGAGGTTGTGCGTGACTGGGCCACCCTTGCGCCGGGCCTGCCGGGCGGCGGTAAGTCCTCTGCGATTGAGGGAATGAAGGAAGAGCACGCCGAGATCAAGGCGGAGGCCGCTGAGCGGCGCGCTCGGGCGATCGAGCGGCAGAAGCTGCGGTTGGCACGGAAGAAGGCGAAGCGGAAGGTGCGCGAGAAGAAGAAAGCGCAAGCCGCCCAAGCGAAAGCCGAAGCCGAGGCGAAAGCAAAGGCTGAGGCGGAAGCCGACGTCGACGCGTAGGCCGCGTTAGCGGCGGCTCGGTGTTGGCCGGCACCTCGGTGTTTGCCGGCGCTGTTATTCGTTGCGACCGAACAGTTTGCTGAAGAAGCGTGCGATGCCGCCGCTAGCTGGTTCTCTGGCGTGGCCTTGGCAGCGTTGTGATTTGGGGACGCCGGCGAGCGCTTGTTCGATGTGTTGGCCGCAGCCGGCCCAGGTTGGTTTGCCGCAGGTTTTGCAGGTGACGCATCGGCACATGGTGGGGACCTTGTCGCGAAGGTAGGTTTCGATCCCACGAGTGGAGTGTTTACGAAAACCATAGCCCGCGCCGAAGCTATTCGGGCCCGGCACCGCGGGTGTTATGCCACCCGAGCTCCTCGGGCTAGCCGGCCTACGATGGGGCAAACTTAAGCGTGAAAGGCGAGAGCCGCCCGGAAACGGACGGCCCAGATACTCCGTCTACACATGGCAGATGAGCTGTATGTAATTCTACCAGTCCAGGCTTCTAGTGTCGCCACTCGTTTTCCTCACTTCTCATCGATGGCCGGTCCATGACCGGGAATTAGCCCCGGACATTTGCCGCAGCTCCCCGCCGCACTCACCTCATCGGCGTGGGAGGCCCCCTTTAGGATGTTCTGGGGCTGATTCTTTTGTTGAACTTTTGTGGGAGGAATTTTCGTGGCTAAGCCGACGTTGACCATCGTGATTGCTAGTACCCGACCTGGCCGTAAGGCGTTGCCGATCGGGCGGTGGTTTGAGAAGGTCGCGCGCGAGTTTGATGGGTTTGAGGTTCAGGTTGCTGACCTCGGCGAGATCAACTTGCCGATGATGGACGAGCCGAAGCATCCGCGCCTGCGTGATTACCAGCATGAGCACACTAAGAAGTGGTCGGAGCTCGTGGACGGTTCGGACGCTTTTGTGTTTGTGATGCCGGAATACAACTTCGGTTTCCCGGCCGCGATCAAGAACGCCCTGGATTATCTGTGGGTTGAGTGGCATTACAAGCCGCTCGGTTTTGTGAGCTACGGCGGCGCTTCGGGCGGTATGCGTGCGGTGCAGACGTTGAAGCCGATCACGTCCACGCTCAAGCTGTTCCCGCTCACGGAGCAGGTCGCGTTGCATGGTTTCGGCAAGTACCTCGAGGACGGCAAGTTCATCGCCACCGAGGATCACGTAGCCGCCGCGAAGACGATGCTTGAAGAGCTGCAGCGAGTTGAAGGCGCGATGCGCACGCTGCGTTCGTAGCCGCTATTTCGGTTGCGACTGCGACCGCAACTAAAAGCGTGATGCCACCGTGCACTGGCATGTTCAGTGCACGGCGGCATCGTTGTATTAAGGCGGCTCTGTTGTTTCTCAGGCGTCCGCCCCGCCTGCCCTACTTCCAGAAGATCTTGACTTCGATCTCCGACTTTCCGCCTTGTTTGACTTCGATTTCGTATTCGTAGCCGACGTGGTCCGGCATGTCTACGATGACGTCGGTTTCGCCGGACTGGACGCGTACCTTGTTTTGGCGTTCGAGCGCGTCGGCGAGGTCGCGCAGGCGGGCGGCTGCTTGCTCGCGGCTCATGGACTCTTCGGATTCGTGTTCAAACAGTTTCTCGCTCATGAACCCATTCAAGCACTCGCAGGGAAACGCAAGGTGACGTTACGCGGACAGATACTTCCCGAACAGGCCCTGCAACATAATCGCGTATTACTTGTTCCTTCTCCAGGGACTACGACCAAAGCGTGCACCGCGAACGCTGTTCATCGCCCGATCTCAGACCCTGTGGGAATGGTTCTCGTCGACTGTGTACAAGTGCAACCAGGGTTCGCCGGTGGGCAGATAGGTAAAGTCCAACATCCACATCCAGATCAGCCCAGCGGTTTCGGATATGTGCTTGAGCAGGTTTGGATAAGGCAACCTGTGCGTAGATTGGGCAGTTAGCAGGGGGATAAGGTGCCGCGCGGAACCACTTCTATCCCGATTAAGCGCATTCACTTAGCAACGGCTTCCTGTTATCCGAAGTGCAGTAGCGCTCAGCATGTTCTACAGTGATCTGCCGAGCACCATAAACCTCATCAGGTTCCAACCAAATCTGATGAATGTTGCGGGCATCATCATCGTAAAAAGCTGTTCGCCAATCCTTAACGGATAAGCGTTGTTGCTCTGCATAAGGCCATTTTTATTATCCAGACCACGGCAACTTCAGCGAACAGGCAGTGCGCTTGATGCTGCAGTTTTACCTCTCTTGTTGCATCAATTCTAACTTTTCTGCTCGCGTTACTTCGCGATATCTGAAGTATTGTCTGAAGCACCCTGTCAGCGTTACCGCACGCACCTTATAAAGAACCTCTCCAAGAGAAAATCCTAAATTCAATGGGCTATATCTTGGCGACATTTCAGGCGGTCATTCAACAACCCGGTAATGCACCCACCTGGGCACTAGCCTATGTGGGTTCGTCAACTCGACGGTACCAAAAATACCTCAGATTGCCCCTCTTTGGAGGGAGTCGCCACGAGTTCTTGGCGTTTATCGCAACATCAAACCGATCTGGACAAAGCGTGGTCTGGCAACCTCACCGAACAGTGGAACCGTAGACCCCAGCGGCGCACAGATGTCAAGACCAGGATACCGATTTAAGATTCCATCACGTTCCATCACGCGACTATCTACTCAATACTTGCCCATCGGCACCGGGTTAGCTAGAACAAAATACTACATATCACTAGCGACACTCAAACGAACTGAACAAATTATGACCCGCTGCCACAGTGGAGATGATCACAGAAACCAGCCTCACCTAGTCGTCGCACCCACTGCAAACTCAATATCGTGCCGAAGTCACAAGCAAGTCCCCCACTACAAAAGACCAGACCGATAGGAGGTAGTCGATATTCCCTTTACCTCGCCCCTAGCATGCAGGAGTAGCGCGGGCCGCTCGAGAAGAGGGCGCCAGATACCTCCTCACGGAGGGCTCATCGGGGAAAAAACATTTCTGCGATGTTAGCAAGAACATTCTCCAAAGCGGCAGCTGAAATCCCGTCCTGCGACAGACATGCTTCCAAGTCGTTCTTAAGCAAGCGCTGAAGGTGTTCGACTCTCACCCAGCTCTTTTTTCGCTGCCCACCTTCAAAAGCCGCAATTTTAACGTCAAAGTCCGATGAGTTGCCTCCACTAGAAATTGGGCATACAAAAACTGCCTCATAAGAGTCTTCATCATTCACGTTGTCACGGGAGACGACTAGAACCGGACGACGAGTAGCGTGCCGAGTTCGTTTACCCTCGGAGATGAAGGTAATTTTCTCATCTTTCACGTAATAAAGGCATCCTTGGCGGATAACCAGCGGAAACGACAAACTCACGACTCGACACAGGGTCCCACGAGGACGTCGTGAACTATTTCACCATGGATCCCACTCATTGGCGAGGAAGCAACCGTCCTGGGCAACTTTGCGAGCGCCACAACCCGACGTCGCATTTCAGGCGAGCGTTCGAAAATGTGCAGGCCGTTAATAAACTCGGGCCAAGCTTCGTGAATCTCGTCCTTTGGAATGTCGATGTCTCGAACATCGCGGCGATAATGACGGTCGTAGGGGCCGTACGTGTGCGTGAAGTTTCTTAACTGGTTGGCAGTCATTCCGCCGAAATTGTCCCATACCCCCTCGTAGATTTCCTCAATATCCTTCGAAAGGGCATTACCCCCCGAGAAAGGCGGCAACGGAGCGGCAGGATTATCACCAACACGAGATTTAATAGCCCGGTACAGTTCTGGCTGGGCCGGACCATGCTCCCACGCCTGGAACGCCCCTGCAGAAAGGTCGCGAGACTCCAAGTGTCCGTAGAGACTTTCCGCGAGATAGGCCAACTTCTGCGCCTTCATATTCGTAATAGAGGGGGCAAGCGCCTCATCAGCCTCACGTCTGGTAGTCCAAGAAATAAACTGCCACAAGTAGTCCATCGACTTCACCTCCCCTGCATACTTAAAGCCTAACACCGAATTAGACTGCCCCTCGGATCACCACGTTAATAGGCGAATAACCGTTACCCACGTTTATAGAATCGGTCGGGTGCTGCGTGCCCGCCTTCAGCGCTGCCGAGCCCCTCGCCGACTACGAGGATATACCAGAGCACTCGTCTGGGTGGCGATGAGGGGCAGAGCGCTTCTCCAGTGAGAGTAGGCGTGCTCGTTCAAGAACGACTCCCACGTCGGGGCGGTCTCGATCGATGTGTTCCCGACTGCCTTAGGAGGGACGCACTAACTAAAGATGCGCCTAACATTTACCCACGGCGAGAATCTCATCAAGCGCATCGGCGAGGTCGCGCAGGCGGGCGGCGGCCTGTTCACGGCTCATGGACTCTTCAGATTCGTGTTCAAAAAGTTTCTCGCTCATGAACCCATTGAAACACTCGCAGGGAAACAATGGGTGACGTTCCGCGGACAGATATCTCCGAACAGGCCCTCCGATAATGGACGTTCCGCGTAGCGGCGTTGCGCAAGCAGACCGGGGCGCGTTGCATTTCGTCATGTTCGTCGTCCCGCCCTCCCACAGCGCATACGCTCTTTCTCAACGTCCGCGGCATACCAGTTTGCAGCTACGGAAAGGGGTCTTCTTCACCGGGCGTTAACGCGATGCCGCGCGGCGTTGAAAGTGTGTAAATACCAACACTCAACGAGCCCTTAGGGGGAATGATGAAAAATGGGGTTCTAACCCTCAAGCGGAAGCGTCAAAAGCAAGCCGAACCAGAGGAAGATGGCTTGCAGACAACGCAGACACAATCCGCACAAACGGAAACACAAACACGAACAGAAACCACACAACTAAAGACCAACCAAATACAGTCCAGTCAAATACAGGCCAGACGGAAGAGGCGCGGCCCGCTTGAAGCGGCGGTCCAGTTCTTCTCGAATCTGATGGATCGATATCTACCGGATCCGTTCGTCATAGCAATATTCTTGACGGTCGCAACGATGGCTTTAGCGGTCATAGTTCGCGGCACCAGCCCACTCAAGGTTGTCGATTACTGGGGCGCAGGTTTATGGGACCTGTTGGCCTTCTCAATGCAGATGACTTTGGTGCTGTTGTCGGGTTATGTGCTCGCGAAGACACCACCGGTGGATCGTTTCCTGGATAGCTTGGCATCTAAGATTTATTCGCCGCGCGTCGCTATCGTCACGGCAACTGTGGTTGCTGGCGTTGGTTCTTGGCTGAATTGGGGCTTCGGCCTGGTGATGGGCGGTATTGTTGCGCAAAAGCTCGCGATGAACGTTAAGGGCTTGCATTATCCACTCGCTATCGCTGCGGGCTATTCGGGTTTTGCTGTTTTTGGTTTTGGGATTTCGGCTCCAGTCCCGCTGCTGTTGGCTACGCCTGGCAGCTTTATGGAGAAACAGGTGGGTGTGATCCCGTTGTCGGAGACGGTTTTCACCCCGCAGATGTTGCTGACAACGTTGGCGACGCTCGTTATTTTGCCGCTGTTCAACATGCTGTTGCACCCCACGGACCCGGCGAAGGTTCGTGAGATTGACCGGGCCGCTTACGGCACGGTAGTGGCGAAGCCTGCGCAGGATGATGTCCCAACTATTGCTAGCCGGTTGAATGATTCCCGGGTTGTTGGGATTGGTTTCGGGTTGATCGCGATGGTGTTCGCGGCCCGCTACTTCCTCAAGGGTGGAGCGTTGAATCTGGACATGGTGAACTTCATGCTGCTGTTCCTCGCTGTCCTGTTGTTCACGCGCCCATCGGCTTTCCTCACAGCGGTGAATGATGGCGTCAAGATTGTTACTGGCCTCATCGTCCAGTACCCGTTCTATGCCGGCATCATGGCTATTTTGAGCGCGACTGGTTTGGCTGTCGCTGTCGCGGATGCGTTCGGAGCGTTCGCGACCGCGGAGTCCTTGCCGTTCTGGTCATTCATCTCCGCTGGTTTCCTGAACATCTTCATGCCTTCGGGCGGCGGCCAGTTCGCCGTGCAAGGACCGGTGATGGCGGAAGCCGCGACCGCGCTGGGCGCGGACCAGGCCGCCACAGCGATGGCTATTCAGATTGGTGACCAGTGGACCAACATGATCCAGCCGTTCTGGATTCTGCCCGCGCTCGCGATCTCCGGGCTCAAGCTGCGTGACGTGATGGGCTACCTTGTGCTGATCCTCGTGGTGCTCGGAATTATCTACACGATTTCCGTTCTGGTGTGGGGCTTCATGCTCACCTAACCCACCGGCCCGAGGCTGTGTCTCCAACGCAGCTAACTAAACGAACGAGAGGGGGTTGTCGCGATGCGTCGCGACAACCCCCACTTCGGTATCTGCGCCGGCAACGGTTGTAGAACAGAAAGGTTCTAGAACAGAACGCTCCTAGAACGGTTGCTTGCCGGTGATGTGGGCTGCGGCTTTCTCGCCGATCATCACGGATGGCGCGTTGGTGTTGCCGGAGGTGACGACTGGCATGATGCTTGCGTCGGCAACGCGCAAGCCGTCAACGCCATAGACGCGGAAGGTCTCCGGGTCCACGACGGCGTCCTCGCCGGTTCCCATCGCGCAGGTTCCAACCTGGTGGTGGTAGGTGGTGCTGGTTGCGCGAATGTACTCTTCAAGGTCGGCGTCAGAATCGGTGACCTCAGGTCCCGGATACAGTTCCGTGGCGCCCCACTCTTCGGTCAGTTGTGGCTGCGACGCGATCTCGCGGCATTGGCGGAGCGAGAACTTCATCGCCTCCAGGTCGTCAGGGTGCTCGTAAGCGGAGAGGTCGATCTCCAACGGGTCCTTGACGCCTGGGCCGGTGAGCTTGATGGAGCCGCGGGACTTCGGCCGCACAATCCCCGCCAACAGTGAGAAGCCGGCGTCGGGGCCGGTCATCGAGAACGCCGCGTGACGCGTGTACATAGGCACGCTAAAGAAGATCGGCTGGGTGTCCACCACTGGCTGGTCAGGCGAGGACTTCGCAAAGAAGTGCACCTGGGCGGCCGCCTCAACCACTGGCGGCAGCTCTTTTTCGGTAGTGCACACCACCGGAGAAAGCAGGTGGTCGTGCAGGTTCTGGCCGACGCCCGGAAGGTCGTGCACCACATCGACCCCGGCCTCTTTCAAGTGGTCGGCCGGGCCGATACCCGAACGCATCAGTACGACCGGGGAACCCAACGCGCCCGCGGCGAGCACCGTCTCCCCCGCAACAAGATCTACCGTCTCTTCAGCGCCGTCGCGGTTCACGATAACCCGCGCACCGGTCACCTTCTTGCCGTCCAGGGTCAGGGTCTCGACTTCTGCGTTGGTGATGAGTTGCAGGTTTGGGTTGTCGGCCTCGGGCTTGAGGTAGGCGCGCCACGTGTTGAAGCGCTTCTTGTCGCGGATGTTCAGCTGCATCCATGCAACGCCGTCTTCCTCACCGGAGTTGTAGTCCGGGTTCTCTGGCATGCCGGCGGCGACGGCCGCGTCATACATGGCCTGTTGGATGGGGTGGCGAGAGTAGTCGGTACGGACGTCGAGCGGGCCGTCGTGTCCGCGGGTTTCCGGGTCGCCTTCGGGATAGTTTTCGATGGCTTTGAAGTATGGGAGGACGTCGTCCCAACCCCAGCCAGCGCAGTCGTGTTCGGTGGCCCAGCCGTCGAAGTCTTCTTTAGCACCGCGAACCCAGATGGTTGCGTTGAGTGCGTGGGATCCGCCGAGGACCTTGCCGCGCGGGATCTGGATCTGCTGGTTGGCGGCGTTGGCTTGTGGGGTGGTAGCGAAGTCCCAGTCGTGTGGCCCACTCCAGAGCAGGCCAAGGCGGGAGACGTCGTCGATGTCCGGGTTGGCGTCCTGACCGCCAGCTTCTACGACGGTGACGGTGTGCCCGGCGTCGAGGAGGCGGCGGGCGATGACGGAGCCTGCTGAGCCTGCGCCGATGACGAGGCAATCCGTTGCGCGATAGGTGCTCGTTTCAGTGTTGTGTTCTGACATGGATGTCTCCTGCGAAGTAAGCCATGGCTACGGCAGTTGCACCGTTCGGTACTCCAACTTCGGTACACCAACCGAAAACCCTGTGACCTATGTCACTTTACAGAAGTGATCGCACCTGGCACTGAAGAGCCCTTTACGCCTCGGTTTTGTTTCGCTTTCGTGACGGGGGTTACGTCAGCTCGGCCCCCTATCACCCACCAGAACCTTCCCATGTACCCGCCGAAGAATCGTGTGATTTCGCGGTCAAACAGGCATGAGGCACTCAGCCCTGGGCGTCATAGGTTTTTAATCAAGATTCATATGCACAAACAATTAGACAGTTCTTGCATAAATCGCTTAGAACTTGAAGCAGACGCATATAAATGGAGGTTCTATGGCTACGCACCGCAACACAGAAAACAACCGCTGGGTGGCGAAGCCTGAAGGCTCCACCTGGGGTGACTTCGGACCCGACGATGTGCTTGGACGCCTGAATCTGCTCACCCCTGAGAAGGTCCGGGAGGGCTTCGCCGAAGTCCGGGACTACCGCACCTTTTCGCTGAGCCTTCCGCTCACTTTGCCTGGCGGCACCGTGTTGAACCCGAACCGTTTGCCGCCGGTACACCGACCTAATTTACGCAACGGTCTCGTGAACGCGAACTGTCAGGTGAGCCAGGTGCATGATGGCGCAACGGACGTGCTCAATGATGACCTCGTGATCTTGCACAATCAGTATTCAACTCAATGGGATTCGCTGGCTCATGCTGGGTCTATGTTCGATGCGGACGGTGACGGCGTCCCGGAGCCCGTCTATTACAACGGCTACCGGGCTGGAACTGATGTGCACGCTCCAGAGCGTCCGGAAGACTGCAGCATCACTGATCCGTCCACATCGACGGCCGATTTCGGCCCGCTCGGCATCCATTCGATGGCGCAGCACCCTATCCAAGGACGCGCGGTTCTGGTGGACCTGGAGAAGCACCTGGGCCGCGACCAGAAACCGGTCGGTTTCGAGGACCTGCAACGAATCCTCAAGGAAGATCAGCTGGATATCCGCCCGGGCGACATTCTGGTGGTCCACACCGGGTTCGCGACGGAACTGATGGCGATGGGCGGCGAGCCCGATGCGCAGAAGCTCGAATCGCTGGGTGCTGGGCTCGATGGGCGGGATCAGCGGTTACTGCAGTGGATTACTGATGCGGGCATTGCCGCAATCGCTGCGGATAACACCGCGGTTGAGTTGTATCCAGCACTGCCGGTTGAGGGGCCTGCCGCGATCCTTCCGCTCCACGAGCATTGCCTTTTCAAACTCGGGGTTCCGCTCGGAGAGCTCTGGTACACCCAAGAGCTAGCCCACGCCTTGCGCGAGGCTGGCCGAAGCGCGTTCCTGCTCACCGCTCCGCCACTTCACCTTCCTGGAGCGGCAGGTTCGCCGCTCAACCCGATAGCCACGATCTAGCTCCCACGAACTTCCACTCCCCTATTTGAGAAGGCTTGCTGATGTCTACTGCTACCCCTGAACGTGTCCTGATTACTGGCGGGGCCAACGGTATTGGTGCCGCGATCGCGAAGAAATGCCACGAGGCCGGCTACGAAACAGTCATCCTGGATCGCGCCGGCGACGACGCTATTCACTGCGATCTTTCCGACCCGGAATCCACTCGCGCTGCCTTGGAGCAGGCGCTTGCCGGCGGCCCGATTACCCGCCTGGTCAATAATGTTGGCGCGGTTTTCGCGAACTCTCTCAGCGATCAGACGGTCGAAGAGTTTGATAACGCTGTTGCCCTCAATCTGCGGAGCGCTTTCTTGTGCGCTCAGGCGTTGGTGCCGGGGATGCGTGAGGCTGGTTTCGGCCGGATCGTGAATATCGCGTCGCGCGCGGCTCTGGGTAAGGAGTTACGCACCGCGTATTCCGCGACGAAGGCCGGTCTGCAGGGCATGACCCGCACGTGGGCGCTCGAGGAAGGTAAGCAGGGCATCACGGTGAACGCCGTAGCACCGGGGCCTATCGCCACTGAGCTGTTCATGAACGCGAACCCAGCGGACTCTGAGCGTACTAAGGCGATCGTCAACAGCATCCCGGTTGGCCGTATGGGAACGCCCGACGACGTCGCCCACGCCGCCGCCTTCTTGCTGAGTACTGACGCCGGCTTCATCACCGGCCAGACCTTGTATGTATGTGGCGGCATGACTGTAGGAGCACACCATGACTAATCAACAGAACGCATCTTCAGCCGGCGCCGTGACCAAGGCACGCGTCGCGGTGGTTGGTGGCGGCTCCATCGGGGTTGCTTTCGCTGTGGTTTTTGCGCAGGCGGGGACCCAGGTTTCTATTTTTGAGCCTGCGGAGCAGCGACGGAACGCGATTCCGCGGGAGATCCGCGAACGCGGCGAGCTGCTGCAGAAGCACGGCCTCTTCGACGGCGATATTGCTGCCCTGGTTGAACTCGTGACCACCACTGGGCGCCTCGAGGAAACGGCTGCCGGCGCGGCGTTAGTGCAGGAATGCATCCCGGAGAAGCTTGAGATGAAGCGTTCACTGTTCAGTGAACTCGCTCAGCTGATCTCTGAGGACTGCGTTGTGTGCTCGTCGACTTCGTTCATCCCGACGTCGAAATCCGCGGCAGGAACCGGCATCGAGGAGCAGACGCTGGTGGCCCACCCAGGTAACCCGCCATACGCGATCCCGGTGATCGAATTGGTCCCTAACCCTGCCACCTCCCCCGCCGTGGTTGAGCGGGCTCGTGCGCTCTATGACCAAGCGGGGCTTTCACCTGTGGTTCTGCACAAGGAGATTGAGGGATTCCTCTTCAACCGACTCCAGGGTGCTGTGCTAAGGGAAGCCTACGCGCTCGTGCGGGAGGGCGTTGCGGACGTCGACGACATCGACAAAGTGGTCCGCGACGGTTTGGGGCGCCGTTGGGCTTTCATGGGGCCTTTCGAGACGGTGGACCTCAACACTCGCGGCGGTATCGCCGCGCACGCTGAACGCATGGGCCCGTCGTATCAGCGCATGGAACATGACATTGGTGACAGGACACCGTGGACTGAGGACCTTGTCGCGGAGGTGGTGCGCCAACGCGGCGAGCTACTTTCGCCAAGCGACTGGGAACAGCGCGTCCTATGGCGCGATGAACAACTTCTAAAGCAAAAATCACTCAATAAGCCCTTGGGGAAATGATGAACAATGAGGTTCAAACCGTAAAACGGAGGCGTGGACCGCTCGAAGCGACGGCCCAGTTTTTCTCTAATTTGATGGACCGGTATTTGCCGGATCCGCTCGTGATCGCCATGATCTTGACGGTCTTGACGATGATTCTGGCGATTATTTTCCAGGGTTCCAGCCCGTTCCAGGTTGTTGATTACTGGGGCGAAGGCTTCTGGGGTCTGCTTTCCTTCACGATGCAGATGACCGTGGTTCTGTTGGCGGGCTACGTGCTCGCTAAGACTCCGCCGGTGGACCGCTTCCTGGACGTGCTGACCTCGAAGATCTCCTCGCCGCGTGCCGCTATTGTTGCAGCGACGCTGGTGGGCGGTATCGGTTCGTGGTTGAACTGGGGCTTCGGCCTGGTCATGGGCGGCATTGTTGCGCAGAAGCTCGCGATGAACGTTAAGGGCCTGCACTATCCGCTTGCGATTGCGGCCGGCTATTCCGGGTTCGCTGTGTACGGCATCGGCTTGTCTGGTTCTGTTCCGCTGTTGCTCGCGACTCCTGGCAACTTCATGGAGGAACAGGTTGGTCTGATCCCGCTGACGGATACCCTGTTCTCCCCGTACCTGCTACTGACGAACCTCGCTGTGTTCATCATTTTGCCGATCTTCAACATGTTGCTACACCCGAAAGATCCGGCGAAGGTCCGCGAGATCAACCGCGAAGACTTCCCTGCGGTTTCGGTGAAGCCCGTGCAGGAAAGCACCCCTACTATTGCTAGCCGTTTGAACAACTCCCGCGTTGTGGGGATTGGTTTCGGGTTGATTGCGATGCTGTTCGCAGTCCGCTATTTCGTCAAGGGCGGCACGCTGAACTTGGACACGGTGAACTTCATGTTCCTGTTCATCGGAATCCTGCTGTTCATGCGGCCCTCCGCGTTCCTCGCGGCAGTTAACGATGGCATCAAGGTTGTTGCCGGCATCATCATCCAGTACCCGTTCTATGCGGGCATCATGGGTATTTTGAGCGCGTCCGGTTTGGCTGTTGCGCTCGCTGACGCGTTCGGTACGTTCGCTAGCGCGGAAACTCTGCCGTTCTGGTCGTTCATTTCTGGCGGTATTTTGAACATCTTGATGCCGTCTGGTGGCGGTCAGTTCGCAGTCCAGGGACCGGTCATGGCGGAGGCCGCGGCGGCGCTTGGCGCGGATCACGCTGCGACCGCGGTTGCGGTGCAGATCGGTGACCAGTGGACCAACATGGTTCAGCCGTTCTGGGTCCTGCCAGTGCTGGCTATCTCCGGGCTGAAGCTGCGCGACGTGATGGGCTATATGGTCCTGATCCTCATCGTGCTCGGAATCATCTTCGCAGTATCGGTTCTGGTGTGGGGCTTCATGCTCGCCTAAACCGGAAGGAAGCTTTCTAAGCTAACGGAGCGGGGGTTGTCGCGATGGGTCGCGACAACCCCCGCTCCGTTGCACGCCCACCAGCGCCTCTTGAACACCAGCACCGCTTCAACAGGGGTTCAGCCCTTGCGGCGGCGCGCAACCAACAACAACACGACACCCGCGAGAACCGCCACCCCGGCGATCACGCTCGCAGCCAACACCGCCGCGCCCGTGCGTGCTAGGTCACTTCCAGCGTCCGATGCGGATCCCGCCCCAGCACGATCGCCGGCTTCACCTGGCTGAGCTGAGGGGCCCGCGCTTTCACTCGGATGTTCCGTTGACGGCTGGGCGCCCGGTTCCTGCGTCGGCTCCGCGCTTGGCGATTCCGAAGGCTCTTCGGTTGGCTGCTCAGACGGCTGGTCGGACGGTTCCGCTGAAGGTTGCTCCGTCGGCTGGTCGCTCGGCTCGGCGCCCGTTTCCAGCGTTGGCTCCGCGCTTGGAGCTTCCGGAGACTCCGCGCTAGGTTCCGCGGTCGGCTGTTGGGACGGTTCCCCGCTCGGCTGCTCGGTCGGTTCCTCACTTGGATCTTCCGTCGGCTCTTCCGTTGGTTCCGCCGTCGGATTCTCGCTCGGAGCTTCCGAAGCGCCAGGCTCATCGGTGGCGGACTTCTTCTCGACCACGAATGTGAGGCGTTGGGTCTTAGCAACCGCTTCCCCATCGTTGCCACTTCCAGCGGCACTGCGGGCCTGGGCACCCTGCTCGCCGTCGCCGGACTGCTTGGCGCGGGCCGTCACATCGATCGTGTACGTTCCCGGCTTCGTGAACGCCCACGCGGTGTGCATGTGCGTGCCCGGAGGAAGCGGCACGTCGGAAGTCTTCTCGCTAGACGCGTACATCCGGTTGATGGCGCCCAGGTTCTCGGTGTATGCGAACCACTTACCGCCCTCAGGGGCGCTCACCGGGGTGAGCGTCATGGTTGCGCCCTCGGGGTACTTCACGCGGTCCAGGGCCTCGCTCGAGAAGCCCGGCCACACACGCCCCGGCTGCTGACCCTGCGGCAGAACATACAGCTCGCTACCCTTCGGGCCGAGCACGTCATAGCTCTCATCGGCCAGCACGTTGCCCTCACGCTTAACCTTCGCGAGCTTGGTGACCTCCAGGGTCGTCGAGTTGATGGTTCGGAGCACGGACTCCTTGGCGTACTGACGCGAATCATCACCCAACGCCACAGAGAACTTCCCGTCAACCTCCATGGCACGCAAGTCCACGTGGCCGTTGTTGATCGTCACAGGCGTGTCCAAGACCGCGCCGTCGGAACCTTCGGTCCCGTCGTCGCCATCACCCGGGTTCGGCTCAGGGTCGCCCGGCGCCGGTTCACCAGGAACTGGCTCATTGCTTTCCCCGACGCCGGAGAACTGCGTCTCAACCGTCTTACCCTTGCCACTCACCTGGCCGAGGTCGATCACGTCAGTGTTGCCGATCGCAGCGCGCGGCTGCGGCTCCAGCGTGAGGCGCAGCGAATAGTCGTCGCCCTTGCAGTATTCGCTGTCCGCCACGATGGTGCGGCGGCCCGGTCCGCTCACGCCTTCAACGGGGCAGGTCGGCTCGTCGTAGCCTTCCTCATAGAAGCCGCCGGTGACGTTATAGATCAGCGAATCATCGGCTGGCTTGGTGTCGATGGTGATGAGATCGCTCCTGTCCTGCGGCCGCGCGGTCACGGACACATCACGCGAACCGACCGTGACCTCACCCTTCGAGAACTCGCCGGCCGGCGCATCGGGGGTTTCCTCAGGGAACTCAGCCGCTTCTTGCGTGGACACGGCCTTCTGCCCCGTGGCGGCGCTCAGCGGCGCACTAATCCAGCGGGCCGCACCCTTGGTGGGCACGAACACGGCCTGGAAATTCGACGTCTGCGAGCCGATCATCTCGCTCCACGTCGCGGTGCCGTTCTTCACCGGAACCTCGGCGAGGTGGTAGCCGTCGATGTAGAACACCACCGTGCCCTCAGCGTCCTCGTTGCCGGCGTTGAAGGTGAGGTCGGTGAGGTTCTTGTCGCCGTCACGCTCACTGCCGGCGTGCGGGGCGATCGTGAACGTCGGTTTGGAAGCCGCGGCACCCTCCGCCGCACTTTCCTGAGCGTCGCCCTGCACCGCTGCACCCACACTGGACGCTTTGTTGTAGGCGGCGCGGACGTCGCCGAGCTTCTCATCGGCGGGGTTGGTACCGCCTACCCGCCACACCAGCGTCGTGGGCTTAGAGGAAATGAAGCGGCCGTCGGTTGTGCGGGCGGTCGCGTCGAACGTGACTTCGTAGCGGCCCGGCTTGGTGAACGTCGTGATGTTGTGCGTGTGCGTGCCCGGGTCCAGCCACACAGTGCGCGAAACCTTGTCATGCGAAGAAAACAGGCGCGTCACCGGCAGGCTACCGAACGTCGAATAATTGAACATCTCCATCCGGCCAGGGCCGTTGAAGCCGACCATTTCCAGCGCAAAGTTGCCGTCTTGGAACTGCTCGATAGGCACCGCGGTATCGGCCCCGAAACCCGACCAGATGGGGCTGTTGCCCGGCCCTGGAACTTGCGGCGCCATGTAGAGCAGCTGGCCGTCCTTGCCGAGGAAGTCCAGGCGCGGGTCCGAGGTGATGGGGAACGTGTAGTTTTGGCTGCCGTCGTCGTTGTAGCCGCGGCCCACCCAGTTGGCGGTGGTTTCGAGCGGTACGGTTTTCCCGTTGGCCTGCGAGTTGATCGCGAACGTGCCAGCTTGCTTGTTCCAGAAGACCTTAGGGGCGTCGATGTGCGCTTTCGTTTCCACGCTGCGGCCATCATCCGGCCCGGCGTAGGCAGGAGCCGCGCCGAGCGTCAGCGATGCCGTGATGCTCGATGCGGTGGCGAAGGTGGTTGCCGCGATGGCCGCAGCCGCGATGGAGGCACGGGTTGCCCGGAGGACGCGCATGAACCGCTCCTTAGCTGGTGATGACTCTGCTGATGATGGCGCTGTTGCCAATGATTCAGATGCCAACAATTCTCTTATTGCTAATCATTCTCATTTACAATAGCTGGCGAGACAACATTAGCGGATCTGCGGGCGCGACGCCACATCGCTAGCGCTTGTCGTGCCACAGGGCTAGTGCTGTCAGCCCCCTTACGCGGCTTACGTACAGTTCATCTGGGGCGACTGGTCGTACTTGCAGTTGCCGGCGGTTAGCACCGCTCACCCGAGCGGTTCGTAGCGTTCCAGGAACTCGGTCATCTTGTCGAGCACGCGTTCTTTGACTTCGGCGCGACTCTCACCGCCGGTGGTGTTGCCGAAGAAGCTCATGCGGGGTAGCACCTTGCCGATGTCGGTTCCGATGCGGGGGACTTCCCCGGCGTCGAAGGCGCTCTCCATGAAGTCCCTAGCGGCAGGCTCGCGGAGCCGCTCTTCTTCGATGAGTGTGTCGAGTTCTTGTTCGCGGCGTTGGCTGATGAATGCGACCCACTGTTCGGCTACGCTCGCGTCGGTGTTGACGAGTTCGATGAAGTCCATGAACAGGTCGCGTTTATCGCGTAGGGTCGGGCTTGTTTCAACCGCCTGCAGTACTTGTTCCTTGTACTGGTAGTCCGGAACCTGGGATTTCAGCATCGGTTCGCGGAACTTCTCAACCAGCATGAGGATGTAGTCAACGTTAACTTCCACTTGCCGCATCAGCTCGATCTCGAATACGAGTTCAAGCTGTTCCGGTTGCGGCTCGTTCGCGTCGGCATCCGCGCGCATCTCATCGCGCACCGCAAGATAGACGCTCTGCAGGTCTTGAATGTCGCGCGGGGTGAGGTCATCATCCTCGGGGAACTCATCGAATCCGGCCAACAGGTTCCGTAGCTTCAGGATCTCGCCGAAGACTTCGGCGAAGTGCCGCTGTTCGCTTTCACTTGCTGGCATCCCGGTGCCGGGGGCATGGAAGGCCAGCATCTCTGCGACTTTGAGCCGGTACTGGTCCAGGTAGTGCTCGTATGGCTCCAGTAGCGCGATGCCTTGCGCGTCAGCGTTCCCGAACAACGCGAGGGCGTCTTCTGTGTTCTCTTGGAGGTCACGGAAGCACACGATGTTCCCGTACCGTTTGACGGTGTTGAGGATGCGGTTGGTGCGTGAGAACGCCTGGATCAGGCCGTGGTATTTCAGGTTCTTGTCTACGTAGAGCGTGTTCAGGGTTGGGGCGTCGAAGCCGGTGAGGAACATGTTCACGACCAGCAGCAGGTCTACTTCGCGGTCTTTGACCCGCATGGAGAGGTCGCGGTAGTAGTTCTGGAGGTTGTCTCCGTTGGCGTCCTCGTTAAAGGTGCAGGAGGGCAACTGCACAGCACCGCACCCGCCCCTTTTCCGCCAAGATCATCTGCAGCGAGTGCGGGCACTTCTTCGGCTTGAAAACTTGGCACGCCGGAAGTAAGTACGAGAAAGTCATCTGGCGTTGCGGCCACAAATACAAAGGCGACACCAAGTGCGCTACCAAGCACGTTGACGATGAGCGCCTGAAACAGGTGTTCTTAGAAGCGATCGCTCTGCACTTTCGGCAAATCGGAAGATGCTACCGTCAGCGAGGCTGTCACCAACGTACTCGATACAAGCGCCCTTAAAGTTGAAGCCGCCGGGTTGCTCGCACAGATTGAGCAGGTGGCTAAGAAGCTCCCGGCACTGATTGCCTACAACTCACGAGTTGCTCAAGACCAGCATGCCTACGAGAAAACGTTTAGCAGTATCTATCAGCAACATCAGGCACTCCTAGCTGACCACGCTGCCGTGGTCACCGAGATCCGAAACAAACAGAACCCGCTAGCTGCCTACCGCTACTATCAGCAAGAAACTGCCAACCTTGACTTGGAGCAGCTGGAGTTCAGCCCTTACCTTTGCGTGGCGCTGCTCGATAAAGGCACCCTCGATGTCGACGGTACCGTGGCTTTCCGATTCCGCGACGGCAGCACCCAAGTACTCGCCATCAAGCCGTAACTTGGGAAGGTGTCAGGGTGTGACTAGAGTTGCCACTCCTTAATCAAGGTCTCAACAAGCACTTGCTGACGTCGCTCGATAACACTCGGAGTCCACACCGGTTCTCCAAGTACCTGCGTGGTGAGTGCGAACACCGCCACACCTTTCCCCGACTTGAAGTACCTCTCCTTCTTAACGTCGAAGTCGTAATTACCGGCGCTGGAGTTTTTCCGGCGGTTGAGCAGCAATAGATTCCCAAGACGATGCGTCCACGTCGCTGCCTCTTCCTCCGTGAAGTTCGAGGCCCACTGGCTATCGGGAGCGATGGTTTGAGGCAGAACATGCTCGACCGTGATGATCTTGTGGTCGTAGGAAGCTCCTGGGTCATCAGCCAGCACGGAGTCCAGCCGTAGCAACACATACTTGTGAACACGCGTATCCAAGTAGATGTCACCGTCGAGGCGTTCCAACGTCTCTGCCCGTTCAATTTCGGTGAGTTCGAAGCTATGCGAATCCAGACCATGCCCATCAGCGAGTTGTTTGAGTAGCTCCATGTAACGCTGCCGTCGTGGCGTCAAGTAGACCCGGCGGACAAGCATGCTGGCAGCCAGGCGTTCGAGCTTGCTGAAGAACGCCACTAGGAATTCGGGGTCTTCGCCGTGTTCGGTGATCGCCCACAAAGCCGGGGGACGCCAGTCATCATTGTCGAGTTGAGTTAAACGCTTTAGCCAATGGTTGATCTGCTCCCAAAGTGGGACATCACCTTGGAAGTCTTGAGCATTCAGACGAATGTTTGCTTTGGCATACGGCTCGAGAACTTCCTTCATGAAACCGATTCCGTTGTCAGGCAGATAAACGTTGAGAACCTGCTCAGGGAATTCCTGCAACAAATTCCTGACACTTCGGGTGCGTGCTTTAATCGCACGAATATGAGGGAACAGATCTCCGAACTCATCGCGACCCAAATCTTCCTCAAGACGTTCCCACCGGTCAGCGTAATGCTGCTTCTGATCTTCAGGGATAGCACCGATGATCTGGGACTTGAAAATATCCTGGGGCGACAAAGGCAGTCCCCGAGCGTTCATTACCGAGAAGATACGATACGCACTGTTCAAGTCAGGGGTTGCGACGATGACCAAGAATGCTCGTCGTGCGATGAGGCGAAACAGATCTTTGCGCAGGTCGGAAGTAAGGCCCTGCAACTCCTCGTAGAGTGCCTTGGCGTTGTCGCGCAGACCGCGCTGGGCGTCCGTCTCCGGGATGTTATCGCTCAGCCCGACCAACCCGAGAGTGCCGCCCTGCTGTTGGACGTTCTCTAAGAAGAACTGGTTGTCGCGTGGACGTAGTGCCAAACGGGGGCGAGCGGCCTTGTCCTCCCAGCCAACCGCCGGTTCCTCAATGAGCTTGTGGATGTCTCTACGCAATTCGTCATCGGTAGCCAGGTCGCGTAAAAGCGAAAGCAAAAGGGTGAGGGTAGTCAGTCGTTGCTGCCCATCGATGACCTCAGCGCGGGGGTTGCTTGGGTCTTTGACCAAGACGACGGAACCGAGGAAATAAGGCTCATCAGTGTCACGTTCCAGCGCGCCAAGCAAGTCGGAAAGGAGCTGCAGGGTTTCCTCTACGCCCCAGGCATAAGGGCGTTGGTATTCAGGGATGACAAACTCGTAGTCTCCATCATTAAGTAGCCTGCCGACGCTTATTTCCTTTGCATCGAGCTGCCTATTTTCGCCAGTCATTACTTGCCCCTAAGTCGTCGGTTAGATGGCATTCTCTCAAATTGCTCATGGATTGCGAAGTGAACCAGTCAGGCGGCCAAATCCTAGTTCGCGCGCGCTTGTATCCAGCGTGGCATGAAAGCTTCCAGCACGCGCTGCACGCTGTCCTTACCGATGACCGTAAGGCGCGCCAACAGCTCACTGACCTCCTGCGGCGTGTAATACTCGCCGCCGGACTTACCGGCCTGCGAGGCATACATCTGCATCAGGTACTCGTAAGCGTCACCGAACATGTCGATGCCTTCATCGTGCTGCTCGCCCATGTCGAGGTCGCCGATCGCGTTAAGCAGCTTGCGCAGCTTCTCGTTGCGGCGCTCCACCGTGTTGCCCAGGCGGGTCGAGTTCACATCAAGATCATCGAACAGGCCCTTGAGGTCGTCCTCACTCGCGTGCCCCACCGAGGAGCCTTCGATGCTCTGGAAAACCTTCTCTAGCGTCTCGTTCAGGTTCTCATCTTGCGCCGCCCGTTTGCGCACATTCACGAACAGCTGCGACGGGAGGATGAAGAAGCCCTTCTCATCCACCATCATTTGGCGGATCGGCTCAACCTGCTCATCCTTCAGGTCCGCGTAGCTGAAGCCTTCGCCCTCGTTCTTCTCGATGAAGGTCGCGAGGTTCTCCGAAATGAATCGATAGAACAGCATTCCGAGCACATAGCTCTTGAAATTCCAGCCATCCACCGCGCCGCGGAGCTCGTTCGCGACCTCCCAAATAGTCCGGTGCAGACGATCCCGCTGAACCTCACGCGACAAAGAACCCACAACAACCCCTCACATTAATCAGGGCAGGCCAAAACAGCCCGAAAAAAGCATTTCTGACAGGAAACGTCAGGTCCTTTTGCCAAGAGCAATAAGGCGCGGGTTGTTGCGCGGCGGCGGGCGTGTAATGCCAGACACCGGCCGACACGGCACCTACCACGTCGCCTGCCGTGTAGCTCGCCACCCCTTGCTACCTAGCCGCCCATCAGCCCTAGCTGTGCCGCACCCCTGTAGGCCATGTAGACGCCAACGATCGCCGCGATCCACAGCCGAGTCACCTTACCTTCATACTCGAGCCTGCCAGCAGCACGCTCCAGCCGCGGAAAAATAGCGGGCCCCGCGAGGCCAACAAAGCAGGCTAAATGCCTCGAAGGGGCAGAGTGTGACAAACAGACCAGAATGTCTGAGCCATTCAGATGCGACGAACGTTTCCAGTTTTGATTTGGAAACCCAGAAAAGACCCTGACATACATTCTGAGGGTTAGTGCGTAGAGTGTCTCCCGTTTAGTAATGTCCGCCGAGCCGGTTCTACTCGGCGGGCATGAAGCTCCGTAACTGCGCTACTTCGCGACGCGGTTTTATCAGGCATTGCCTTACCCGGATGGGAAGCACTTGGACACTGCAACATAGCATCGGCGAGCTCCCCATCCAGTTTGTGAGGAAACGTTATCCCACCTAGAACAGCTGCCGCAGGTTGGCCTTTGCCAGGTCGACGAGCTCGGCTCCCTTGCCGTCAAGCACCGTACGGACTGCGTACATCGTGAAGCCCTTGACCTGCTCGGCATCAATTGTGGGAGGCAGGGTGAGCTCTTGGCGTTCGGTTGTCACATCGAGAATCGCTGGACCATCATGGGCCAAGAAATCCTCAACCGCCCTGGGCAGGTCCTTCGACTTTTCCACCCTGAAACCTTTCATCCCAATCGCCTCCGCAAGGGAAGCAAAGTTCGGATTATCGAGACCGGTTCCGTGAGTCACGAACCCTGCTGCCTTCATCTCCAATTCAACAAAGTTCAGCGAAGAATTGTTGTAAACCACAACCTTGACCGGCAGGTCATACGTTGTGAGCGTAAGAAGGTCACCCATGAGCATGGCGAGCCCACCATCGCCCGCCAAGGCAATCACCTGACGATCCGGGTGAGAGAGTTGAGCGCCGATCGCCTGGGGTAGGGCATTGGCCATGGAACCGTGAATAAAGGAGCCAATGAGTCTCCGTTTCCCATTCATGGTCAGGTGCCGGGAAGCCATAATAACCGGGGATCCAACATCGGGAATAAATACCGCATCATCACTAGCCCCCTCATCAATCAACCTGGTCAGGTATTGGGGATGAATAGTGCGACGCGAAGGCGTAGCCAGATCATCAAGATCCTTACGGGTCTTCCCGTAATGCTTGAGCATCGCTTTGAGGTGCTTGCTCGACTTGTTCTTTTGCAGCTTGGGTAGCAGGTGGTCGATCGTTTCTTTGACTCCACCCACCAGACCGAGATCGACAGGGGTGCGCCGACCAATCTGTTCTCCACGAATATCAACCTGAATGATCGTGGCATCTTCTGGGAAGAACTGCTGGTACGGGAAGTCAGTCCCCAGCATCAAGAGAGTATCGCAGGCTTCCATGGCCCGATACCCTGATTCGAATCCCAGCAGCCCGGTCATCCCCACATCAAACGGGTTATCGTATTCGATAAACTCTTTACCGCGCAGGGCGTGGACAATGGGAGCCTGCAGCCTATCGGCAAGCGCCACTAGCTCGTTGTGCGCGCCCTCAGCGCCTGCTCCCGCCAGGATCGTGACCTTCTTGCAGTCATTGAGAAGCTTGGCAGCCTGAACCAGATCAGCTTCTACCGGAACCTGGTGCGACTTGGATTCCACGATTACCTCGGCGGCAGCTTTCGTTGTTTCCAGGAAAATCTCACCAGGAACAACGAGAACAGCCACTCCCCTCTTTGAGAGTGCCTCTCTCATAGCAATCCGCAAAACCCTCGGCATCTGCTGCGCCGACCTCACATCTTCAACGTAGACCGAGCATTCCCGGAACAGTTCAACAGGATGGGTTTCCTGGAAGTAGCCAGAACCGATCTCCCCACCGGGAATCTGAGCCGCAATCGCTAGGACCGGCACACGTGACCGCTGAGCATCGTAAAGCCCGTTGATGAGGTGAAGGTTTCCCGGTCCGCAACTACCGGCACACACCGCAAGCTCACCGGTCAGCGCCGCTTCAGCAGAAGCCGCAAAGGCTGCGACTTCTTCGTGACGGACATGGACCCACTCGATATCTGAATCTCGAATCGCGTCAGTGAAACCGTTAAGGGAATCTCCTACAACGCCATAAACTCGCTTTACGCCACTCGCCCCAAGAGTTTCAACCACGTTCTCAGCAATAGTTGCCATCGTTCAGCCTTCCGCCTTCCCGAACCCCGGTAACACCGGCACATCTTCAACCGACCCTCACGAGGCATTTCTCTTATTCGCTACACGAAACGTACCCACGCGGATGACGGGAAGTAAACAGTTTGCGCGAACCTTCAGCTTCATGCGAAACCTCGCCACAGTAGGCCCCACCGATCGTCGCAAGGTAGACTCCCATCACCGGCTCCCCAGCGCTGATAGCCGACGCCGCCATTCGAGTGATGGTCAACAAAGGACTCGATGCCCTGAGCGTGCGCAATGTCGCTGCAGAGGCGGGGGTCGCACCTGGGACTGTCCAGTATCAAATGGGGGTTAAGGGTCAGAATGTGTGTCTGGGGTTGGTGTTTTCGGCTGTGTTGGCGCGGGTTTCAGCGGATATATATGGCTGCTGGGCATATATCGGTGGTGTGAGCGTTCATTCCTCGGTGTGGTGCCCTTGATGTGCTACCGGCTAGTGGTGTGGTGGCTGGATGCCGAAGAACAGACCACGATGCCACTGCGGTGGCGATATGAAACGCAATGGCACCACCACACAAGGTAGGACAAGGTGGCGGTGCAAACTCTGTGGAGCCTCAAGCACCAAAACCCGGACTGACATCACCAAAGCAGCAGTGTTCAAGCAGTTCATCGCTCACTGCACCTCGACCCGTAGCTTGAAAGACACCGCACAACAGGCCGGGGTGAGCCCTTCGACGTTGAAGCGACGGTTTAGCTGGTGCTGGCTGGTTGAAGTACCCGACCCGATGATCAAACACGCCGGGACGATCTATGACCAGATCTTTATCGATGGAACCTACACCGGTGCCGGGTGTCTTATCGTGGCAGCCACCTTCGATCATGTCCTGGCCTGGCACTGGTGCAAGCGTGAAACCAGCCTGGACTACCAACGACTACTTCAACGTATCCCCGCACCAGTGATCGCTGTCATCGATGGAGGACAAGGAGCCGCCAGCGCTATCAAGAAATGCTGGCCTGCCACCGTGATCCAACGCTGCCTGGTGCATGCACAACGAGTTGTACGACGCTACACCACCTCACACCCGCGTACCGATGCGGGCAAAGCGATCTATCAACTAGCACGGAACCTGACCCGGATCACCACCCTGGATGAAGCAGCCACCTGGGCGAGGCAACTCCATGAATACGGCACCTTCTACCGGAGATGGCTCAACCAGAAAACCTTCACCACAGACCCAATCACCCAACAACGCCACTGGGCCTGGACACACCCGAACACCCGTAAGGCCTACAACAGCCTGCTACACCTATGGCGTAACAACCTCCTGTTCACCTACCTCAACCCACCGACCGAACTACAGCACCGGCACCGCATCAAATCCACCACCAACAGCCTTGAAGGCGCGATCAACGCCGAACTGAAACTGCTCACCCGCACCCACCGCGGCAGAACCGGAGAACACCAACGAAAAATGCTGGAATGGTGGCTCTACCAGAAAACAGAACTGCCTGACGATCCAACAGAAATCGCCAGGCAGTCCAACTGGGGCCAAAACCAACTCGCCAAAGTACCAGCCCTGACCCACAACAAGAACCAAGCCGACCACCAAACAGGACGACCAGCCCTCTACGACAACGCTATCGACACCACCTACACACACTCAATCGGCATCCAAAAAGGCCACATCTAACCCCCGCAACACACCCAAACCAGACACACATTTTGACCCTTAACCCTCAAATGGGGACGCGAAACGACATCATCGCGAAAGCATTCATTACGCGGTTGGCTAGCCGACTTATACGACGCCGAGGTGGAGAGCTTCCGGGCGCTAGTATGCAACGGGCTCGCAGCGGCTGAACAGCATGGGAAACTGAACGGCAAGCTATCGCCTGAACAAGGAGCTCGGCTGGTCACGGCACTCGTCAACGGACTCACGATCGACTACCTCAACGGCCCGAAAAACTCGGCTCAGCAGTTACTGGCAGACCTCGATGCGGGCCTAGCGCTGATCGTCGAGCCTTCACCACCTACACCGGCCCGGCCTGCCCGATAGAGTGGCCACCATGACTCACGCCCAGCCCGAAGTCCCGTCTCCGCACGCATCGGCGCGCGCGGGGCACGATCCCATGATCCGGGTGTGTGACGCGCACCTACACAACCTGAAACACATCGACGTTGACCTGCCGCGCGACACCCTCGTCGCGGTCACCGGCGTTTCAGGTTCGGGCAAGTCCAGCCTCGCCTTCGGCACCATCCACGGTGAGGCGCAGCGCCGCTACCTGGAGTCCGTCGCCCCCTTCGCTCGCCGGCTCATCGGTGGTGCGGTCAACCCGCGCGTCGGGTCGGTCACCGGCCTACCGCCGACAGTGGCTCTGCAGCAGTCCACCACCCTGGGCGGGGCACGCTCCTCCGTCGGCACGATCTCCAACATGTCGAACAGTATTCGGTTGCTCTTCTCCCGCTCCGGAAGCTACCCGGCCGGCATGCGCGAGCGGCTGGAATACGGCCGGCTCGACTCCGACGCCTTCTCCCCCAACACCACCGCCGGCATGTGCCCCGAATGCCAAGGAACCGGCACCGTGCACCGGCCCACAGAAGAGTCGATGGTGCCGGACCCGAGCCGGTCCATCTGGGACGGCGCGATCGCCGCGTGGCCAGGGGCGTGGCTGGGCAAGAACTTCCGGGACATCCTCGGCACCCTCGGCTACCCGCTCACCATCCCGTGGCGGGACATTCCACAAAAGGACCGCGACTGGATCCTATTCACCGACGAGCAACCGGTGGTTACCGTCCACCCTGTGCGGGACGAAAACGCCGTGCACGGTTCATATAAAGGCAAATGGCGATCGGTAGCCACCTACCTCACCGACACGCTAGCGGAGACGGAGTCGGATAAAAACCGCCGCCGAGTACTTTCCTTCATGCATTCATCGATGTGCCCAACCTGCCGGGGCCGCGGCTTTCAGCCGGACACCCTGCAGGTCACCTACGCTGGCTACGCGATCGACGAATTCAACAACCTGGCGTTGAAGGACGTGCTGGCCGCGTTGGAGGACCGCCTCCAGCACCTGGAAGGAATCGCTAAGCAGCAGTGGAATGAGCACGACGAGGCCGAAAAGCTCCTGCTGGATCAGGTGCTGCCCACGGTGCGCGCGGCAATCGAGCTGGGGCTGGGGCATCTGAGCCTGTCCCGCCCGGCACGTAGCTTATCTGCGGGTGAGCATCAGCGCTTACGGCTGGCTTCTCAGTTGAATTCGAACCTGTTCGGCACAACCTATGTGCTGGATGAGCCCTCGGCAGGCCTTCACGTCGTGGAGCGAAAGGCGGTCTCTGAGCTGCTGCAGCGCTTTATCGACGCGGGTAATTCGGTGCTTCTGGTGGAGCACGATATGTCCCTGGTGGCCGGGTGCGATTGGATCGTGGATATCGGCCCCCGCGCCGGTGAGCGCGGTGGGCAGCTGGTGTTCTCCGGCCCCACTGACGAGTTCCGCGCCAGCGCCGAGCAGTTGGGTTCGCCCACCGCTGCCGCACTGAACGCGGACTTCCCGGAGCTGACGGACACCCCGGCCGGCACCGGTGAATCCATCAGCCTGACCGGCGTGCACGCGCGCGCTTTCGATGGGGCCGATGTGGACTTCCCGCTGGGTGCGCTCACCGCCGTCACAGGCGTGTCCGGTTCCGGTAAATCCACCTTGGTCATCGGGGTGCTGGCTGATGTGGCGGCGCGTTCGGCCAAGCAGGTCGTGGGCGCCGATGAGGCCACCGCCGAGGACGCGGATGCTGAGTTCGCGGCTGGTTCCGACCCTTCCGAGGATTTCCGGGTGGATAACGCTACGGGGCTCGATAAGATCCACCGCCTGGTTCACATCACACAGAAGCCGATTGGCCGCACCGTGCGTTCCACTGTCGCGACCTACACGGGTCTTTTCGATCACGTCCGCAAGATCTTCGCCGCAACACCGGAGGCTAAGCGGCGCGGCATGTCGGTGTCTGATTTTTCCTACAACACGACGAAGGGCCGCTGCCCGGAGTGTGATGGTGCGGGCAGCATCGAGGTCGAGCTGGTGTTTCTGCCCGGCACCTACACGACTTGCCCGGCCTGCCACGGCAAGCGCTATAAGCCGGAGATCCTTGAGGTGCAGTGGAACGGCCGCAGCATCGCGGATGTTTTGGCGCTGACCGTGGATGAGGCGCTGGAAGTCTTCGCGGAGGAGCCGCGGATTCTGCGCTCGGTCGAGCTCCTGCACGCGCTCGGCCTGGGCTATCTGCGGCTGGGGCAGGGTTCCCCGGAGCTTTCGGGTGGCGAAGCGCAGCGCATCAAACTGGCCTCCGAGATGCAACGCGGATCCAGCCGCAAGCACAGCCTGTACCTTTTGGATGAGCCGACGACGGGGCTGCATCCCGCGGACGTTGACCTGTTGCTTGCCCAGTTGCGTCGCTTGGTAGAGGACGGCGCGACGGTGGTCGTGGTTGAGCACGACCTCCGGGTGGTGGCGCAGGCTGATCACGTCATCGACGTTGGCCCGGGAGCCGGCGACGAGGGCGGCCAAATCCTGGCCACCGGGACACCGGCGGTGGTTGCTCAGCAGGGTGTGTGCCCGGATTCGCGCTCGGTTACAGCCCAAGCGTTGGCCGAACGGGCCGGCCTGCGCTGAGCCTGGCTGCCGGGGCGCAGGAATCACACACCCGCACCGGCGACGACTGAGTGAAGCCACGCCTTACGGACGGAGCCCCTGCAGGTAGACGTCAACGAGCCATTCATGCAAGTCCGGAATGGATTCCTCAACGAACGGCGGTAGCGGGCGAGTCGCCGCGGCGATGCCAGCCATGAACCGCATCGCATCAATATCCCCAACGAGCCCCGCGTCCCGCGCCCGCGTAAGGATCACTTCAAGGCGCGCCAGCCGCTCCGCCCTAACCTCCGCGACCTTCTCCGAAGCAACGAAGTCCTCATTCTCCTCGCCCAGCGACACCAAGAAAGCGCTCACCCGCGCACCCGCCATCGACCGCACGAAGCCATGCCATGCCGCCTCTGGGTCCTCATCCCAGCACTCCAAGGCGCAATCCATCGCGGCAAGCCCCTCATCGGTCGCCTGCATAGCGAGCGCCAGCAAAAGATCATCACGCGTAGGGAAACTCCGGTACAGCGTAGCGATCCCCACCCCCGCCTCGGCGGCGATGGCCCGCAGCGAGACACCCGTTCCATGCTCTTCAAACAACGCCCACGCAGCTCGCAGGATATCCGCGCGGTTTTGTTCCGCATCCGCTCTCATCTGACGCCTCATGTGACCTCCTCAGTTGCATTAAGTATATCCGGAGCGCTATGCTCCACTTAGAAACGGAGCGAACCGCTCCACTTATCGAGGAGGCGTCATGCCAACCACGCAAAGCAACACACCAGAAACAGTCCAGCAAGACACCACAAAGAAGCGGCGCCTAGGCCCGGGTGCCATCACCGCTCTGGTGAGCACGGTCATCGCGCTCATGCTGCTGGCCTTCATCACCCCAGCCATCAACTCGGGCGCCAACAACCTTCCGCTCGCTGTGTCCGCGCCGGAACCAGTCAAAGCAGCACTCACGGAAAAGATTGAAGAAAGCGGGGCTTTCGAGGTCATCGATGCGGACTCCCCTGAAGACGCCACCGCCAAGGTGGAGAACCGCGAAACCATCGGCGCGATCGCAGCAACACCCACCGGAACCACCATCACCATCGCAAGCGGCGCCGGCGCACCCTACGCCGCAGCCCTCAAGGGTATGTCAACCCAACTGGAAGCCAGCGGGCAGAACGTCACCGTCAACGACGTCGCACCTATGACCCCTGAAGACCCGCAGGGTGTGGGCCTCAACTCGGCGCTACTGCCGCTGATTTTCGGCGGCATGGCCTCGGCCGTACTGCTCGCAGCGCAGCTGACCTCCGCGACGAAGCGGACGGCCGGCGCGGTTGGCGTGGCCGTGTTCGGTGGGCTCATCGCAGCCGCGATCCTGCAGCCGTGGTTCCACGCCGTGGACGGCAACTTCTGGCTCCTCTGGACGGGTCTCTCACTGGGCATCCTTGCGATCTCCGCGACCATCCTCGGCTTGCACTCGGTCATGGGCTTCGCGGGCGTCGGCCTCGGCGCCGTGCTGATGCTGTTCATCTCCAACCCGCTGTCCGGCTTTATGGCCGGCCCGCAGTGGCTGCCCGACGGCTGGGGCACTTTCGGTCAACTCATGCCGGTTGGTGCGTCCGGGACTTTCCTCCGCTCAGCCGCCTACTTTGACGGCAACGGACTCGGCGGCTCGGCATGGGTCCTGCTGGCGTGGATCGGTGTTGGTGTCATCCTCATGGCCATCGGGGCGCGCCGCACCCGCGCATCACGCTAGGTCGAGATGACACACAAGCACCTGGCGCTATGACGGGGCGGCGAGTTACGTGCCGCCCCGTCCTGGTCATGCCATCCCGCCCTCGCCGGGTGAGTCCACCGTGACTGCCAAGAACAGCATCGTCGATGCGAACGGCAATGAACTCCGCGAGGCCCCTGGTTTTCTGCCGTATCTCTATCGAGTGGTGCTGTACTCGATCATTTTCAGATTTCTGCTCACGCTGCGCGGTTTCATCCAGGAGGCTCTACCGGAAAAAGAAAAGCCACCCAAGCCTGACGCCCGGGATCTGGAGACGACGCAATCAGTACGGATGGGGTTGGGAGTCCAGGACTCCCAACCGGATCCGGAGCCGCAGGGAGCAAACTTCGCCACCGACCATACCCGACCAAGCGACTAATAGAAGCACACTGAGCCACTCATTGAACATACAAATGGGTCTTGCCGCCCGAGTTTCAGCCGGACTGCAAGACCCATTTTTGACCTCACCATTCCGTCATGAACGGTAGTCAATCTCGATGTCGGCGATGTCCTGATCTTCCAGGTTCACAACAATGTTGTCCGGCGTGCGCGTCGTCATCCAGATGAGCTCTTCAGTCTTGCTCGCGTTACCTTCAATGTGCGGCATGTAAGGGGGAACGAACACGAAGTCCCCTTCTTCCATGTAGACGATCTTTTCGTAGCGTTCACCGTAACGGATGTAGCCGCGACCCTTGAACACATATCCACCCGTTTGAGCCTCGCCGTGGTGGTGTGCCCCCGAAACCTCGCCCGGTCCGGTGTAGACCTTCCCGAACCAGATGTTCGATGCTTTCGAGTTTTCGCGCGATACACCCGAAATACGGCGGGCGTTTTGCGTCTGCCCTGGTGCCTCTTCCAAATCGCTCGCCTTTTGCACCGAGAAGAGGTGGACGTTGCGGTTGATATCGAATTCTTCGTTGTTCTCGGACATACTGTTTCCCTTCCTTTGCGGTTTTAGTAGTGGACGATGGGACATTTAGGTGGAGCGGGGAAGCCCCAGGTGGCGTTGTGCGAGCTGATTGCGGATCATCTCGTCCGTCAACGGCGCGAAGGTGTAGAGCCGGGCATCTCGGAAGTAACGTTGCATCGGCAAGTGCCTATGGAAACCCCATCCACCCATGACGCGCATACCAACGTCAGTGGCTGTTGTTGCCGCCTCGGCTGCGGCGAGCTTGGCCAGGCCAGAGAGGTTTTCAACCGCTTCCCCTGAACCCTGATCCGACATTTCCGCCCCGTTGTACACCAGATGGCGGGCCGATTCGACGCGAGTCAGGGCATCCACCATTGGGTGCTGGAGCCCTTGGAATGATCCGATGGGCCGGTCGAATGCGTGGCGTTCATTCGCATAATCGACGGCGTAGGCCAACGCTCCACGAGCTATCCCCAACGCCACCGCAGCCCCGTTGAGGCGTTCGCCATTGAGCGTGGCTAGAACACTTCTGAACCCTTTCCCTACCTCACCGAGCACGCTCTCTTGCGGAACCACGACGTCGTTGAGGACAACGTCTGCCTGCTCAAGAGCCCGGATCCCCATCGTGTCGATCGGCGTGGTCGTTATTCCAGGAGTGTCTCGCGGAACGATAAACATCGTGATGCCGTCGATCACTCTCTTGTCGACGGGTTCCGTGCGCGCAAGGAGGATGATGAATGTGGCAGTCGATGCTCCGCCAATCCATTTCTTCGCACCGTTGATGACCCACGAACCATCCGAGCGCTGGCTCGCGGTAGTGGCCATCTGTCGCGCCACATCAGTTCCACCCGCTGGCTCGCTCAAACCAAACGACATACGCGCAGAGCCGGTGAGCAAAGGTGCTAACCATTCAGCTTTTTGACGCGCCGAACCATAGCGGTGCAGCAGCTCCACGCCCATGTACTGAACCACCATGCTCACCGCCATTGAGGTGGCACCGGCACCTAGTTCCTCCAGAACGGTGACTTGACGTGCATGCTTCGGGCCCGCCCCATCAATCTCGGTCCCCAGACCCACGAGCCCTTCTGCAGCCAGAGCCTCGAAGAGCTCGACGTCGTATACCTCTTCTTCGTCATGCTTGATCAACCGTTCAGGCGTCACCAGGTCGCGCAGCACGCCGCGTACTTTGGTGCGCAAGTTCGCGATCTCAGGGCTGTCCTCACGCGTCGAAAAAGGCACGGCATTGCCGGCATCGAGATTGCTATTCCCTACGTTTCCAGCGATCTTATCCATTGCAACCCTCACGCTCGCTTTCTTCTCGGCGAAGCATCAGGAACGAGCTGCGGAACGTCATGACTATGGAGCCGTCCTGCTTCTTCACCTCATAGAGCAGAGTCCACACTCCGCGGCCTGGTTTTTCAGTTGGGCGAACCTCGATAGCGGTCGCTTGCGCGCGCACGGTGTCTCCGATGAAGACCGGGTTCATCGCCCGAACCTCATCCAGACCAAGCCATGCTGCAACGTTGGAGAAATATCCCGTCTGAGTAAGCAGCCCCATCGCCACCGATAACGTCAGCGGCCCGTGCCCAACTCTTTGACCAAACGAGCTTGCCTTCGCGTACTCGGAATCCAGATGAAGGGAGACCCAGTCCCCCGTCAACCCCGCCCACTGAACAAGGTGAGTCTCGGTAATGGTCAGGCCAGGGCTGATGATGACGTCGCCCTCAACGAGGTCTTCCCAAAAATAATCTGGCCGGGTCTTCACCGCATTATTTCCGCTTGAGGCCACATCTTCCTCCAATTCCCATCAGGCGAACGTGTTCACGTGATGATGATCGAATTCCGTCTTCTGCCCACCAACTATAGACTAGCGAACGCTTGTTCGTATACTGTTTGTGGGTAATTCGCTTGCCTGAATTCGGCATCGAGCTACAAACGCACCGAAGGAGACAGCAATGGCACAGAGCATCGAAACGGATGAAACGACAGTGCACGATCGCCTCAAAACCAGCGTCGCAGAGGCGAAGCTCGGCGGATCTGAAAAGAATCGGCAAAAGATCAAGGACACCGGCAAGCTACTCGTCCGTGAACGCCTTGCGGAACTATTTGATGACGAGAACTACATTGAAGACGGCCTGCTAGCCAGATTTGAAGATGGCCTTCCCGGCGATGCTGTGGTCATTGCTTTCGGCAAAGTCGACGGCCGCGAAGTCTGCGTCATCGCAAACGATTACAGCGTCAAAGCTGGCACGTGGGGCAACCGCACGTTCGAGAAAATCACCATGGCTCAGAAGAAAGCTGAAGCGGCGGGCATCCCGATCGTCTACCTCTTCGACTCAGCAGGAGCCCGCATTGACGAACAGTTCGAATCGTTCGCTGGCCGCAACGCGTGGGGAAACATCTTCTACAACCAGGTGCAGATTTCTGGGCGCGTCCCTCAGGTGTGCGCACTCTTCGGCCCCTCCCCTGCCGGTTCCGCATACGTTCCAGCACTGTGCGACCTCACGATCATGGTGCGAGGCAACGCGACCGCTTACCTAGGCTCCCCTCGACTAGCTGAAATGGTTACTGGCGAGAAGGTAACGCTCGAAGAGATGGGAGGGGCCGAGATGCATTCGACAGTCTCCGGTCTTGGCGATGTCCTGGTGGATGACGACTCGGAGGCGGTTGCCGCGATCCGCGTGTGGCTGTCCTTCCTGCCCCCTAACTGGACAACAACACCCCCTATCGCCGAGGCAGTGCCGCCACGTGAGGGCCGCTCGATTGAAGAGATCGTCCCCCTCCGAGAGGCGGAGGTCTTCGATATGGAAGAGCTCGTCGAATCACTTGTCGATGAAGGAACATGGTTCCCATACAAGGAACTCTTCGCCCCGGAGATGATCACAGGTTTTGCGCGCATCAACGGCCGGCCCGTGGGCCTGGTTGGGAACCAGCCAACGCATATGGGTGGGTCCATCTTCCCGAACTCCTCGGATAAGGCTGCACGGTTCATCTGGATCTGTAACGCCTACGGGATCCCGATTATCTTCCTGGTCGATATTGCCGGGTACATGATCGGTTCAGAGGTTGAGCGTCAGGGGATAATCCGCCACGGCGCGAAGATGATTTTCGCGGTATCGGAGTGCCGGGTTCCGCGGATCACCGTACTCGTTCGGAAAGCATACGGTGGCGGCTACCTAGCCATGTCGGGGTCGCCGATGAACCCCGATGCGGTCATTGCTTTGCCAACGGCCCGCCCTGCCCTCATGGGGCCGGATGCGGCGGTCAACGGCATCTATTACAACCAGATCCACGCTATTGAGGATCCCCAGGCGCGCAAGGCGTTCATCGCAGAGAAGCACGCCGAATACGCGGAGAAGATCGATGTTTTCAAGATCGCAAACGCTAACGCGGTTGAGGCAGTCGTGCCCGCTAACGATCTACGTGACGATCTGACGCGCAGGCTCGCACTGTACAGCAAGCGCGATACCGTGCCTGTTGAACGCCGCCAGGCTGTCACGCCTGTCTAAACAAGTAGGGCACTGGCCGGGACCTTAAAGAGCAGCTCCCACTAGTTGGTAACTGATATTTCAGTTGACTAGTGGGAGCCGCTCTTTCGTCAGCGCAACAACGGCTATTACTTGTCGTCGAAGAGCCTGAAGATCTGGGTGGCGCCGCCATCGATCATGAGGTCTGCACCATTGATGTTTTTAGCGTTATCGCTTAGCAGGAATTCAATGAAAGCACCTATCTCTTGCGGGTCCACGATATTCTGGGTCGGCACCTTCTCTTTGACCTGTTCCCTGACTTCTTGGATGACCATCTTGGTGTCAACAACACCCGGGCAGATGTTGTTCACGGTGACACCAGTGCCCCAGAAGTCGATCAGAAGCGACCTAGTGAGGTTGGATAGGCCGGCTTTTGAGGCGGCATAGCTGGGATATGGGTAGCCCGTAGTGCCCGCGATCGAGGAGATGTTAATGACTCGCCCCCATCCACGGCTGACCATCCCAGGCGTGAAGTGGCGGATCATACGGAATGGGCCGTTGAGGTTCACTGCCATGACACGGTCAAACGATACCCCGTCATGGTCAACTAAATACTTCCGATCAAGTAGGCCGGCTGCGTTAATAAGGACGTCGATTCCACCGAATTCCTCGTCAACACGAGCCGCGAGTTCCGCCACGGAGCCCTCAACCGTCACATCAACGCAGTAGGCTGCGCTGCGCCCGCCGATACTTCGGATGCGTTCGCTTGCGACCTCCACTGCGGTCTGGTCCACGTCGGTACACACAACGAGGTGACCCGCCCGCGCCAGGACCTCGTTGATTCCCGCACACATCCCACCGCCGGCACCCGTGACGAGAACACGTCGAGGCTGATCTTTTTTCGAGGAGAACGGTATTGAAGAGGTTATGTTGGTCTTATTGATCATATTGAAGACTCTTTCGAAGGTATTAGTGTCAGAAAAGCACCGGCTCGAAACCAAAAGCGAACAAGCGTTAGTTGTTGAGTTTGCAACAATGGACTTGCAATGTCAACGGAGTGCACCGTCATACACTCCGAGATAAACCAAGAAGATGGCGTGAGGCAACAACCATGGCAACAAAGGGTCAGCGGACCGCTGCTGCAGTAAGAGAGAAGGCGACCGAGTTTTTCTTTGTCAAGGGATTCTCGGCTACAACACTACGCGAGGTCGCCTCCGCCGCTGGCGTCAAGGTGAGCAGTCTATACAACCACATCTCTAGTAAAGAAGACCTCCTCCAACAGGTCATGGGGAGCTTCATGGATGACATCATTGCGGACCTGGACAACGCCCTTGACGGTAAAACCGAAGCGATCGACCGACTCTTGAGTGCGATCGACTGCCACTTGCGGTTCCATGCGACTCAAGCCCGCAAGGTCTTCATCGGCAACAACAACCTGCGCTTCCTAAGCCTAGAGGCCCGCAATGGAATCACGGATAAGCGTAGCGACTATGTACGACGCATCCAGGACATCATCAAAGACGCCGAGCGCGCGGGTTTCGCAACCCTCCTCGACTCCCGCCTGCACGCTTATGCCATCATCGCGCTAGGTACCGATATTGCCACCTGGTATCAAATGGACGGCCGCCTTTCCCTCGACGAGATCGTGGACATCTACTCAAAGATCGCCCTGCGCGGACTTGGCGTGCCAGACGCAGACAAACTAGTTGACGCTAGAAAATAGATCAATCCCACAAGCCCACCAGACTCGATTCCCCCGCGCTCAGGCGGGGGCATCTTTTTATGTCATTTACTTTTCACCTCTTGCGCCGAAGAGGGGCGCACCATACGATGGGCGTACGAACGCTTGTTCGCTTCCTAATAAGCGATCGGCTGGAACAGGAGGAAAAGCATGCTTACGATAGGCGCCTGGATAGAGCTTAACGCTCAGAAACATCCATCAAGAGAAGCTCTGGTAGGCATCGACGGCCGCGTCACATTTGCACAGCTTGCAGAACGGGCCTGGTCCCTAGCCCGCGGACTCAAAGAACAAGGGGTCACTGCAGGAACAAACATCGGCGTCATGGGTTCCAACACAGTATTCAACGCTGAAATGTTCTTCTCCGTCGCCTCAGCCGATGCCGTCTATGTCGCCTATAACTGGCGCTGGTCAGTCAGGGAGTGTGCACAAGGCATCGCAGAAACCTCCGCTGATGTCATCATCGTCGAATCACGCTTCGATGACCTCATTGACCAAGCTCTTGAGAAACTTTCAGAAACTCAGGAGACTCTCCCTCGCATCATTCGCGAAAGCGAGATCGACGGTCTGCGAATCGGCACAGGCCCCCTCCATTCAGAAGCAACCCTCGATTCGCCGCTATGCATTCTCTACACCGGCGGCTCCACCGGGACACCTAAGGGCGTAGTTCTTTCCCACCGCTCGGCTGTAGCAAACGCTTTGAACGAGATGGTCGACTGCCAGCTCGGAACCCGAACTAATGAGCGCTGCCTGATCGTCACGCCACTTTTCCACACCGCTGGGCTCCTCTGCTGGCTCGTCACGCATTTCATTGCGGGCGCTACAAGCGTTCTTTCCCCAAAGTTCGATGTAGATGACTTCATCAAGACCGTGGAGCAGGAACGCATCACCAACACGTTCCTCATCCCAAACATGGTGCGCAAGATGCTAGATCTACGTTCTTTCGACAACCCAATTCTTCGCAAGCACCTGAAGGCAGTGCACACAGGCGCGGGCTTGCTTCGGATGCCAGACAAAGAGCTTTTCACTGAGATGCTTCCGGACACCGAACTGTACTTCCGATACGGCTTGACCGAAGCAGGCCCTATGGTGACCCGACTCAAGGCAGAAGACATCCTCAAAGAGAACGTCGATGGCTCGATCGGCCAGCCCTACCTCATGGTTGAAGTAGAGCTTCAAGATCTTGACGGCAACCAAGTTGAGACCGGCGAACTTGGGGAAATCTGTGTTCGCGGCCCAGCCCTGATGCTCGAATACTACGGCCGGCCCGAGCAAACCGCGGACACGTTCCGCAATGGATGGCTCCGCACCGGAGACCTAGCAGTAACCGATGAGAACGGCTATTACTTCTTCCGTGACCGCCTCAAAGAGATGATCAAGTCCGGTGGTGAGAACGTCTACGCCGCAGAGGTAGAGCAGATACTCTACCTTCACACTGCGGTCCTTGAAGCGGCAGTCGTGGGCGTTCCGGACCCCGAATGGGGCGAAGAAGTCCGCGCGGCAGTCGTCCTACGCTCCGATCTGAACGCCACCGAAGACGAACTGAAAGAGTTCCTGCGCGAGCATCTGGCCGGGTACAAGGTGCCGAAAAAGATCGTCTTCGTAACAGCCGAACAGTTCCCGCGCTCTCCCGCCGGAAAGCTCGTCAAGTCCAAGCTCAAGCAGCAACTCGACTGGATCTGACCCGCGCATCGGTAGCTGGTTCACACGCCCATCTTTACTTCTTACCCGAAAGGGAACTCACACATGTTTTCAAAGATTCTGATTGCTAACCGGGGTGAGATCGCCGCACGAATTATTGACACATGTGCTCGCCTCAACGTGGAGACTGTCGCTGTCTACTCAAGTGCAGATGCCGCCTCACTCCACGTTCGTCGCGCGAATGAAGCCGTCGATCTTGGCAAGGGGCCTGCCAGCGAGAACTACTTGTGCCCAGAAAAGATCATCGAGGCAGCTCTCAAGACCGGAGCGGAAGCGATCCACCCGGGTTACGGCTTCCTTTCCGAGAACGCCGGATTCGCTCAGGCTGTCACTGACGCCGGCCTGGTGTTCATTGGCCCGTCCCCTGACGCCATCTCAACGATGGGTGACAAAGTCGCTTCGCGCGAATTGGCTAACAAGGCTGACGTTCCCATGGCGCCCGGCTCCAATGGCGCGGTTGACTCAGCCGATGCGGTGGTGGAATTCGGTGAAGAGCACGGCTACCCGGTCCTCGTTAAGGCCTCCGCTGGCGGCGGCGGGCGCGGTATGCGCCGCATCAACGGCTCCGATGAGGTCAGCGATTCCTTCGCTGCCGCTGTCCGGGAAGCGACCGCTGCTTTCGGCAACGGCGAGGTTTTCGTGGAGCGTTACCTGGTCAACGCCCGCCACGTCGAGGTTCAAGTTATCGCAGATTCACACGGGGCGGTCGCAACCCTTGGTGACCGCGACTGCTCGGTGCAGCGCCGGCATCAGAAGCTCATCGAAGAGGCACCAGCGCCAGGACTCACGGACGCTATGCGGACCAAGATGTCTGACGCCGCGGCCCGCTTGGCTGAAACCGTAGGCTACGAAGGCTTAGGTACCGTCGAATTCCTTGTGGAGGGCGAAGAGTTCTATTTCCTTGAGATGAACACTCGCATCCAGGTTGAACATCCCGTGACTGAGATGATCACCAACATCGACCTCGTAGAGGAGCAACTCAAGGTCGCCGCAGGTGAGCCTCTGAGCGAGGCAGTCAAGAACCCAAACATTGTGGGTGCGGCGATTGAGGCGCGCATCAACGCCGAGGACGCCACCGCCGGTCTGTTTGCCCCTTCACCCGGCGTCATCTCGGACCTCACAGCACCTTCCGCTGAGCATGTCCGCTTCGACACAGGCTATGAGAGTGGCGACGAGGTTCTGCCTTTCTACGACAGCCTCATCGGCAAGCTGATTGTTTGGGGCGAGGACCGAGACGCTGCTATTGACCGCCTGCATCAAGCGCTCAGTGAGCTGCAGATCGAAGGTGTGGCTTCAACAGCCTCTCTGGCCCGCCGAATCATTGACTCGCCAGACTTCCGTGCCATCGAGCATTCGACCCTGTGGCTTGAAAATTCCTTTGACTTAACCGCGAGCGATGACGACCAACTGGCACGCGATGAAGTGATCGTCAACGGGCGGTTCTACGTCATTCCCCAGTTCAGTGACAACCCGGCCGCCGCATCACTCGCTGGGCTGGCCGCGCCGCCGCAGGGTGAAGAAGGCGAGGCCGTTGGAAACCGTCGTCGTCAGTCCGGAGGCCACCGCCGCCAATCCAAGACCGTGTTTAACGGCATCGTCAATGCACCTATGCAAGGAACGATCATCAAGATCAATGTTGAGCCCGGTTCCAGAGTGAAAGCTGGGGATGCGTTGTTCGTCCTTGAAGCGATGAAAATGGAGAACCCTGTGGCCTCGCCTGTCACAGGCACAGTCGATGAAATCTTCGTTGAGATCGGACAATCGCTATCCGCCGGAACCGAGCTCGCCGCTCTAACCGAAAGTGAGCCGTCTTCATGAAACCTGCACGTTCAGTCCTCTTTGTGCCTGGTCATCGACGCTCGATGATCGATAAAGCGCTGGCTTCCAACGCCGATGCGCTCATCCTCGACCTTGAGGATGCTGTTCCGGAATCAGAAAAACAGCTGGCACGCGAGACCGTTACCGAGGTTCTTGAGTCGGCGTCGCCTGCGGGCCCTCAGATTCTAGTGCGCCCTAACGCCCTGGATACTGAGCACTTCGGGCGGGACATCGCTACCGTGGCAAGCCCGGCTCTGACCGCGTTCCTTCTACCCAAATTGTTCAGCAGGGACGATGTGATTTCTTTCGATGCGCTCGTCACTGCAGCTGAAATCAATGCAGGTATTCAGCGCGGGCGCATTGGGCTCGTCCCGTCGCTGGAGACGGCGGCCTCCGTCAATCGGGTGGACGAGATCCTACAGGGCCCTCGCGTTGTCGGTGTCATGGCCGCTGCCGCGAAGAACGCTGACATCTCACGCGAAGTCGGCTTCAACTGGTCAGAGGAAGGCACCGAAACACTCTACCTACGCAGCAAGGTTGTGGTAGCGGCCCGGGCAGCCGGGGTGCGCATCATCCTCCTGGGCTTGTGGCAAGAGGTCAACAACCTCGAAGGCCTGGAACGCTTCGCGGCGGATAACTGCAACCTCGGCTATTCAGGCCAAGTACTAATTCACCCCAAACACATCGACATTGTGAATGAGGCCTACGGCATCAGCGAAGACGATGCCAACTATTACCGCGAGCTGGTGGCTGCTTTCGAAGCCGGAACCGAACGGGGTTTGGGAGCCGTAACCTACGCCGGCGAGCACATCGATAAAGCCCACGCCAACCATGCTCGCGAGCTTCTCTCGCTGACCGGTTACGACTGTTAAGGAGCCACTCTCATGGCAGGCATGTACTACGAAGATTTTGTTGTAGGAGAGGTCATTCGTCACGAAGTCACGCGCACCGTGACTGAGTCGGACAACCTCCTGATCACCACGCTGACAATGAACGTTCAGCCTCTGCACCTTGACGCAGAGTTCTCGGGCGAATCGATCTTTGGCCGCCAGATTGTCAACTCGATCTTCACCCTCGGACTCGTCACCGGGATTCCCGTTCAAGAAACCACGCTGGGAACCACTCTGGGGAACCTTGGCTTCCGAGAAATCAGCTTCCCGAAGCCTGTGTTCTTCGGTGACACGCTGCGGGTAGAAACTGAAGCCCTCGACAAGCGGGAATCAAACTCGCGGCCAGGAACGGGCCTTGTTGGCATCGAGCATCGCGGATACAACCAAAACGACGAGCTCGTATGCACCGTACGGCGAACAGCCCTCATGAAATGCCGCCCTTCCTAGGGCGACACACCCCTTCAGCAATAGAGTCAGCCCTTCAACTGACCTATAAGCGCTAAACAGCCTCTCGCAGGACTGCCTGCTTTTACATCTAGAAAGAAGTCGACGATGGCTACAGAGAAATCTTTCCCTCAAGCCCAAACCGATGCCGCGCACAATGACGGGGCTAACGAGGCTCCTACATTTAACCCAAAAACGGCTCGTACAGCGGTTTTCAGTGGAACTCTCGGTACCGCTCTCGAATGGTTCGATTTTGCCGTTTACGGAACTTTGTCCGCGACGATCTTCCCCATCCTCTTCTTTAGCAACGTTGAGGCAGACACTGCACTTCTCGCCTCATTCGCAACGTTCGGAGCAGGTATGGCAGCTCGTCCGCTCGGAGGTATCTTCTTCGGCGCTTTGGGCGACCGGATGGGGCGTCGAAATGTCTTAATGTTTACGCTCGTTCTGATGGGTACCGCATCGGTACTCATTGGACTTCTTCCCCCAGCCAGCGCCATCGGTATCTGGGCGCCAACGCTACTGGTCATCCTTCGTTTCCTCCAAGGTTTCGCTCTAGGCGGGGAAGCCTCTGGAGTACAGGTACTGGTGACTGAGCATGCTCCTTCGCACAAACGTGGCCTATACGGCGGCATCCTTGCTGTTGGTTCACCACTGGCTCAAACCTTCGCCTCGCTTACTCTTGCCGGGTTGGCGTTGTTCCTGAGCGAAGACGCTTTCCAGAGCTGGGGTTGGCGTATTCCGTTCTTCATGGGACTATTCCTCCTGCTTGTCGGCGTGTGGATTCGCCGCAACATTGAAGAGACGCCTGCCTTCCGAGAAAGCCAGAAACGTGCCGCTGAAAAGCAAGCGCAAGAGCCGTCCCAGGAGAAGGCGCTCAAAGTCATAGTTAGAAAGCCAGGGACGGTCATCAAATTGGTTTGCTCGTGGGCAGCCTCGGCCGGACTATTCTGGATTTGCGTCACCTACGCAGTGAACTATCTAACTGGTCAGCTTGACTATGAGAAATCTGCCACCTTCCTCCTGCTAGTCATTGCCAACCTTGTTTCTATCCCTATGGCCATTTTGGGTGGGTATGTCAGCGATTACATCGGCAGGAAGAAGACGTTCTACATCGGACTCGTGTTGCAAGGAACCGCTGCTGCGACAATGTTCCCTGTTATGAACACCATGAATTACCCATTGTCAGTCGCTGTCGTCGCGCTAGCGCTGTGCGGTATCCAGATCACTGCCGCAGTTCAGGCTCCGTTCTTCGCTGAGTCTCTGCCGACACGAATGCGTTACACCGGGTCTGCGTTGGGCATGACGTTTGCCGGGTTGATCTTCGGCGCGCCCATCCCGTTCATTGCAGCGTGGATCTTCCAAAACACCACCAATGGGACTCTTGCTCTGACTGGAATCGGAGTCGGACTCGTACTGCTTTCGATGATCGCTGCTGCCACATTGCCGGAGCGGTCTAAGGAAGCGCTGCACTACGAGTAAAGGAGGATGGCATGACTAGATTCGCCCATTTCCTCGCACACAATGGCGAGCCCCAGTTAGCTGAGGTATCAGGTAATTCTTTGGTTCCCCTTGAAGGGATCAGCAAGCTGGGCCATGAAACGACGCCAGAGGTTATCGCCGCAGCGAAAAGGTTGGAAGGCGCGGCGGTGCGTGAGGTAGATGTGCGGCTTTTGCCGGCTTCCCCCGCCCCGGGGAAGGTCATCTGCGTTGGGTTGAACTTCGCTTCGCATGTTGAAGAAGTGGAGCGGGAGATGCCTGACTATCCGGTCCTGTTCACAAAGTTCGCCAGCAACCTTGTGGGACCTAGTGACGACATCGTGATCCCCACGACTTCAACCGGCCCTGACTATGAGGGCGAGATGGCGGTCATCATTGGCCGTGGGGGCCGGCACATCGCGAAAGCGGATGCGTTGGATCATGTGCTCGGCTACTCAGTCGCGAACGATGTGAGCATGCGTGACTATCAGTACAAATCACATCAGTGGTTGCAGGGTAAGGCGTGGGATAATTCGACGCCGCTGGGTCCGCACATCGTGACCCCTGATGAGGTTGATCTTGAAACAGCCGGCATCAGGACCACGGTCAACGGGCGCACGTTGCAGGACGCCCGAATGTCCATGATGCTGTTCTCGGTTCCAGCTCTGATCGCCACGGTCTCTGAATTCACGCGTCTAGATGCTGGCGACGTGATATTGGCGGGGACGCCTGCGGGGATCGGCAGTAAGCGGGACCCGAAGGTCACCCTTCGCGACGGCGATGTCGTCACAGTTGAGATTGACGGTATTGGACGCATCGAAAACACCGTGGTTTCGGATTCCTCCGTTTCGACTTCTTCTGAAGGGAGGGTGCGCAGATGAACACATCCAGTAGTCTTTTCACGCCCGTTCAGGTTGGTGGGCAACAGCTTGCTAACAGGATTGTGCTTGCACCGATGACGCGCGGTCGCGCCTCGACTGGAGGCATCGCAACAGAGTTGATGGCGCGCTACTATGAGCAGAGGTCCAGCGCTGGACTCATCATCGCTGAGGGGACAGTTGTGTCTGCCCAGGCGACTGCTTATTCTGCCGTCCCAGGGATCTATTCGCAGGAACAAATTACCTCTTGGCGTCCCGTCGTTGCCGCCGCAAAGTCGGGTGGCAATAAGATGTATTGCCAACTGTGGCACGTTGGGCGTCAGTCACATTCGAGCATGCAACCCGACGGGTTGCCACCGAAAGCACCTTCTGCGGTAGCGATCACGAGTGCTACATACCGTACAGAGGTGGGACGTGTGCCTTATGAAGTTCCTCGGGTGTTGAGTGAGGCAGATATTCGCGATGTTGTGAACTCGTTTGGCCAGGCAGCCCAGAATGCGATGCTCGCTGGATTTGATGGCGTGGAGATCCACGGTGCGAACGGGTATTTGGTTGAGCAGTTCCTTAATGACGGAGTGAACCTGCGCACCGACAAGTACGGAGGAAGCATCACAAACCGGATGCGTTTCCTCGAGGAAGTGTTGCAAGCGGTATTCGAACATGTACCGTCTTATCGTGTTGGTGTGCGTCTTTCCCCATCCTCGAGCTGGATGGATGCCATCGATTCGGATAAGCGCGCACTGTTCACTGCGGTGATTCAGCGGTTGAATGAGCTCGATGTGGCTTATCTGCACCTGGTTGAGCCGGGGATCGCCGGGGCTGGCTCCGCGGAGACGCGCGGAGACGAGGTCCCGACGTCGTATTACTCCGCGCTTTTCGATGGCCCGGTGATTGTCACTGGCGGGCTCACGTTCGAATCTGCGCAAGACCTCATCGACACCGGTGTGGCTGATCTGGTGGGTTTCGGGAGGCTATTCATCGCCAACCCGGATCTTCCTCAGCGGTTCGCAACTGGCGCACCGCTGCAAGAGGTGGTGAAGGGGACGGTCTACGCGAGTGGCGCGCACGGGTACACGGACTACCCGAGCCTTGAAGGGTGAGTGGACCGCTCGTTCGCGAGATGTCTTGTTAGCCGATCGGTTCGTAGCGTTCTAGGAACACGCTCTTCTTCGATCGCGGTCCCGAGTCCTTGCTACTGCGCAAGCCCTGCATATGAGCCGGCCGAGCCTGAGGCGGCGGTGTTGGAGGCGAAGCGGCCAACTTATATCCCCAAGATCTCAATAGCGCCCAAATGAGTACTTCACGGAGCATGATTCGAAGCATATGCTTCAACCAGCAAACTGTGCTCCAGATCTCACAAGTACACAAAAAGGACGCTATGTCTGCCGAACTCAACTCAACCGCGTCTCCTGCTCCGCAAGAGCAACAGCAAGACTCCGCTAGCGATCCACTGGACCGTTCAACCCGCCGCAACTGGTGGACATTCGCCCTCGGCCCCATCGCGGGCCTTGTGTTGGGTTTCATCCTGCCCGCTTCACTGAGCTTTGAGGGCAAAGCCGTTGCCGGCGTCGCGCTCTGGATGGCGATCTGGTGGATGACCGAGGCCGCACCGATTCCGGTGACCTCACTGTTGCCGCTGGCTGTATTCCCACTGTTCGGAATGGCGCCGATGAGCGAGGTCGCCGCACCTTACGCTGACACGGTGGTCTTCCTGGTGATGGGTGGCGTGATCCTCGGCCTAGCTACGGAGAAATCGCAGCTACACCTCAGGATCGCGTTATGGACCATCCGATTGGTGGGTACGCGGCCGTCGCAGATTGTTCTGGGCATCATGATCGCGTCTGCATTCATTTCCGCATGGGTTTCCAACACCGCAACCGCAGTCATCATGGTGCCGATTGCCGCATCGATCCTGAAGCTGGTTCGGGAAGTCGACCCGGACGCGGCAAGCCCGCGCCTCGCCGCGTCCCTTCTGCTCGGTGTCGCCTACGGTGTCACGATCGGTTCCACCGCAACCCTCATCGGCCAGCCGCCAATGGCACTCATGAAGGGGCACCTGGCGAAGAACCACGACATCGACATTCAGTTCGGCCAGTGGATGCTCGTAGGCGTGCCGTGGGCGATCATCATGACCGGGCTCGCATGGCTCGTGCTGACTAAGTTCGTTTTCCGCCCCGAGATCAACGAACTGCCTGGCGGCAAGGAAATGATCGAAAACGAGTTCCGTAAGCTCGGCAAGATGAGCACCGCTGAACGCCGTGTCTCCTGGATTTTCCTGGCTGCGATCCTGTTCTGGGTTGTTGTGCCGTTCCTCAAGGACATCGCGTGGGTTGCTGAAAACCTGCCGTTCCTCGCCCGCATCAGCGACTCCCAGGTCGCGATGGCCGCCGCGGTCGCATGCTTCCTGGTGCCCGCCAAGAAGCGTAGCGAAGACGCAACTGGTCAGCCGCTACTGCGTTGGTCTTCCGCGAAAGAAATCCCGTGGGGCCTGCTGTTGCTGTTCGGTGGCGGTTTGTCGCTGTCCGCGATGTTCACCGCTACCGGGTTCTCCGCGTGGATCGGCAACCAGGTGACCGGCTGGACCGCCCTACCGAAGGTCCTGATCATCCTCGCGATCATCTTGGTCGCACTCGTACTCACCGAGCTGACCTCCAACACCGCTACCGCAGCGGCGTTCTTCCCGATCTTCAGCGCGGTTGCCTTGGGTATGGGTATCAACCCGCTGTTCATGACGATCGCCGTGACGCTCGCTGTCTGCTCGGCGTACATGTTGCCGGTCGCGACACCATCCAACGCCGTCGCGTTCGGCTCCGGCGAAATCACCATCAAACAGATGGTCCGGGCAGGTATCTGGCTCAACCTCATCTCCATCGTGATGGTCATGGTTATGCTCTACACGCTCGTGCCACTCGTATTCGGGGTTTCGCTCTAACGCAACGCGAGCACCGAACACTCCTAACAAACGGGAAGGGCCGGCAACACCATTAGGTGTTGCCGGCCCTTCCGTTAGCTCAGCCGGTGGGCTGGGGCGCCGCTAGTTGCGGCGCTGGCGGCGTACCAGCACGAGCGCCACGCCAGCGGCCACCAGGCCAAGCCCCGCCAAAACAGCGACCGTCACCTCAGCACCCGTGGTAGCCAGCCCCGGCTTCCTACCCTCAGGCGCCTCCGGAGCCGGCGTCTCGCTAGCCTCCGGCTCGCTTGGCTCCGGTTCACTCGGCGCAGGTTCGCTTGGGTCGCCCGGCTCCTCTGGCGCAGGCTCGCTCGGTGCCGGTTCACTTGGATCGCCTGGCTCGCTTGGCGCAGGTTCGCTTGGGTCGCCCGGCTCCTCTGGCGCAGGCTCGCTTGGCTCCGGTTCGCTTGGGTCGCCAGGCTCGCTTGGCGCTGGTTCTTCCGGTTCGCGTGGCTTATCGACCGTGATCTTGGCCTCGGCCTCGTTGGACTTCACCGGCGTCCCGTTGTTCGTGGTGCCGGATGCGGTGGCCGTGTTGATGACTTCGCCGGCGTCCGCATCGGCCTCTGTCACGGTGTACTCACCGGACACACACGTGGTGGAATCGCCCGGTGCGAGGGTTTCGGCCTCGCACGTGACTTCAACCTCGGCCTCGGTGAGCATCGCGTCATCCAGCTCGATGCCGTTGACGGTGAGCTTGCCGGTGTTGGTCATGGTGAAGAGGTACTCGACCTTGTCCCCGGCCAGGTAGCTGTCCTTCTTATCCTTGACGGTTTTCTCCAGCTCCAACTTCGGGGTTGCGACCTTGACCTTGGCTTCTGCGTCATTCGACTCGACCGGCTCACCCGGGACCGTGGAGCCGTTCGCTTTCGCCGTGTTGACGTATTCGGTCTGGCCCTCAACGTCCTCCTTGGTCAGAACGTGCGATGCGGTGCAGGTGAACGATTCCCCCGGAGCCAGCGTGGTGTTTGCCTCGCCGCAGTCGAGATCCTGAACCTTCGGGTCCTCGACCGTGACGTCCTTGACGGTCACGTTCCCGTTGTTGGAGACGATGAAGCTGTACTCGACCTTGTCGCCCACCGTGAGCGGTTCAGGCGCCGGTTCGGCGTCTTCAGCCCAGTTGGTGACGGTCTTCTGAAGGCTCAGCGATGGCTCACTCTTCGGGACGGTGACAGTCGCGGTGTCCTTCGAGCTGACCTTCTCGCCGCCCTCCGGCTTCGAAGAACCCGTCAGGGTCACGGTGTTCGGTAGTTCGTTACCGGCATCCACGTGGTCCTGGGTGATCTCGCTTTCACCCGTGCAGGTGAATTCGGCACCCACCGGCAGGGTCACGTCACCGGAGGCTACATCGATCTCTTCCTCGCCCATCGTGCAGGTCAGTTCAATGTCGCCACCGGCCCACTCATCGGCGAGCTTCACGTTATACAGGGTTACGTTGCCGGTGTTCTTGCCGGTGATGGACCATTCGGCCTTCTCACCAGCCTTCTTCATAACTGACTTCTGACCATCAACAGTCTTCGTCACCTCAAGCGCGGGCTTAGCTTCCGGCACAGTGACGGTCGCCTTGCTGTGGTCTTCTACAGGGAGTTCCTTGTCCTCGCCGGTGGTGGCGGACTTATACAGGTATGCACCGATCACATCGGCGTTGTTAGGCAACGTGACTTGTTCGTCCACATCGTCCTGGGTGACGGTGTAGGTTCCGATGCACTCATAGGTGTCCCCTACCGCGAGTTTGGCTTCGCCGTTGAGCAGGTCCTCAGTCGCGTCCCCCGCGTAGTCGCCGCCAGTTTTCGGCGTGATGGTGCACGTCAGGTCAAGAGGGTCCTTGCCTTCGACCCAGGTGTCAACCAGCTTGACCTTTTCAAGGTCAACGTTGCCGTTGTTCTCACCGGCCAGGACGAACCTCGCCTCACCGTTAACGGCTACCTCGTCAGAGTCCTTACCGTTCACGGTCTTCTTGAGGCTAATCTTCGGGGCTGGTTTGAACACACCGAAGTCATACTTACTGTGGGTTTGAGACTTGTTGGCGTCATACTTGTCCGGGTTCGGTTCGGTCACGGTGATGACCTGGCCCGTCCAGGAGCCGGCATCAGTGTCCTCGCCCTTACCTGCCTGGGTGTTGATGTCGGTTTCCTCCAGCGGGCTCACCACTACGCGGTAGTCTCCCCGCTTGAGAGACTCGAACGTGTAGTTGCCGTCCTTATCACTCGTGGTGGTCTGGACAGCGACGGGGTCGCCGTTCTCGTCTTTCTTGATCTCACCGTTCTCGTCCACTTCGTAGAGGGTCACGGTGTAGCCCGGCAGGTTCTTCTCGCCGTCTTGCTGTTTCTCGTCCCGGTTCTTGTCGTGGTAGACGGTGCCGGAAATCTTCGCGGCATAGACCTCAGTCTTGACGGGGTCCGGTTGCGGAACAGGTAGGGCCCCGACGCCGGTGGTGTCGGCGGTCTCGCCGCGGACAGCGTGCATCGTGGCAATACCCGTGGAGTTCACGTACTTGTCGCCGTGCTTATTACCGTGCGGTTCGAAGTCCAGAACGTATGCGTCCTCGGACTTAGGGCTCAGCAACGGGCTGTCGAAACGCAGCGCTGTGATGTGCTTTGCCCCCGGCTTGGCTTGGGCCTCGATGACCTCCTGGGTCAGTAGCTCCCATTTGGTGTCGCTCGGCTTCTTATCGATGCCGCGTTTGGTTGCCCGGGAGGCATTGACGCACGCATCGAGGTCATCCTTGCCCTGAGCGTTCGTTGGGCATACAGACACCGTGTTCGGGTCATCGTAGGTGTAGTAGATCTCGTGGCCTTCGGCCGTGTTCGAGCCCACGTTCTCCGGGACCTTACTCAGCCAGTATTCGCCGCTGAATGTGGTGCCGCGCCAGTCGCCGTTGAACGGCAACACGTCAATGAACTGGGTGGCGCCCAGTTGCGCCTCAGTGTAGTTGCTGAGGTTGAGACGATGCTGGAACACGGCGTCGTGGTCCACGAGCTTGTCCTCGGTGGACTTCGCTAAGCCAGCCGCTACCACGTTAGGAACAGTGAGCGTGGACAGCGAGGCCATAGAGTTCAGCGGCGTGTATTCCTTCGCCGCGTCCTTAGCTGGAGTGAAGGCTTCCTTGGTAGAGGAGGACTTGATGGTCCGGTCCTTCTTCAACGCCGGCATCGCCTTATCAAGGTCCAGCTCCGGGGTGCCCGTGATGCGGTATGAATGGACCACATCGAAGGATTGGCGCGGGCCAGACCACACCGGGGTCACTACCGTGAACGTTGGCCGCGGCTGGCCGTTATCCCACGGCTGGAAGAACACGGTGGAACGCGCAGCGTTCTTGGTGGCCCAGTCGATCGGGAAGAACGGGTCATTATTTGGGTCCCCGGTTTCGTTCTTCTGATCCGATAGGGCCCACGTGCGCTCAATGTAGTTGTCCTTGGACGGGGCGCAGTCATTCGGGTTGTTCGAGATTTCGCCGCGGTGGTAGGTCATACCGGGCGAGAGCGTTTCCGCGTCGGCGGTTACACACTTGGACAGATAGATGCGCATGTGTACGCGCGTCGGGTTGCCGTCAGCGTCTTTCGAGTTCACTGCAGCGAGCGTTCCGTTGTTGATAACGACCTGCCCGGAGGTAATGAGCTGTTGCTTCTGTTCACCGATACCGTTAAGGCGCGTCTCGCCGAGGGTGCCCCAGATATCGCGGACACCGGCCGCTGGCTTCTCCGCGAGGAGCGTGTCCTGCATGCTACCGCGGACCTTCTTTTCCCCCGAGTAGACCGCACCGTAGTTAACGGTCTTGTAGTACTCGTCATCACCCTTGGCGGCCTTCACGGTAGGCAGGGTCGAGACCACGCGAGGGTCACCCGTAGTCGCCACGTAGCGGAAGATGGTTGGCTGCTGGATGACGTTCTCGCCCGGAATCACAATCTTGATACCAGCGATCTCGTTCGGCTTCATGCTGCCAGGCTCTGCGAAGGTGTTACCCTTCACGCCGGTCGAGGCATCGTAGAACACTTCCCAGCCTGCGTCACCGGCGCAGTCCGGGTTACCGCCGTTGGTTTTGTCTTGCTTGGTGATGTACACCTTGGCGTCCGGGAAAACGTCTTGGATATTGACCTTGCCGGTGCCACCGATCTGGACGGTGGGAACGTAAATGTTCCCCTCAGTAACAACACGTTGTGTCCCAGGTTGCCATGCGGCACAGATGGTGGGGTTGTCTTTGACATCGGCTGGGGTGACGTTCAGACGAACGTTCGCGCTGGACAAGGCCTGCTTGTAGCGGAAGGCTTGTTTGCCTTTCTCCTCGGTTTCCACCCATTTGACGCCGACGTCGTCTTTAGCGGATGGGCAGCCGTTCGGGTTGGTGCATTTCCACCTGGTCAGGTCAACAACCTGCTTGGCGCAGTTGTTGTTCGGGAAACCGTACTGGCCTGCGAGCAGGCCCTGCTTCTCATCAGCGGTGGATGCGCTGCATTCGCTCAAGCCACCTGGGTCAGCGGTGTTGTTGCCGAGCGCTTTATTGCCCGCCGTGGTCGGGATGTTGGATGGAACCCCGCGGCTGTCTTTCACACGCGTCGGCTTGCCGTCCTTATCGACGATGTCCATGCGGGTAGTGAACGTGGTCTTACCGTCCGGCAGGCCCTCGGTAGGGATCAGGAAGCGGAACGGCGGGTTGCTTTTATCGTATTTGCCGTCGATGTACGGGTTGCCGTTGGCGTCAACCTTGGCTTTCTGCCACGGGCTGCCGTTATAGGAGACGAGCACTTCGTCCGCCTTGAACGGCGCATCGGCTGGCATCACGAGGGTGTAGCGGCTGATGGTTTCAGGGTCGATCGGCAGGATGCGGCCGTTCGGGGTTGCGTTGTCCGGTGCCGGGCTGTGTTTCTGGTCGCTCGGGTAGGCGGGCAGGCCGGAGCGGGCGCTGATGCCGATGTATTCGATGCCGTTGCGGGTGGTGGTGTTGACGCCGCTTTCTGGCTCGATGAGGCGCTGGTCAAAGCGCGGCTCAACCAGTACGTTGAGTTTCTTGTTCGCTACCGCGGTGATGAGTTTGCTTCCGTCTTCCTTGACTGCTTTGAGGCCGAGGTTGAACGTGCCTTCCGGGTTGGTGCCGTCCGAAAGCTGCATGGAGGCGATGGTGGAGGCAGTGAGTTCGAGCGAGACGGTCGCGTTGATGTTCGGGTCCGCTTTCACGGTGACAACACTGTTAGCGTCGACTGTTGCGGAGACGCCGCCGTAGTTAGCGGAACCGGTTTTCAGGGTTGGTTTGACGGTTGGCTCCGGCAGGCCCGAGGCGCGGGCCTCAGCGGAGAGCCAGGTTGGGGGTGAGTTTGAAGGTAATCGGTTCGCCAGCGGTTTTGACGTTGAGGTCGATGCTGTAGTGGGCGATGTCCCCGGCACAAATATTGCCGTCCCGCGGGGTATTGTCGCCGGGTTCGTAGCCGTTAGCTTTCGTGATGATACAGCCGGCCCCGCCGTCGCGGGCGAGCCGGAGGCCGTACTGGACGTTGCCGTTCCCCAACTCGACAGTCTGAGTCTCACCGGGCGCGCCGAGTTCACCCGGAGCTTCCGCTTCGGTTGCGGTGGCTTCTGCGGTGGGCGCCGCGTCGGGTGTTGCGGTTGCTGGGTTTGGGAGCGCCACAGTCATGCCGAATACGAGTGCGAGCACCGCGAGCGCGCTGCCCGTTCTCCTATATAGAGGGGACGTTATTCGTGTGAACATAGGGCGTTCCTTAAACATGTGACGGCGCCACGGCGACCGGGTGGCGCAAAATCTGAGCTTTAACCTTCAAATCAATCTTGACGTTAAAACCCAGGAGCTTCAAAGACAGCTCTAGAGAGGTTCACAACTTAAGGGGTGTTGCCTTTGATTCTTTTCTCACCCGAGCGGTTCGTAGCGTTCCAGGAACTCGCTCATCTTGTTGAGCACGCGTTCTTTGATTTCGGCGCGGCTCTCGCCATCGGCGGTGTTGCTGAAGAAGCTCACGGGCGGCAGTACGTCCCCGATGTCGGTTCCGATGCGGGGGACTTCCCCGGCGTCGAAGGCGCTTTCCATGAAGTCCCGCGCGGCTGGCTCGCGGAGTCGTTCTTCTTCGATGAGTGTGTCGAGTTCTTGTTCGCGGCGCTGGTTGATGAATGCGACCCACTGTTCGGCTACGCTCGCGTCGGTGTTGACGAGTTCGATGAAGTCCATGAACAGGTCGCGTTTATCGCGTAGGGTCGGGCTGGAGTCAACCGCTTGCAGCACCTGCTCTTTGTACTGGTAGTCAGGAACCTGGGATTTCAGCATTGGTTCGCGGAACTTCTCAACCAGCATGAGGATGTAGTCGACGTTGACTTCCACTTGCCGTAGCAGCTCGATCTCGAATACGAGTTCAAGCTGTTCCGGCTGCGGCTCGTTCGCGTCGGCATCCGCCCGCATCTCATCCCGCACCGCGAGGTAGACGCTCTGCAGGTCTTGAATCTCGCGCGGAGTGAGGTCGTCATCGTCAGGGAACTCATCGAACCCGGCCAACAGGTTCCGTAGCTTCAGGATCTCGCCGAAGACTTCGGCGAAGTGCCGCTGTTCGCTTTCGCTCGCAGGCATCCCGGTGCCGGGGGCATGGAAGGCCAGCATCTCTGCGACTTTGAGCCGGTACTGGTCCAGGTAGTGTTCATATGGCTCAAGCAGGGCGATGCCTTGTGCGTCAGCGTTCCCGAACAGGGCGAGGGCGTCTTCTGTGTTCTCTTGGAGGTCGCGGAAGCACACGATGTTCCCGTACCGTTTGACGGTGTTGAGGATGCGGTTGGTGCGTGAAAACGCCTGGATCAGCCCGTGGTATTTCAGGTTCTTGTCTACGTAGAGCGTGTTCAGGGTTGGCGCGTCGAAGCCGGTGAGGAACATGTTCACGACCAGCAGCAGGTCTACTTCGCGGTTTTTGACCCGCATGGAGAGGTCGCGGTAGTAGTTCTGGAAGTTCTCGCCGTTGGCGTCGAAGTTGGTGCCGAAGCTCTTGTTGTAGTCGGCGATGGCCGCGTCGAGGAATTCGCGGTTCTCACCGCTGAGCCTGCCGGTGTCGAACCCTTCTTCTGCGAGGATTCCGGCTTCGGGGTCTTCGTTGGCCCCGTAGCTGAAGATCGTGGCGACTTTGAGACGTTGCTGCTCCGGCAGCTCGGCCTGCTGGGCTTTGAATTCGTTGTAGTAAAACTTGGCGGCTTCCACGGATTGCACGGCCATCATCGCGTTGAAGCCGGTGACGCGCCGCGTGGTTGTGATCGCCTCGCCCGCACTACCCCTTCTGCGGGCAACGTCTGCGGTGTTAGTGGTGACGGTGTGCAGGTAGGAGGTGGTGCTTTCGCCGGCTTCGGTGACGCGACGGGTGTGTTGGTCGAAGTGTTTGAGGATGTAGCTGGTGACGGCGCTGATACGTTCGGGAGCCATGAACGCGGCTTCTTCTTGACCACGCGTCGCACCTTCGGCCATTACCCCTCCTGCACGCGCCAGCACACTGTTGTACGCGAGTTTGAAGGGGAGGACGTTTTTGTCTTCGATCGCGTCGACGATTGTGTAGGTGTGGAGTTGTTCTCCGAAGGTTTCTTCGGTGGTGCGGAGCACTACGCGGCCGTCGCGTGCGCCGTAGGATTTCCCGGCGTTGTCACGAAAGATCGGGGTCCCGGTGAACCCGAAGATGTTGTATTTCTTGAATTTCTTGGTGATCGCGTTGTGCATTTCACCGAATTGGGATCGGTGGCATTCGTCGAAGATGATCACCGTGTGTTCGTTGTAGATCGGGTGTTTCGCGTTCGCGGCAACGAAGTTGGAGAGTTTTTGGATGGTGGTAATGATGATGCGCGCGCTGGGATCCCCCATTTGTTGGGTGAGGACTTTGGTGGAGGTGTTGGAGTTCGCGGCACCTCTTTCGAAGCTGTCGTATTCCCGCATGGTTTGGTAGTCGAGGTCTTTACGGTCTACAACGAACAGCACTTTGGGCTCGCTTGGGAGGGCGGTGGCGAGTTGCGCTGTTTTGAAGCTGGTGAGTGTCTTGCCGGAGCCGGTGGTGTGCCAGATGTAGCCGCCGGCTTGGGTGGTGCCGAGCATTTTGTTGTTGGCGGCTACGTCGATGCGTTGGAGGATGCGTTCGATGGCGGCGATTTGGTAGGGCCGCATTACCAAGAGGGTGCCGTCTTCGCGGAGTACGCAGTATTTGGTGAGGATGTTGAGGATGGTGTGTTTGGCGAAGAAGGTGCGGGTGAAGCCGTGGAGGTCTGGGATGACTTTGTTGTGGCTGTCTGCCCACCAGCAGGTGAATGCCCAGGACTTGACGTTGCGTTTGGTGTTGTCGGTTTTCTTGGGCCGGGTGGTGTTGGAGTAGTACTTGCTGAATGTTCCGTTGGAGATCACGAACACTTGTACGTAGTCGAAGAGGCCGTGGCCTGCCCAGAGTGATTGGTTTTGGTAGCGGGCTATTTGGTTGAACGCTTCGCGGAGGTTGACGCCGCGGCGTTTGAGTTCGATGTGGATGAGCGGCAGCCCGTTGACGAGGATGGTGACGTCGTACCGGTTGGAGTGGGTCGCGGCGCCGGGTGTGGTTCCAGCGTCGACGGCGTACTGGTTGATGACTTGGAGTTTGTTGTTGTGGATGTGAGTTTTGTCGATGAGCCGGATGTTTTTGGTGGTTCCGTCTTCGCGGCGTAGGAGTTGGGTGTTGTCCTTGTGGAGGCGTTCAGTTTTCTCTTTGGGACCTTCGTTGGCGCTGGCAATGGAGGTGTCGAAGAACGTTTTCCATTCGGCGTCGGTGAATTGGATGTTGTTGAGCGCTTCGAGTTGGGTGCGCAGGTTCGCGACGAGGGCGGTTTCGTCGCGGATATCGGCGTATTCGTAGGCTTGCGCCTGGAGTTGCGCGATGAACGCGTCTTCGAGTTGCGCTTCGGACTGGTAGGCATCCGATGTGCTGGTGTCGGCTTCGTAGGTGGCGACGACGGTCGCTTCATCACTGACCGCGATGGGCGCGATTGTGCCGCGGCCCAGTTCCTCGACTGCGGATTTCTCCATGCCTGCCATTTCCCTACCCTGCCGTTACGCGAACCGAAGTGGAAGCGGGTTTATGCCGCTTCGGGTTGCAGTTCTTTGAATGTCAAGAGTTTGTCTCGATAGTACTCATACTGTTTCCGCCGAGCCTCGATCTCGGCCGGCAAGCCAGACGACAGGTCGTTCACGAGCGCATCAAACTTGTCGAGGTGGGCCGCAATCTTTTTCTGCTCCGACACATTCGGAACTGGAATCTTGAACCGAGCAAAACGCTTCCACTCGATTGAGTTGACGGAACCGCCATGCTTGGTGGCTTTCAAAAGGATCTGGCGCCCGTATGCGTTTAGCGCATGAAAAACATACCGAGCGTCAACATTCCCCTGGGGTACAAGAGCTTTGAGGTCCTGGTTGATGGTCACTTCATTAGCTGCGATTGCAACGGGGAACCGTTTCGCCAAGATACTGGAACGTGTGACGACCAGGATGGCTCCGGCAGGAATGAGCCGCGCCCGTGCTGAGTTCATCGCGTCCATAGTGACAAAATCAATTGTTCTGTCTATATGCGAAACGCCCATGTCCTTGGGTGAGACCCATGGAATTGTTCCTTGGGCCCAGTATTTCTTCTCGCTCTTACTAGGTGTGCTTCCTCCATACCATTTCCCAAGGGAACCAAGCTCAACCCAGGTCACCCCCCCATTTTCAGGGAAGGTGAGTAGCTGGTCGCGGTAGTGCTCGTACTGCTTCCGGCGAGCCTCGAGCTCAGCTTTGAGCTCTGTTTCCAGCTCAGCCTCGAGCTCAGTAAAAAGATCAAGAATCTTAACGATCTCCCGCTGCACCTCAATCGGCGGAACCGGGACCAACAACTGGCCAATCACAGTTTTCCGAATAGAGGGAACTGCCCCATGCTGGTTGGCGAATTGCATTAAATTAATGGTCGTAAAAAAGTGGTAAAGAAAGCCGGCAGATACCCGTTCACCAGGGACAAGGGCCATCACATTGTTGTCCACTAGGCTCGCGTCAACTGTCATCCGCTTCTTATTGGTACCAACGGCCGCCCCAATTTTTGGAAAAATAATCGAGTTTGCGGGAACAAGAGACGCCCGCAACTCATCCAGGTCAGAATGCTCGATGTAATTCGTACCCTCGGCCATATACCGGCGGTTAGTTGGAAGGTTCATATCGGAAACTTTGAAGAAAGGGTACTTCCCCTCCAGTTTTCCTTGCTTACGCTTTGGGAACGCAATACCTGATCGGATTGCTGCAATCGAGTCTAAAGCGACAAACTCAACCCCGTTGGGGCAGAGTTCTTGGATCAGTTTCTCGATGCGGTTCACTTGGTTGCACCTGCTTCGAGTTCGGCAACGATTGCGTCGATGCTGGTCCGCAACGCAGCCTGGCGCTCGACAATCTCCGCGATCTCGGCGTTCAACGCGCCAATATCAATCTTTTCGCGGGTGTCTTCCATCTCCACATAAGAACTTACGGAGAGGTTGTAGTCGTTCGCCGCGATCTCCTCAGCGCTCGCCCGCTTGGAAACATACTGTTCCTCGCTGCGCTCCGCGACCATCTCAACGATCTTGTCGCGGTGCGAGGGCGCCATCACATTGTGTTTACCCTGCCGCACGAAGTCCTTCGACGCGTCAATAAACAACACGTCGTTATCCTTCTTGGACTTCTTCAACACGAGCACACAAACAGCAATCGTGGTGCCAAAGAACATGTCCTCCGGCAACTGAATCACCGCATCGACATAATTGTTATCCACCAAGTATTTACGGATCTTCTGCTCCGTGCCCCCGCGATACAAGACCCCAGGGAACTGAACCAACGCAGCCGTACCATCGACCGCAAGCCACGAAAGCACATGCATCGTGAACGCGAGATCCGCCTTCGTCACCGGCGCCAACACACCAGCCGGAGCGAACCGCACATCGTTAATCAGCAACGGATTATTCTTACCCTCCCACCGCGTGGAATACGGCGGGTTAGAGACAATCGCATCAAACGGCTGATCATCCCAGTGCTGCGGATCAATCAGCGTGTCCCCGTGCGCGATATTGAACTTGTCATAGTTCACGTCATGCAAAAACATGTTGATGCGCGCCAAGTTATAGGTAGTCAGGTTGATCTCCTGACCGTAATAGCCCTGCCGCACACCATTCGGGCCCAGGACTTTCGCGAACTTAAGAAGCAGCGAGCCGGAACCGACCGCAGGGTCATACACGCGCTGCACGCTGTCCTTACCGATCACCGTCAGGCGCGCCAACAGCTCGCTGACCTCCTGCGGCGTGTAGTACTCGCCACCAGACTTACCGGCCTGGGAAGCGTACATCTGCATGAGGAACTCGTAAGCGTCACCGAACATGTCGATGCCCTCATCGTGCTGCTCGCCCATGTCCAGGTTGCCGATCGCGTTAAGCAGCTTGCGCAGCTTCTCGTTGCGGCGCTCCACCGTGTTGCCCAGGCGGGTCGAGTTCACATCAAGATCATCGAACAGGCCCTTGAGGTCGTCCTCGCTCGCATGCCCCACCGAGGAACCTTCGATGCTTTGGAAGACTTTCTCCAGGGTCTCGTTTAGGTTCTCATCCTGCGCCGCCCGCTTGCGTACGTTGACGAACAGCTGCGAGGGGAGGATGAAGAACCCCTTCTCATCCACCATCATGCCGCGGATCGGTTCAGCCTGCTCATCCGTCAGGTCCGCGTAGCTGAACCCTTCGCCCTCGTTCTTTTCGATGAAGGTCGCGAGATTCTCCGAAATAAAACGGTAGAACAGCATCCCGAGCACATAACTCTTGAAATCCCAGCCATCCACCGAACCGCGGAGCTCGTTCGCTACCTCCCAAATAGTCCGATGCAAACGATCCCGCTGAACCTCACGCGACAAAGAACCCACAACAACCCCTCACATTCAGGCACGCGAATGGAAGCCAAAAGAACGCTTTCTGACAGGATATGCCAGCGTGCGGCGGCCGACGTGGTGGGGCGCGCGGTGGTGGGACGCGAGGGTGAGGTGGGCGATGGCGGGGATACGAAGTGGTGACTTGCAACCGGGTCTCCGCTCCAGACCCCACGCGTACGGTTGTTGGCATGAGTACATCTAAGAATGTCCTTGTCATTGGCGGCCACGGACGAGTTGCCCTGCGCACTCTGCCGTTGCTGACCAAAGCCGGCCACAACGTCGAGGCCCTCATCCGGAAGCCCGAGTACGAGGCGGACATCGTAGCCCTCGGCGCGCGGCCTCGCATTGCCGAGATGCTCGACTTCGACGACGCCGCGTGGGATGAACTGCTACGCGGCAAAGACGTCGTCATCTGGGCGGCAGGCAACGGCGGCCGAAACGGTGTCGACCAGACCTACGCGATCGACCGCGACGCCGCGATCGCATCGATCGATGCGGCCACCCGCGCCGCCGCCAAGCCGCGCTACCTCATGGTGAGCTTCGCGACCTCGTTCGTGCACCCCATCGACGAAAAAGACTCCTTCCACCACTACGTGCTGGCTAAGCGTGCCACCGATGAACACCTTCAGGGCACGAGCCTGGACTACGCGATCGTTGGCCCGGGCCTCCTCACAGATGAGGATGCACCCGCCGGTATGCAGCGTTTCGATCCCAACAGCGGTGTACCGGAGAACACGGAGACCAGCCGGGAACTGGTCGCGCAGGTACTGGCTCACCTGGCTGATGCAGACCAGCTTCCAGAGGACCGGTTCATTGCGTTCATGGACGGGCAAGACCCAGTAACGAGCCTGTGAGCTAGTTCCGGTTCGTAACAGCTCCGGTTCGCGACAGCGGTGCCGAGCGCCGATCACCTAGGTGACGGCGCTCGGCACCGTTGCTGTTAACGGGTAGGTGCAATGGCTTCACCAAGCCATCAGCATCGCCTGCACTGGATCCAAAGGGATCCATTTTCGGCCACATAAGCCTAGAACTCTCAATGGAACACCCACACGCATTGCCTTTTGGATCCAATCGTGGGAATATTCCTGTGATGTCACCCACATCGCGCGGGTGATTAATGAAGCGGCCGCATCCCGCTAGCAGCCGCCCCATCATTCGAATGATTGTGAGCGAATCATGACCCTCCTCGGCCTCTTAGGCATCCTCGCCGGGCTCGGAACGATGATCCTTCTAGCGTTCCGCGGCCTCGGCATGGTCCCCGCGACCCTCGCCGCCTCGCTTGTCGTCATCCTCTTCAACGGGATGAACGTCTCCGACGCACTCGTTCAAGGTTTCGGCCAAACAACCGCGAACTACGTCGCCAACTACATCGTGCTGTTCTTCCTCGGAACCCTGTTCGGAGAACTGCTCAGCCGTAGCCTCGCCGCGAAATCCATCGCCCTCCAGGTCCTCCGGATTCCGCTCAAGCACAAGGCACTGCTGGTGGTGGTCCTCGTTGCGGCGATCCTCTCCTACGGCGGCGTCAACTTGTTCGTGACCGTCTTCTCGATCTACCCGATCGCGCTTGTCCTGTTCAAAGAGGAAGACATCCCCAAGCGCCTCTTCCCCGCCGCGCTCTTCCTCGGCTGCGCCAGCTTCACCATGGTCTCGATGCCCGGCACCCCGGCCATCCAGAACCTGATCCCCGCGAGAATCTTCGGTACCACCTCCTACGCGGCTCCGGTCATGGGCATCATCTGCTCGATCGTGATGTTCATGCTCGGCATGCTGTGGCTGCGCTTCTCCCAGAAGCGCCTCGCCGCAAAAGGCATCGGCTTCGTGCCAGGCTCCCGCGATGACATGAGCCGCATCGACATCTCCGACCGCACCGGTGTTCCGGGTTTCTTCCGCTCGGTCATCCCGATCGTGGTGGTCATCGGCCTCATCTTCACGCTCAACCCGATCCTTGAAACCGTCTTCGCCGTCAACATCGCACTGGCGGCGGGTGTGCTGATCACCATCATCCTGCACTTCCCTAAACTCAAAGACGGGATGCTGGAACGGTTCAACAACAGTGGGCAGGACAGCCTCATCGCCCTGATGAACACCGCGGTCGTGGTCGGTTTCGGCGGCGTCGTCGCGATGTCCAGCGGCTTCAATTCCGTTGTCGAATGGGCCATGAGCCTCGATATGAACCCAATGATCTCCGGCGCAATCGCCGTGGCAACCATCTCCGCCGCAACCGGTTCCGCATCCGGCGGCCTGCAGGTGTTCTCCGATGCGCTCGGCCCTGAATACGTCGAACTCGCCAAGGCGGACGGCATCTCGCTGGACGCAATGCACCGCGTCCTCGCGATGTCCGCAGCGGGCCTTGACTCGATGCCATACAGTGGCGGCTACATCACCGCGATCACTGTCACCCAGCTGACGCACCGCGAATCGTACGGCTACTTCTTCGTGACCAACATCGTCATCACATCGATCGGCGCGGTTCTCGGCATCATCCTCTACCTGGGCCTCGGCATAGCCTGACCTAACTTAGCGACATGAGTTTAATTTCGGGCCCGTGGGGCTGTGACCTGGGGTTTTGTATTCCAGAACGGTGGTTTTGAGATACCGATCAGGTGGTATCCGCGAGGAAGGTCCGGGCTACCTCAAGGGCGACTGCGGTCCAGGTCGTGGAAAAGCGTCATGGGAAACTGCCGGTGCTCAAGCATGTGGGCTCAGCATACCGAGGTTGAACTTGACCCGTTGATGGATCGCGCCGAGGAGATCTTGTCCGATGATCAAGGGTGTTCGATCTTGGGATCGAGGATCCGGCGCGGCAGTAATCAGCGCTGCCAGGTCCTGGGAGACAGTCCCAGGACCTGGAGCCTGCGCACACTGTCGAAGCCCACGATGAGTGGATCAACCAGCATCGGTCAACGCTGGTTGCGGCTTAGAACACCAAGAAGAAGATCCTCTATGAAATCGGACCTTGACAAGAGGCTATACGCACACCAGTGTAAAAGTGACGGAAACGTCGCGTCACCAACCACTGTAGGAGTGATGAGCATGGACACCCCCACCCCCGCCGAAGTCGTCGGCAGCTACTTCCAGAATCTCGCAGACGGTAACGTTGAGCAGGCGATGGCCGCCCTGGATCCGAAGGTCGAATGGCACCAACCTGGCCAGAACCGGTTCTCCGGCTTGCACCGCGGTCCGGAAGCCGTCGGCGCCCTGATCGGCGGGATGATGGAGGTCAGCCAAGGTACCTTCGCGGTAGCCCCGGCCGGTCCCCTGATGACGAACGGCGACGTCGTCGCCGCCCCGGTGCGCTTCACGGGCCGCCGCGACGGCGAGACGTTGGACCAAGCCGGCCTCGACCTACTCACCGTCTCCGAGGGTCGGATCACGCAGGTGCGACTGTTCTCTTCGGACGGGCCGGCAGAAGACCGTTTCTGGGGTCAGGCGTGAGAAACAGTGCCGGGCTGTGATGAACTGCTCCCCATTAGTTGGACTGAGAAATCAGTTACCGACTAGTGGGGAGCAGTTTTATGCATTCAGATGAACCTGAAAGCTAAGATCAGACGCCGCCCCACGTGGTTATCACGTCAGTTAGCTTCCGCGCTGTTTCTCTAGCCAGTTGCTACGCGGGCCAGCCGCTTTTTACTCTGACGGGAAGCGGGTATTCCACAGCTTCACATCGGCTTCGCGTTCATATGCCTTGCCGTTCGGGAAGCTCACCAGCTCGAACTGCATGCCCCACGGCGCCTGGAAATACACCCACCGCTGGCCTTCACTCGCCGCCGAACTAGCTACCGGCTCGCCCTGAACTTTCACGCCGTTGGAGCGAAGCCACTCCACCGCGGCATCGAGGTCATCCACATAGAGCGCGATGTGGTGGCCACCGATGTCGCTATTCTTAGGCATAGTCTGCACCTGGTCAGGCGCTTCGTAGTGGAACACCTCGAAATTAGCTCCCGTGAAGCAACGGTAGAAACGGATCTGCTTCATGACCGCATCCGGATGCACGTTGAGATTTGTCTGCATCAACTCCGGATTAGCCGGGTACGGGCCCAGCGAGTACACGTACTCGCACCCCAAGATGCGGGTCAGGAAATCGTGTGCCTCGTCGATGTCAGGGACCGTGAACCCGATGTGGTCCGTGCCCCGCAGTCCAGGGATTCCTCGAGTGGGTTCAGAGCTAGGCACAGTCATTCCTTTCATACTTAGATGCAGGGCAGGCGGGCGCTGCTGAAAACAGAGCTTTCGAAAAGGCGTTACCGAAAACAGCGTCACTGAAAAATGCCAGGCGTATCCGCCAACGCGAGGCGGGTTTTGCGGATGTGCATCGCCATCAAGTCTTCAGCTGCATCGACGTCGCCTCGGGCGATGGCTGATAACAGCAGCCGGTGCTCAATGAACGTCTCTTCCAGACCTTTATCCCACTGCAGCTCAACGAAGGCACGGCGATAGTGCTGAGTCGTGTTCCACAAGCGCACCACCATGGATCGCAGGGTGTCTACCGGCGGACCTTCGAAGGTCTTCAGGTGGAACTTCCGGTCAAGGTCCACGAACTCCTCGACGGTTTCAGCCTGCTCAACGGCCTCGGCGACTTTCTCAATCTCGCTCAGCGACTCCGCGTTATGAAACGGGACCGCGAGCCCTAAGAGAAGCGGTTCAAGGCGTTCGCGGATCCGATAGCTTTCCTCAAGCTCCGCCGGACTCATGGATGCAACCCACGCACCCGTGGAAGCCACAAGGCGAATCAGTCCACCGGATTCAAGAATGCGGAGGGCCTCGCGGATCGGTAGGCGGCTCACTCCGAACTCCTCGGCGATGGCCTCCTGGCGAATCCTCTCCCCCGGAAGAAGGTCTCCCTTAAGGATCCTTGCTCTCAACTCTGCTGCGATCCGCTCGCTTGCAGACTGTGTTTCTCGACTCGCCATTGCCTACCTTTATGCGAAACCAGTGCGATTCTCTATCTGAAATCTTAGCCAGCACCCATCTTGGATCCAAACAGTTAAAACACAGACTTCCGCCGCCTTGCACCGAATTCGACCCTCACTTTACCTCGCGAACATAGATCACCAGCTGACAAAACAGCTGATAACCGCTAAATGATGCCCCTCTAGACGGATGTCTACTTGACGAAGGGCAGCCACAAACGCTCCATCGCACACCGCGCTGCAACCGAGCCAACCAGCCTCAACCATATTGTGATTGGATCCATTCGGATGTAGCCTTAGTCACAACCGCCACCTGCAGAACCTTAAGGAGAGCTCATGCCAGAACTGAGCGATGTGAGCGTCAGCACTGACGCCAAAGTCCTGAAAACAACGCAAGAAGACTGGGATGCCGCAAGCCCCGAGCTTCTGGAGACCATGCTCGTGCAGATGCGCGCTGTCCGCGCCTTCGAAGAAGCCGTCCTCGCCGCCGCAGGTGAAGGCCTCGTTCACGGCCCGGCCCACTCCAGCATCGGGCAGGAAGGTGCCGCTGTCGGTTCCGTGCTGGCCTTGCGTCCAACCGATGGCGTGAACGGCACGCACCGCGGCCACCACCAGTTCCTCGCTAAGGGGCTTTCCTATCTCCGCCCCGAGGGCATGACCGTGGTTGATGGCATCAAGGGCGACGACCTCGTCGAGTTCATTCACCGCACCTTGTCTGAGATCTTCGGCCTCGCCGCTGGCTTTAGCGGCGGACGCGGCGGCTCGATGCACCTGCAGTGGCTAGAGGCAGGAGCGCTCGGCACCAACGCCATCGTCGGCGGCGGCGTTCCACTGGCCGCGGGCAACGCGTGGGCACAACGCCAAGATGCCAAGGTACAAGGGTCTGAGGACATGGGCGCAACCGTCACGTACTTCGGCGACGGCGCCTCCAACATCGGCTCCACGCTTGAAACCTTCAACCTCGCCGCGGCATGGAAGCTGCCGCAGTGTTTCTTCCTCGAGAACAACCTCTACGCCGTCTCTACCTTCATTGAGGACGTCACCGGCGAACACAACCTCGCGGCACGCGGCCCAGGGTTCGGCATCCGTTCCTTCCAGGTGGACGGCATGGATCCACTCGCCGTGTACCTCGCGCAGCAGAAGGCCGTTCAGCACATGCGTGCAGGCAACGGCCCAACCCTCATCGAGGCTGAAACCTACCGGTTCTTCCACCAGAACGGGCCATTCCCAGGCTCCGCATTCGGTTACCGCACCAAGGACGAAGAAACCAAGTGGCGCGAACGCGACCCCATCACGCGCGTGGCCCGCGAAATGATCCGCCGCGGACTCATCACGGAAGAACAGGACCGCGACCTCGAACAGCGCATCAAGGCCTCGATCGACGAAGTCCTGGACCGCCTCGTCGAAAAGGACCCGGAGTCCAAGCGCGACAAGCGCCGCGTCATCCCGAGACTCTGGCCAGACACCGCCGGGGTGGACGACCACATCCGTTCCGACGCCAAGCTCCACGAGGTCGTGACCGGCCCCGAGAAGCCTGACGCGAGCGCGCCTACGCGTTCCGAGCGCTTCGTTGACGCGATCGCAGACACGATCCGTTACCGCATGGAAGAAGATCCGGGCGTCGTGGTCCTCGGTGAGGACGTGCACCGCCTCAAGGGCGGAACCAACGGCGCAACCAAGGGGCTTTCCGACCAGTTCCCGGACCGTGTTCTGGGCACGCCGATCAGCGAAAACGCCTTCACTGGGCTTGCTGGCGGGTTGTCGATGACCACCCGCTACAAGCCGATCGTCGAGTTCATGTACTCCGACTTCATGTGGGTTGCCGCTGACCAGGTGTTCAACCAGATCGGCAAGGCCCGCCACATGTTCGGGGGCCAGTCGGCGATGCCGGTGGTGCTCCGCTCGAAGGTCGCGATGGGTGCCGGGTACGGTTCGCAGCACTCAATGGATCCTGCCGGCGTCTTCGCGACCAACCCGGGCTGGCGCGTCGTCGCGCCGTCGACCGCGGCTGACTACATCGGCCTCATGAACACCGCACTTGACCTTGAGGATCCGGTGCTTGTCCTCGAGCATGTGGACCTCTACGGGCAGAAGGAAGACATCCCGGACGTCGATCCGAACTACCGCCTCCCGCTCGGTACGGCAGCCGTGCGCCGCGAAGGCAAGGACGTCACGGTGTTGTCCTACCTCAACATGGTTGGGGTGTGCTTGTCTGTCGCTGATTCGCGTGACGACCTCGATGCGGAAGTCATCGACCTGCGCTGGCTCGACCGCGCAAGCATCGACTGGGACACCATCGAAAAGTCGGTCAAGAAGACCAACAGCGTCCTCATCGTCGAGCAGGGGTCGCAAGGCACCTCCTACGGTGGGTGGCTCGCGGACGAAATCCAGCGGCGGCTGTTCGACTACCTCGACCAGCCTGTTCAGCGGGTCACCGGCCAGGAAGCCAGCCCGTCCATTTCTAAGGTGCTCGAAGCCGCCGCGAACGCCGACGCGAACGATGTTGCCGCTGGTTTCGACGAAGTAGCCCGCGGCCTGGGCCTCAACTGATTGGAAGTACACCGATGGCATATGTAATCACCATGCCGGCGATTGTCGCCGACGCAGAAGATGCGGGCCTCGCCAGCTGGGCTATCTCCGTTGGCGACGAGGTAACTTCAGGTCAGCACATCGCCGATATCGAAACCGAAAAAGCCACCGTGGAACTCAACGCGGAGGACACCGGGACCGTGGCGCGCCTGCTCATCGAGCCGGGCGCAGTCGTTGAGGTCGGAGCGCCGATCGCGGTGCTCTCTCAGGCCGGCGACGACGACGACGGCGCGGTCGAGGCCGCTCTTGCGAAAGCAGGGGTTGGGTCTGATGATGCTGCGTCTGGTGCTGGCGCTGCGGAGGCTGGTGGCGCTGATTCCGCTGACGATGCTGCACCGGCTGAGCAGGCAGACGACGCTGAGACGGCCGTTGCCAAGCAAGCTTCTGGCCAGCAGGGCTCCGGGGAGCGGCTTTTCGCTTCCCCGCTTGCCCGCCGTTTGGCTAAGGAAAAGGGACTTGACCTCAACGGCATCGAGGGCTCCGGCCCGTCCGGCCGGATCACCCGCCGCGATGTCGAATCAGCCGCCGCAGCGGCGCCAGCTGACGCAGCGCACGGTGCCGCACAGGCATCCAGCGGCAGCGGAACTGGCGCGTCGGGAACCCAGCCGGCAACCGCATCGGGCGCCGTTGCAGGAGAGAGCGCTACACAAGAGGGCGCCGCTCAGGTAAACAACTGGACCGAGGAGGCCGCATCGCCTATGCGTAAGGCCATTGCGCGCCGCCTCACGCAGTCGGTCAACGAGATCCCGCACTTCTACCTTACCGGTGACGTCCAGGTGGACAAGCTGCTCGCGTTCCGCAAGGAAGTCAACGCCGCCCGCGCGGATTCCGAAGGCAAGATCACGGTCAACGACTTCATTCTGCTGGCCCTCGGCCGCGCTCTCGCGGAGATGCCGGATGCGAACTCCACGTGGCATGACGGCACGATCCGCCGCCACAAGACCGCCGACGTCGCGGTTGCCATCGCAACCGAGAAGGGCCTGCTCACGCCAGTCATCACGGATGTTGGTTCGCGGACTTTGGGCTCCGTCAGCGCCGCCGCGGCCGACTACAAGACCCGGGCGGCTGAAGGGAAGATCCGTCAGCACGAACTTGAGGGCGGCTCGTTCTCGGTGAGCAACCTCGGGATGTTCGGTACGCGGGAGTTCTCCGCGATCATTAACCCGCCACACGCAGGCATCCTCGCGGTCGGCGCGGCTGAACAGCAGCCTGTTGTCCGCGACGGCGAACTCACGGTGGCCACGATGATGACCATCACCATGTCCGCCGACCACCGCGTCCTCGACGGCGCAGTCGCCGCGCGGTTCCTCAACAAGGTGAAAAACCACCTCGAAAACCCGCTGTCCCTGATCGTCTGACGCGCCAACAGAGCCGGCCGCCCGCGGTCATCGTGCGCAACAACCGTCCGAGTCAATCGCAGAATCGAGATAGACCATGGAAACAGACACCCTGGAAACACAGAACACAGAAACACAAAAACCTACGGCCGCCATCACCGGCGGCGCATCCGGAATCGGCTACGCCGTCGCCCAGAAATGGGTGGCTAACGGTGGCCGTGTGGTCCTGATGGACATCAACGAAGAGCAGCTGGATAAGGCTGTTGAAAGCTTCGGTGAGGATGCCCGCGGGATCATCGCCGACGTCACCAACCGTGAAGCCGTCGATACGGCGTTCGCTTCGATCCGTGAGGTTGAAGGCCGCTTGGATGCGCTGGTGACCTCCGCAGGTAACGCAAAGCCAGTTGCGACCGCGGAGATGACGGACGAGCAGTGGGAGCCGCTGCTGGACGTTCACCTGTCTGGCATGATGCGTTCGTGCCGGGCCGCGCACTCGCTTCTTGCCGAGTCCAAGGGCTCGATCGTCGCGATCTCGTCGGTTGCGGGTGTTCAGGGCATGCCGAAGCGTGCCAGCTACAACACTGTGAAGCACGGCGTGATCGGCTTCATCAAGTCCCTGGCCGTTGAGTGGGCTGGTGACGGGATCCGCGTCAACGCGGTCGCCCCCGGCTACACGCTCACCCCGTTCAACAAGAAGCTCACGGACGAAGGCCTGCTGGATATCGAACCAGTCCGGTCCCGCATCCCGCTGGACCGTTGGGCGGAGCCCGAGGAGATCGCGGCGCCGATCGTGTTCCTCACAAGCCCTGCCGCATCGTTCATCACCGGCCACACCCTGGTTGTCGACGGCGGTATGACGATCGCCGGCGACTGGTACACGTGGCCAACGAACATGCCTAAGGAGGCAGACGCATGAGCCAGGTTTTCGCTTGCGATGCTTTCGCCGGCAACACGGTTCTGATCACGGGCGCAACTGGCGGCATTGGTGCGGAGTGCGCTCGCCTGTATTCCGCATCGGGCGCTGACTTGGTCCTTGTTGATTTGCGTCCGGAACCGTTGGACCAGCTTGCTTCCGAGCTTTCGGGGCCGGGTTCCGTGACCACTGTCGCGGCGGACCTTTCCGATGCTGAGTCCCGCGCCCAGGTGGTTTCCGCGGTGAAGGAACGCGGCGGTGTGCACCACCTGGTTCTGGCGGCGGGCATCTACCCGGAGCACCCGGTTGCGGGTATGCCAGACGAGGAATGGCGGCGCGCTATGAGCATCAACCTTGATGCCGTGTTCGCGCTGACCCGCGACCTCGAGCCGGAAATCCACGATGGCGGTTCGATCGTCAACTTCGGTTCCATGGCCGGTGCTCGTGGAAGCAAGAACCACGCGCACTACGCGGCGACGAAGGGCGCGCTCGTCTCGTTCAGCCGTAGCCTCGCCTGGGAGCTTGGCCCGCGCGGTATCCGCGTGAACGCGGTTGCTCCGGGCATCATCGCCACGTCCATGACCAAGAGCCTCGTTGCCGAGAAGGGCGAAGCGCTGCTCAATTCGACGCCGATGGGGCGGTTCGGTGAGCCGGAAGAAGTCGCGTCCGTTGTGCTGTTCTTGACCTCCGATGCCGCGTCTTTCGTGACCGGCGACGTCATCCACATCAACGGCGGCCTCCACATGGCCGGCTAACGCACAGTCGCACACACCTGGCCGGCTCACGCCTAGCCAGCAAGGAGCACAGCTGACAACGACGGTGGCGCATGCGAGATTACGTATGTGCCACCGTCGCTTTGGTTTTCAGTACAGGGAACGGACGCAAGCTTCCCGGTTATCCTTAGCTCCACGAAGCCAACGTCCAAGGATAAGCATTATCCTTGAGAGAAACCCCGCTTGCTGGAAGGCTAGTGGTTATGTCGTGGACAGCTAAGGAATGGACTCCCTCTGACAATGCACGGCGCCCACGCGACCGTTGGTACGGAACCTACTGGGCGTATCAGCCGTCCTCACTCACCACACCGGAGTGGCGCATCGACCCGGCAATAGCAGCCGAAGCCGGTCGCGTGGAACGTCGCATCCGAAACCTGAAGTTTCACGACGCCGCAGGCAAACTCGAAGCCGTGTCCCGCCACCTTCTGCGCAGCGAAGCAGTCTCAAGCTCGTACATAGAGGGACTGCGTTCTAACCCGAAGAACATCGTGTTTGAAGAGCTCAAACAACTAGAACGCGGGACGAAGGGCGCCCCCGACGCGGGGCATCCATCGGTAGCGGCAGAAGTCGCCGCTAACATCGCGGCTCTCACCAGCGCCGTTGAACGTCTCGGGACAGCCGAAAATGTCACGTGGGCCGACATCGAAGCGCTACAGACAGAACTGCTACCCCACTTGGGCGCCTCAGGCATTCGTGACAGACAAAACTGGGTTGGCGAGAGCGAGTTCCACCCGGGCCAAGCCGAGTTCATTCCGCCCAGCGAAGACGCGCTAGTTCCCGCGGTTGAGGGCCTGGTGGAGTTCATGAACGGCGCCGCCGTGGGGTCCCTGATCCAGGCCGGGCTGGTTCATGCGCAGTTCGAAACTCTGCACCCTTTCGCTGACGGTACTGGGCGCATCGGCCGTGCACTCATCCACACCGTGCTTGTCCGTGGCGGTCTCACAGAAGGCTCCGTCCTGCCGATCAGCGAGGTGCTCCTGACGCGTTCCGATGAATACATTGCCGGGCTCATGGCGTTCCGTGGCATCCCGCACAGCGCTGAGCTCGCATCAGATGCTGAACCGGTCCGCGAGCTCAGCATCAGCGAAGGCATCAACGCGTGGCTGCGGACGTTCATCGCTGCCGCCAATGACGCTGTGGATCTTGCCTCTGATCTCAGGGATGAGCTCGACGAGTTTGAACGCGACGCCCACGCCATGATCACCGACTACGCTGAGCGGACCGGCATGCGTATTCCGCGTAGCGACTCAACTGTATGGAAGATGCTTGATGTTCTGCCGAAGTTGCCCGCTTTGACTGTCGATGTGGCAGCTCAGCTAACCGGAACCAGCGGCACCTCGGCACACAACGCCCTTGAATACCTCGCTGAGGCCGGCATCCTAGAGCGGCGCAGCGTCGGCAAGGGCAAACGCGGTTTCGTCTGCAACGACATTTTCGAGTTACTAGCTTCCGGCTAGTCGGCGGTCGGTTTCGGCATCGCCCGGCGCAGCCGCTGAGCCATAGCCTCGCGCAGGGTCTCGCGCGTCTCGGCACTGAGTGCCTCGTCCCCGGTTCGCGTGCTAGCATCCGGCTCATCGGCACCCCCAGGCCCCACGCCCTCAGCTCCCGCTGTCTGCTTAGTCCAAGGAGCCCCGGCCAAGAGGGCTATGCCGCGGTCGACCGCCTCGTCAGACAACTGCGTGGAACCGGCCAGCGTCAACAAAGCGGCCCCATTGTCTAGCGCCATGAACAATCCGCCGAGCTCCTGAGCACTCAGCCCCTCCACCTCGAGCCCAAGGTCCTCAGCCGCTTGCGCATAAAACCCCACCGCCCGGTCAATCCGCACTGCACACTGCGCAGCCAGCTCCGGGTCCCGCGCCGCATACGCCACGAACTCCAGGGTGGCCAGGCCCATCCCGCGCACCGCTTGCTGTTTCTCCTCCGGCGTCATCCCGGCGGCTTCCTCGCTCGCCTCAGCATTCTCGCTGAACGCCGTCAGCGGCGGTTCTTCACCCACCGGGTCAGTCAGCGAGGCGTCGATGTTGGCATCCAGCACGGCTAGGAACAGCTGAGCCTTGTTGGCGAAGTTGGAGTACACCGCACCCTTGGAGAACCCCGCCTCTTTCGCGATTCGATCCAGCCGCGCCCCGTGGTAGCCCTCGCGGGCGAACGCGGCGCGCGCTGTAAACACCAGGCGCTCGCGGGTCATGCGCTGCATGTCCTGGCGGGAGAGAGGAGCGGGCAGGTCCGTCATAAAACCCATGATATCCGGCCGGATCGCCGCGCCAGAGCCCAACGGAGTCGCCGTCCCCTACCCGCCGCAAGCTAGCTTTACCCACCATTGACATACCGTCGGCATCTGAAATACCTTGGGTATGTCAATTACCTTGGGCGCCCGGGAGAGAACAATGATCCTAGACATCCACCAGCTCACCCGACGGTTCGGCAACGTCACCGCCAACGATTCCGTCTCCCTACAAGTCAGAGCCGGTCAGCTATCCGGCCTTCTCGGCCACAACGGGGCAGGCAAAACTACGCTCGTCTCTCAGATCGTCGGACTGCTCCGCCCGGACTCCGGCTCCCTGCATGTGGCCGGCATAGACGCCACTCGCCGCCCCGCGTTGGCCCGCCGCGCGGTGGCCTTGCAGACCCAGTCCACCGCTTCTCTCGACGGCCTCACCCCGCGCCTGGCCATCACCTTGGCCGCCCGGCTACGCGGCTTGTCAGCCCGGGACTCCCGCGCCGCTTCCGCACGCCTACTCGATGAGCTAGACCTCGGCCCTTGGGCTGACCGCGCCGCCCGCCCCGAAGGTGGCGGCCTCTCCGGTGGCGTGCGCCGACTCACCACCCTGGCCATGGCCCTGGCCGCTCCAGTGCCTCTACTGGTGCTGGATGAACCCACGAATGATGTGGATGCGGCACGCCGTCGCCTGCTCTGGTCCGCGCTACGGCGCCGCGCCGACGACGACGGAACCGCCGTCTTGGTGGTCACCCACAACGTCAACGAGGCCGAGTCCGTGGTGGATGAACTCACCGTCTTGGACCGTGGCCGCGTGGTGGCCTCCGGAAGCCCCGCCCAGCTGCGGGCCCGGGCACTCGGCGAAAAAGCTGAGGCCGATGCGGAGGGTGCCGGCCGCTCCAACGACACACTACGGCTCACCCTCCGCCTGCCCGGCGAACCTGAACCCGCCCCCACAGACGCGGCCGCTGAGCCCCGCCAGGAGGAGCGCCGCAGGGAGGAACCCCACCGAGAGGCACTGGGGCTGCACCTTCCGGAACAGCTCGAGGTGCGGGGCAGCGTCGTCGTCGGCCGCCGCGTAATACTCACCCTGCCCGCGAGCCGGGCAGGCGAGGCCGTCGCCTGGTCTACCGGTCAACGTGCCGCCGGGGTCATCGAGGACTACACCCTTGGCCCGGCCAGCCTCGAGGACGCCTACCTCGCACTCACCGCACCGAAGGAGGAGACCCTTGCCTGAATCCACCGCCACCGCAACGCCCCGCGCCACCAACGCCGCGCCGCGAACCACCGTCGCCATGCCCCGATCGGCGGGGGCGCTGACCGCTTACCTCACCCTCCTGCGATGGCAACTGGCCCAGCTGGGGCCGATGGTCCCGCTGATCGCCGTAATCCAGGTGCTGCTGGCGGGCGGCATCGTCGTCGGCTTCGGGTTCCTGCTCAACGAGGGTGACACGGCCTCCATCACTTTCCTGTCCACCGGCACTCCGACCGTGCTGTTGCTCACCCTGGGGCTGGTGATCGTGCCGCAAGGCGTGGCCGCCGCCCGCGCCAACGGAACCCTGACGTATCTGCGTGCCCAGCCGGTACCGCGGCCGGTGCTGTTCTTAGCCGACCTCACCCTCTGGGTGCTTATGGCCCTGCCCAGCGTGGTGGTCGCCGGACTGGCAGCATGGTGGCGGTTCGATGTGGAGTTCTCCTTGGACTGGCCGTTGCTGATTACCGGAGTGCTCCTGGTGACCGTGATGGCCACCGCTGTGGGTTACGCGATTGCTGTGACCCTGCCGGCGATGCTGGCGCAGGTCGTCAGCCAGGTGATGGTGTTCTTCGTACTCATGTTCTCCCCGGTGACCTTCCCTGCGGAACGGCTGCCCGACTGGTACGCCCGAGTGCATGAGCTACTGCCGGTCATGCCCGCCGGGGACGTGATCCGCGCCGGTCTGGTCTCCGACACCTACTCCGTCGAGGGACAGGCTCTGCTGGTGCTGGCGGCCTGGACCGTGGCGGGCCTCGGGCTGACACTACTCGCCCTGACGCGCAGGAAGTAACGGGGCGATGCGCAGGAAGTGACGGGGCGGGCGATGATGCTGGCTGCGATCAGCTCTTGACGGGTAGCTCCGTTTGCCCCCTGTGACCTGCTACGACAACTCAGCACACGCGTCACCGCGGCCTGTTCTCCAGCTCGCGAATAATCCATTTGTCCAGAGAAAAGTCGTATTCCAGGACCATGGTGGAGCGGAACGTGTTCGGGCTCGCCACCACTTGCGGTTTGCCGTTCTCAACGAGGGTGACCTCGTTCTCAAAGAAATCGAACGTCGCGACAACCTGGCCCGGCCGGTCGGGGTGCGGCTTTACCTGTAACGTCCTTTCCTTATATTCGATGCCCTTACCGACATACCAGCTGCCCTTCGAATAGGTCAGATAGTTCGCACTGCTGGCATACACCCAGCATCCCGCGCAGCTCGTCGGCGCCACTTGAGTTAGCGGCCTCGCGTTACCGGTCTGCCGGATGTACTCCTGGGAAGCCATGAAGTACCTCACGACCTCCTTGACCCCGGCTTTATCGTTATTAATGTTCGGGTCCAATTGAGGGATCGGCACATTCCGCGCGGGATGCTGAACCGTAGCTTTTTCATAAGGGCCCGATGGCGGTGTCGGCTCCGAAAGGTCAGGTTTCAGGCCGCCAGCACCTGGCTGATTCTGCTGCTCGGAAGGGCTCGGTGCAGGCGCCTGCTGGCTCGGTGCCGATTGTTGCCCCGGCTGTTGCGACTGCTGTTGGTCTTGCGACTGCTGCGGCATCAGCCGTTCGCTCAGATTCTGCCCCTGTTGTTGCCCATCGTTCTGGCCCTGATCCTGGGAGCAACTGGCCAAGCCAACGCTTAAGAGCAGGACGGTGAGAGCAGCTGTGGTGCGACGCATACGGAGCCTTTCAAACTCAAAAAACGATAGATGCAAGCCCGTGTTGGCTTTATTTCACCACAGCTGCGCGAATAAACGCTAGACCCTTACGGCCGGAGCCCATGCAAGTAGACGTCGATGAGCCACTCATGCAGATCCGGGATCTGTTCCTCCACGAAATCGGGTAGCGGCCGGGTTGCTGCAGCGATCCCCACCAGGAATCGCATCGCGTCAATGTCCCCTATCAACCCGGCTTCACGTGCCCGCCTAAGGATAGGTTCGAGGCGAGCCAGCCGGTCCGCGCGAACCTCCGAGACCCTCTCTGATTCGACAAATTCCTGATTGTTTTCACCCAGTGACATCAAGAAGGTGCTCACTTGCGTGCGCGCTATGCGGCTGCCCTCAAAGGGATGGCAACCCAGCTGGAAGCCGAAGGGCAAGAAGTCACTGTCAACGACGTCGCACCCATGACCGCCGAGGACCCTCAAGGCGTGGGGCTGAACTCAGCGTTGCTGCCGCTCATCTTTGATGGCATGGCTTCGGCTGTTCTGCTTGCTCTCCAACTGACCTCTGCCGGTCAGCGGACCCTGGGCGCAGTCGGCGTGGATCGCGGCCGGGCTCATCATGATTGCCGTCGGGGCGCGCCACAACAGGCCAGTTGAGGCCGCATCGTAGGGCCCTGGCCGGGTACAGCTCACTTCTGTAAGGTGACATCATGACCTACCAGCCCGCCCATCAACGCGACTTCCTAGCGAGCGCGCGCCTGGCCCACCGCTAAGACCGACTTGACCCTCACGTAACGTCAGGCATCAGAATTACGTTCATGAACAGCCATGAAGATCATTACTCCGTCGGGGAGGTTGCCCGGCAGTTCAAAATAACGGTGCGTACGTTGCACCACTGGGAAGACCTCGGTCTTGTCCGCCCTTCCGAGCGCACCTGCTCAAACTACAGGCTCTATACGCGCGCTGACCTGGATACAATCCAGCAGATCATGATCTATCGGGCCACCGGCATGAAGCTTGCAACCATCAAGGACGTACTTGCGGCGGGCACAGAACACATCGCACATCTGCGGAGGCAACGAGAAATTCTCACGTCTCAAATCCAGCAGACTCAAGAAATGCTCAGCGTGATCGACAAGCTGATAGCCAAGGAAACAGCCACGAAGAAACCAACGTTGAGCGAAATCGGAGAAATTCTAGGCGAAGCCCGCTTCGTTGAATATCGTTCACAAGCTGAAGACGCTTATGGCGACACTGACGATTGGAGCATAAGTCAACAACGAACCGCCGAGTGGAGTCATGCTGATTGGGCCGCGTGTAACGATAGGTTCAACAGCGTTGAAGAACAGTGCGCCGAAGCCGTGCGCAATAACGTTTCCGCCTCCAGCGATGAGGCAGCAATGCTAGTCCAGAAGCACCGCGAAGCACTTGGTGAGTTTTTCCCTGTCACGCCGGCCAAGCATTATTTGATCTCACGTAGCTACATCACCGTCAAGAGTTTCACCAACCACTACGACGCCAGGCAACCCGGCCTTGCCCGGTGGCTTGCCGATGCAATTGAAGCTGTCGCAGTAACCAGCGGAGTGAATATCAACAACCCTGAGTGGGCATAAGCCCCAGGTCATAAGGTTCAACATGAATAGCACACACATCACGATGGTCGAAAGCGGCGTCGAAATGCGCGCTCTACTGGATTGTTCACGGGAGCAACGGAACGATGCTCTCCGCCGGTTGTGGCAACCTGTGGCAGGCATGTACTCTTTCGGCCCTAGCGAGCCTGACCTCGTAGCAGTTCACGCTCAGAACTTCGGCTTCGACCCAGCGGCCCCAAAACAGCGGATGCTCGATGCGCTAGATAGCTTGGAAAAGGCCGATGCATGGGACCGCATCAAGCAAGCACTGATTCAGGGTGCAACAGATTTAGCTACCGCAATCCCCGGCCTTGAGATACCGGACATCACTGTGTTGTTGCTGTTGGGAGACCCGACCAACCGGCACTTTATGGAGGAATTGCAAGGGCTTTCAGCCTTCGGCGGTATCAGCGGCTACATCGCAATCACCATCTGGCCCACCGATGTGATCCTCAACCGGCTTGAAGCTATTGCGTTACACGAGTTACATCACAACCTCCGCTATTCATCCGGCGGGATTGTATGGAATCCGATGACCGTGACTGTTGGAGAGCACGTCGTGGCTGAAGGTCTGGCCGACCTTTTCGCTGTCCGCTACTGCGGCCTGCGAGGCTACACCCACTTTGTTTCTGAACAGACACGAGAAAGCGATGACGTACTTCGCCGCGTCTGCGAAGGCCTCAACAACACTGGTATGCAGAACTTTGCGGGCTGGGTGCTTGGCGACGCGAGTGCCCGACTCTTTGGGTCATCGCCCGTCGGCCTGCCTACCGGCGCCGGTTACGCCGCTGGAACGCGCATCGTACAGGAGTACCTCGATGCGACCGGCCGTACTGCAACGGAATGCCTTAGAACTCCTGCCGAGGAGATTCTGAACGTCGCCCTGCCTCGACTGGGGCTCAACACCAGGCCCTGACGCCCACCACCTTCCCCGGCTCGCCGCTCAGCACCCCGACCCGTCCGCGTAGTGACCGAGGCGCCGCTGGCATACGACGAGAAGCAGACCATCACCGTCAAGACCGAGCTGCATGAGGCTCAGGACGGCGATGTTGTGGTCAACAAGGCTGTGGGCCGTGCTGAGAATACGAAGATGCGAATGCGCACCTCCGCCCAGTTCACCGTCACCGACACCCGCGAACCGGAGCCAAGTGAGGAACCGTCGCCAAGTGAGGAGCAGTCGGATGCCCGTGAGCGCGGCTTGGCTCCGACCGGCACGGAGGTTGCGGGGCTCACCGGGTTTGCGGCCGTGGTGTTGATGGGCGGCCTGCTTCTGATGAGGCGAGCTTGCCAGCACTAAACCACTGCCGAGCGGGCCGCGTTGGCAGGGCGTCCCCTGCCAACGCGGCTACCTCGCGGCGATAACGATCGACGCGTTATGCCCGCCGAACCCGAACGAATTGGATAACACCATCGTGTTGTTCTCCGGCGGCATCCGGCGCGGTTCGCGCACGATGGCGAGCTCCGGGAACGCTGGATCGTCGAGGTTGATGGTTGGCGGGATGATCCCCTCCCGCAGCGAACACACACTGATCACCGCTTCGAGGACTCCCGCGGCACCCAGCAGGTGGCCGGTCGAAGACTTGGTGGCGGTGATCGGGAGCTGGCATGAGGCGCCAGTTGCGGTGGTACTACCGAACACGGTTGTGAGCGCAGCGGCCTCTGCGGCGTCTCCGGCCACCGTCCCGGTTCCGTGCGCGTTCACGTGCCCGAGCGGTCCACCGTCGGGAGCACCCGTGGCGAACTGTTCCGCCGTGACCCCGGCGTCAGCGAGGGCCGCGCGCATCGCGGCGGCGGCACCGCGACCATCGGACAGAGGGGCCGTGGCGTGATGGGCGTCCGAGGATGCACCATAACCCGCGAGCTCCGCGAGTACATTCGCGCCGCGGCTACGCGCAACGGCTTCCCGTTCCAGAACCATCGCGGCGGCTCCGGCGGAGACCACGAACCCTGTTCGACCGCTGTCGAAGGGCCGTGATGCTTGCTCCGGGTGGGCCTCGTAGCCTGCGGCGAGTGCGCGTACGTTCGCGTTGGAGGACACGTTGATCGGGTTTACGCAGTCCTCGACACCGACCACGATCGCTGCATCGGCATATCCGTGGCGTAGCGTGCGCATCGTCTCCCCGAGCGCAACAGCACCGGAAGCGCACGTAGCCGACACCGCGCGGGCCGGCCCCGTGACCCCGTACCGCTGACTGATGAGCGCGGCGGGAGCGTCGGGAGCGCCGTGCATCGTGAGGGTCAACGGGACACCGCGTTGTCCCTTATGTTCGAACCCGACTGCCCCTTGATGATGCGGGCGCAACGGCCCCGACCCCGTACCCACCACGACCATGACCCGCGCCGGATCCCACGGCAACGCTGCACCGGGTGCGACGCCTGTTGTTTCGGCTACAGCGGCAGTTGTTGCGGCGGGGCCACCACTGGCTTGGGCGAGGGCTTGGTCGGCGGCGGCGATGGCCCACACGTGCATGTCGTCGAGACGGCGAGAGAGCGGGCGCGGTACGTAGTCTTCGGGATTGAAACCGCGGACCTGACCGCCGATGCGCACCCCAAGTTCGCGGGCGTGCTGGGTTTCGAATTCGTCGCCTTCCAGGACGCGGATGCCGCTACGGCCGTTGGCGACGGCGTCCCACATTTCGGAGACGGTCAGCCCGCTCGGGGTGATGGCGCCGAGGCCGGTGATGGTGACTCGTTCGTGCGTCACAAGCGTTGCACTCCTTCGCTGCTTGTTCGGGCTGTCGCGCCGGAGCGGAGCAGTTCGGCGAGTTCAGCGGTCTTGACCTTGCCGCCCACGGTTCGCGGTATCCGCGACACCACGTAATACTGTGCTGGAACGAATTGCGGCGCCAACCGCGCGCGACCCCACTCACGCAGCGCGGCCTTGGTCAGGCGGGGGTTGACGCGGGCGCCACCGCCCCCGGTCCCCAGTCCGGAGTCTTCGACGGCGAGCGCGAGCACCGTCCCAAGCGTCGCATCCGGCAGCCCCACCGCAACAGCCTCGAACGCCTGTCCATCCACGGTGAGGCCGGCGTAGGCGCGAGTCACTTCCGGGAGTGCGACTTTGTGGCCGCCAGTGTTGATGGTGTCTCCGGCCCGGCCGACAACCTGGACCTGCTGTCGACCGTCCACGATGCGGACGCGGCCTTGGTCGCCGACGCTCGCCCATCCGTGCTCATCCAGCAGGCGGCTGGCAGAACCGTCAGCATTGTCACTGCCAGCACCGCCGCCATCCATAGGGCCGCCGCCGACCACATACCCGTCCGAGCACGATGCGGCCCGCACCCAGATTGTGCCCAGTTCACCATCGGGCATGGGCTCCCCGTCCTCGCTGCGGATCTGGACCTCCACCCCGTCGTAGACCTCGTGCCAGCCGGGGTGGTCGGGGATTCCTTGGCCGATGAACCCGATTTCCGCGGCCCCGTAGTAGCTGATGAGTTCGGTGTGAGGGAGCACGGCGGCGAGCTCGTTGCGGAGGTTTTCGGGGAGGTCGGCGCCGCCCACGACGATGAGGTCCAGGTCTGCAAACTGTTCAGGCGTGCGGGTGGCTTGGGTGATGATGCCGCGCAGCATCGCGGGAACGGTCACGATGCGGGTGATGTTTTCGCGCGCGACTCGCTCCCCCAGGCCGGCCAACGTGAGAGTGTCAGTGTTGCTTGCGAGGTGGATGGTGCCGCCGGTTGCGAGTGTTTCGACCGCGGCGTAGAGGGTGAGCGAGTACGCGAACGGCCCCGGAGCGAACGTGACCACGCCAGGCCCCAGCCCGAGGTGCCGCTTGGAGACGGCGAGGTTCGCCCGGTATTGCCCACGGGTCTTGAGGAACGCTTTCGGCGCGGCGGTGGTCCCGGAGGAGAACAGCATCAGGAACGGCTCAGAATCAGGACGGTCCGCCGCACCATCAGGGCGGGAGGTGTCGGGGCGGTTCTCCGCAACTTCGGCAACGCTGTCAGCACCATCCCCTGCGTCGCCGCCATCATTAGCGACCGCGTGTTCGAGGTTGCGGAACTCCGTTAGTGTGCAGATGACCCCTCCCCAGTCCTCGCCGCTCCCCTCACCCAGGGCCTGCCGGAGGGTTGCGGCGGATTCGGAGTCATCGACGATCACCACACCGATGCCTGCCGCGAGGACGATGTTGCGTTGATGCTCGGCCGGCCATCGCGGGTCGATCGCTGCGAAAACATGATCGGAACCGGCGAGCGCCGCCATGATCCGTGCCGCTTCAAACGCCGATGCGGTGCATACCGCGGTCACCGGCCGCGCCGCTGACGCGTTCCTTCCCGTCAACCGCACGCCTTCGTGTAGTTGCCGTACGGCGGCGATGATGCGGGGGCTTTCGTCCACGAGGTCGCGGTAGGTGAGGGAACGGTTGCTGGTGATGATGGCGGGCCGTTCGGGATGCTTGGCGGCGGTCGCGTGGATGGAGCGGGTGATGGGCACGTCGCTAGCCTAACCGTTGCAAGTGCCTTCCGCGGCAGGTTGGTTGCCACACCTATCAGTCCGGGCCACTCTTAACCACGCAGCTATTTTGCTGCGCGTGCGATTTCGAACAAGCTGGCTGGCATCGGGCGTTCAAGTTCCCAAATGATCTGCATCGGCCTCTCCCCTGAATGCTTCACATAGCGGGCGTTACCGAGGCACGTGTACGGCTCCGTTCCCATCTCACCGTTCTTCGCCTTACGCACAAACAGCACCACGTTGGAGCCTTCCGATTCGTGGTTGATGTACCGCTGCCCGGTAGGCGATGCTTCCCGAGTGAGGCTTTGCGATTCCCAGTGGAACAGCGTGTCCGTCAACGCGTAGTCGTGATACATCGTGGTCGGTGAATAGTCGGCCTCCGATTTCTTCAGCGTCACCAGCAACACATCCGTCTGCAGTTCCGGAATCCACTTCACGCCTTCGCGGATACTGCCGGGCTTCTCCAAGTTCAGCGAGCCCACGCCCAGGCCCGCGAGCAGCTCCTCACGCGTATATGTCGCGTGGCTTCGGATGGGTTGGGTCTCAAGACCGCCGGATAGTGGCCGCGGGACGGCCCTCGAAACCACTTCCCGGAACTGCATGATTTGTTCCAGCTCTTCCCGCACAAATCGAGCGTTCAGAAGCTCCGCCATCCCGGCGGCTAGCCCCTTCTCATGGCCAGACGGCCAGAACGAGTAATACAGCATCAACGCCAGCGGATCCTGCAGCAACTCAGGCGTGACCTTGCCGCTGTTCAATACTCGCAGATATCCCTCAAAACGGACCGGGTCGTCCACGTGCACAAACTTGTTGGCTCGCTGCAGCAGCTTGCTTTCGGCTTCGCTCGGACGGAACGAGCTCCGCCCATTCGCCCACGCCTCGTATTGAACCCAAGCGTTCGGGCCTTTATCGCCGAGATATGTTCGGGTCGCGCCCGGTTTATATACCGACGGCAGGTCACGATCAGACCGCTCCAAATAGTCCTTGAGGTGCAACCCGGCCGTAACCTCAGCCGCCGTGCTCATCTGGCGCACATCCGCCAGGAAGTCCTTGGTGCTCATCGTCACCTGGCTCCGAAGGTTAGCCACAACTTCCTTCTGCGTGACCTCATCGAGCACAATCTGACATCCCGCCGGCAGCACCGGGAAATTATGTTCCGCAGAACGCTGCAACTGCTTCCGGTCCTGACCGGTGAGTGCGTGCAGCTTGATGTCGAAACGGAAATTCTTGTGCTGGTGCCCCACAAAATCCAGGACCGTCAGGACGCTCTTGTTTTGCGCTCGGCGCAGGCCTCGGCCCAGTTGCTGTATGAAGATGGTCGCGGACTGGGTGGGCCGCATCATCAGCACCGTGTCAATGGCGGGCAGGTCGAAGCCCTCGTTGAAAACATCGACCGCCATGAGGCAGTTGAGCTCGCCTGCGGCAAGCTGTTTGATCGCTTGGTCGCGGTCCTCGCGAGAGGTCTTGCCCGTGACAACGCCGGATGCGATGCCGGCCTGGTTGAAAACCTCGGCCATGTAGGTGGCGTGGTCAACGGAGACGCAGAAGCCGAGGGCTTTCATGTTGCCGGTGTCGGTCACGATCTCGCGGGTGGCTTGGATGATTTTCTTAGCGCGCTGATCGTTGCCGGTATAGAGACGGTCCAGGTCTGCAACCCTGTAGCCGCCGGCGCTGAACTGGGCACCGGACAAGTCCACACCATCGGCGATGCCGAAGTAGTGGAAAGGAACCAGAAGGTCGTTGTCCAAAGCCGTCCAGAGCCGGAGTTCGCTCGCGATCCGGCCGTCAAAGTATTCGGCCGCGATGTTCTGGCCGTCCATCCGCTCAGGGGTTGCGGTCAGCCCCAGGAACTCTTTGCACCCATCGAAATGCTTGATGACGCGTTCGTACGTAGCGCCTGCGCTGTGGTGGAATTCGTCGATGATCACCACATCGAAGTGATCACGGTCCAGCTTGGTGTAGACCGTTTCCTGAGACAGCGTCTGGATGGACGCGAACACATGGTCCCACTTGGTAGGCCGGTAGTTCCCGCGCAACAGCTCGCCGAAAGAGCCGTCACCCAGCACGTCTCGGAAGGTTCGCAGGGATTGCTCCAGGATTTCACGACGATGCGCCACGAACAGGAACCGCGGACGCGGGCCCTTGGTGTTTTCGCATAGGCGGCGATAGTCCAGCGCGGCGATCACGGTCTTACCGGTACCGGTGGCCGCAACCACAAGGTTGCGGTGACGGTTGAGGACTTCGCGTTCGTGTTGGAGATCGTCCAGGATGATCGCCTGGTGCGGATACGGGCGAACATCCAGGTTCGTGGCCAACAGCGAGTCCGGAACCTTGTCCGCGGCGCCGTTGTTGAGTGCTTGCTGGAGTCGTTCCCCATCCTTTTCAGGGATGTAGGGTTCGAAGATCGGCGACTGCCAGTAGCTTTCGAACGTGGCCTCGAACTTTTCAACCAACGCTGGGGTCTGGATGTTGGAGACCCGCACGTTCCATTCGAGCCCGTCCACCATCGCCGCTTTGCTGAGGTTGGAGCTGCCGATGTAGCCGGTGTGAAAGCCGGTGTGAAAGCCGGTGTTGCGGCGGAAGACCCATGCTTTGGCGTGCAGCCGGGTGGTTTGGGTGTCGTAACTGATGCGGACTTCGGCGCCGCACTCATTCACCAGATAGTCCAGGGCGCGTTTCTCGGTTGCACCCATATAGGTGGTGGTGAGGAGACGGACCGGAACTCCGCGCCGGTTGAGCTCTTGAAGTTCCTGCGCGATCAGGCGGATACCGGACCAGCGAACGAAAGACATCACCACATCGACGGCGTCGGCGCTGAGCATTTCGGTTTTGAGCTCCGGGCCAAGGCGGGGGTCACCTTGTGCGTTGGTTAGTAGCGCGACCTCGGAGATCGGGATCGACGGTGACTGCGGTGCCTTGTGAGGTGGTTTCGCGGTGCTCAACAGTTGCTGGGGTTTTGGTCCCTCGAGGTGCTCGCCGTGGCTCACGGAACTCATTGTGGCCAGAAGTCGGTTCACGAATTCGATGCGTTCTTCTTCGCCGCTGATTAGCTGGAGTTCCTGCTCCAAGCGTTCTGCAACGAAGCGGGCTGCGACGTGCGGGAAATCGGCCTTGTCAACCTTGGCAATCTGAGTTTCACGCGCCGTCGCATCCAGTGCGCGTCGCAGGTCACTAGTGACCAGGTCTTCACGCAGACCTACCAAAAGAGGGTCCACAAACTCATCACTCATCGGCAAGGCTCAACTCAATAGACGACAGTGCGGCAATGGGGTTCAGGCTCTTGAAACACACCTCGGAGCCTATCCAACGTGACCAGCTCAGAACAATGTTCAACTCATGCGGATGCCAATATAGCCCGTTCGAGCACCAACACCGCTTCATACGAGGATGCCCTCTTATTGGGAAACAGGATCGAAATCGAGCGCGGCAGGCAAGCTGTCGTGATTGCCGGCCTGGTAACCCCACCTGGCTTGTACGCCTGCCAGTGAACCCTGGTCCATGTAGGCCCTATCAAACTCCTTCATCAGCGAAAGAGCCTGAGCGAATAGCCCCTAATCCCTCCGCCATCCGAACAAAGGTTCAAGACCTCACCACGTGGGCCTGTGTTTCTCATTCAGCCTGCACAAGGTAAGCACTAGACGCTTCAGCCTCAGGCGAAGCCGCTGGAACAACAATATGATTTCTCGAGATCTCGTGACAGTCAACGATTCGAGTAATTCTTGCGACCATCTATACCTGTGCCGCATATGCGTCACCGTTCCCGCAAACCACGATGGTTAGCCCTCGCTGACTTGGGGTGAGGTCTCCTCGTTCAGGCGGTTGGCACCCAGCCATAATTCAGAGTCCTTTTGCATAGTCCAGCAATCTTTCGCATGGTCGTGATAGCCGGCACCACTGTCTGTTCGCATCACAGGGCCGTTGCCGTTGTAGCGCGGTTGTCAAAACAAGCTCCTCCTTGGCGCGTGAGATAGCAACGAAGAACACTGCTTGCACATCGTCTTCCTTACCCCAGTAGAACTGTTCCTCAACACCGAGGACGATGACCTTTTCAAATTCCAGGCCCTTACATTTGTGAATCGTCAAGATCCGCACAGCATCGGCTTCTGACAATCGGGCGAGCGCCGCAATAGGATCTTTAGTTATTTTTAGTTCACGCTCATAGGCACCCAAGACCTTTTTGAGAACCTCGTCTAAATGGTCTCCTTGCTGATATGAAGGCGAAAGGGCATTGACTGCCGAACGAGATACGAACTTCAGAAACGCTTTGATGAGTTGCATCCATGAGTCAAATTGTTTGACATCAAACCCAGGGGACTGCGCATCCATCCGAGCTTTGTTGAGATGCCACAGCAGTTTACTTGCCTGAACGGCATCGTCCTCTTCAAAGGCATCCCTCGTAACCATCCTCACAAGCTCCGAGTAAGCTGCTGGATTCCCAGTGCCCACTACGACCCGAAGAAAGTTAAAAATCAGAGCGGCTACAGGCTCGGTAGTGAGATCTTGAGATTGCTGCTCATTGCGACACGCAACCCCGTTTTTGTTGAGATGTCTCATCAAAACTTCTGCGATGAGATGCGGTTGCTTCCGCACAATCACTGCAATCTCCCGTGGTTGCACTCCTTCGCGGATCCATCCCGTGATTAACTGAGTGACCCCCGCCGCTTCGTCGACATCGTTTTCATAACGCAGTACTTTTAGCTCGCCTCCCTCACCCAGCAGATCCTCATCTGGGCTCGCCGCAGAAGGATCCATCGCAGTGATCATCCTATTCTGCATCCGCCGCAGGCGAGGCTTCGACCGGAAGTTTTGGTAGAGCTGCAACTCAAGCGCGGCGAAGTCATCGGCGAACGTCGCCATGATCCCTTCTAACGCGCCCGCAAACCCCATAATCCGTTGCTTTGTGTCACCAACACCTGTGAGAAGAACGTCTGTATCGGCGAAGGCTTCCTTCATGAACTCATATTGTTCTGCAGTCGCGTCCTGAAACTCATCCATAAATACATGACTGTATGTCTGTCGTAACGCACCGCGGGCGTAGACGTTCTTTTGAAGAATTTCGCGCGCCAGTGGAACAAGATCATCAAATGCAATCGCCTTGTTCGAAGTTCTGTCAGTGCCTATGCGATAGTCGGGATCGAGGGCGTTCTTTCCTGTCAATGCTGGGCGATAGTTGTCAATGATCCGCTTGGCAAAAGCATGGAATGTCAAGCTATCGAATCGATACGCATACTGGGGGCCCGACCGTAGGCTGACCCGCGAACGCAAGTTATGTGCAGCATCACGTTTGAAAGAGATCGCCAGAATCCTTTTCGGATACGGACTCGCTCCGGTACGGAAGAGAAAGTCCGCGCGCTGAGCGAGAAGCTCGGTCTTCCCCGCACCGGGCCCAGCGGTCACCACGACATTCGCCCTGGTCTCGCGGACCGCTTTCAACGCATTAGACTCCAACTGCAGCCCATCAACCGGCGACCACTCTTCGGGACGTATCATTCCGGCAAGCTTTCGAGTCGACATTCCACCTCGTTCACGAGACGCGCGAGAGGACCCGGTAGACCTTCTTTCAGCTCTTCGTTACTCAGCGAAGACAACGCTTTAAGGTGTGAGGCGGGTTTGTTTTTGTTAAACATGCGATGGTAATCAGCGAAAAGATTGCGTGACACCTCAGGGAGAAGGTTCTCATTCGTGTGAGATTCGCCGAGCACGGCGACGGTTACCTTCTCGTCAGGTATGCCAATCGACTTTGCACCGTATGCTTCGGGAAATGATTCAAGCATCATCAGATCGAGATCAAGCGGGTGAGAGAAATAGACTCCTTGCTCCTCGAGCTTCTTCAATGCATTGGCCCCGCAGAAAGAGTTCGTAGAGTTCAGAACAGGAAACGCACTGTTCGAGTTCCAGGCTGGCAGCTTATCTATCTGGTCCTTTGCAAAGGTACCTGGGTTGAACTCGTTGTATTGTCTGAGCGCGTTGCGTACCCGACCCCAGCCTCCCTGGTATCGACCAGAGTCCAAGTCAAGCAACGTGACGTGTGGAATTACCAGTTCTGTCAGCAGTCTCCAAAAATGATTGACGTGGCGACCACCCAGCGGCACCACTACAACGGAGGCGTCATCCTCCGCGATGCCAGCCGCAGCAAGGACTCGCGGAAGCACGATCTGCTCACTTGCACCTTCACCGAGGACTACCAGCCGCGCAAAATAGAGCTCCGGGAACGCTACAACGGCTTCACGCACATATTTTTCGGCTTCCTCGTGAGACTTCGGCAAAACGATGCGGCGGACCTTCGACTGACGTTGCTGATCGAGGCGCAGGAAACAGATGTCTTCAGGTGCGACACGACTCAGCAAGGCAGGCGAATGCGTAGCGATCAGCGACTGCGAATCTTTATGCCTTGCAGTCTCCCGAAGCTGGCGATTGATACGACCGAGGAACTGGGGCGCAAGGCTGTTCTCCGGTTCTTCCAACGCGATAACGGTGTGTACTGGAGGGCGGAGTCGGTGCTGGTCAAAAGAGGTATCACTCCCATCGAGCACCTTACGTGCAAGAGCCTGCCAGGCGAGCACCAGTGAAATGTACAGCAATGACTTTTGGCCGTCACTAAGTCGGTCAAAAGGGATTGACGAACCATCTGGTGAAGGCGCGAACGCAACCGTTAGTTGCCGAAGCACACTCTCCAGATCTCCACTTCCAAATGAAATGGAAGGGTCTGTGAAGAAGCCGCCAGTGTGTAACCCCTTCCATTTCTCCGCTAGGTGCTTCCCAACGCTCCTAACCCCGCTGTTAGCCGTCAGTGCATTAGTTAGTTCCTCCGACAATGCGTCAAGTTCATCGCGCTCCTCGGTCCACTCTGCCGCGCGCAGAGCACGCCCTACGACTGACGCCGCCGTGTAAGCGATATGCTCTGTCGGATCCCGGCGGGCAGGTAGATAATGTACCTCTATGTTGGCTCGGTCAAACCGTGACATGTCAGCACAGTTCAACGGCTCCCCGTCAGAATCTACCGCGAGGACGTACTGCAGCTTCTCGTCGATCACGTGATCTGGTGCGATAGTAGCTGTCAGACGCACTCGTATGCCGGGTGCCCCGTCTTCGGTTGATATGCGCATGTGGGCGAAATTCGGAGGAACAGAAGCATGCTCCCCGTCCTCACCAGCTTCAGGAACCTCTATGTCTACCTCAATCCATAGTTCGGGCTCAGCTGCATAGACTTCGTTAGCAGTGAGCCCGCTCGGAATGTGGAAGTCGGTGTGTTTGATCTTTCGTTGCGCCGGAAGTGGGCTGAATAGTCGCGTTAGGGCCTCGAGCACCGCTGTTTTTCCCGCACCGTTGGGACCCAAAACGTACGTGACGTCGGTGAGTTCTATGGTGGTTGGATCCGGGCCGAACGACTGAAATCCCGATAGCCGGAGGCGGGTGATCTGCATCAGTGTTCCTTCTCTCGACGCGGATAGCAAAGACGCGCATGTGCAGCAAGCGAAACTGTGTATTGAGCAGGCTCCGACCGGGAGGTCGAATCCAGACATATGAGTGATACTCGATCATCCTACCTGTGTCCAGATGCAAGTCAGTGACTTCGTAAATGCCTAAATCTAGTTGATACCAGCGATCCCACTAGACGCTCACCACCATGTGGTATGCGGTTGCCTGACTTCGATCATCTTAATTCCATGCCCCGCCACCCGCCGATGATCCGCCCCCATGGCATAGTGGGAATAGCCAACACCCAGCAAACATCCAACACCATGCGATACGCCGAGGAGCCCGCGTTGCGGAACCCAAGCGCTTTCACTGACCTCACCGGAATCGAACTGCCATTCATTGGCGCGCCGATGGCCGGCACCTCCACCCCACAGCTCGCCGCGGCGGTCAGCAACGCAGGCGGGCTCGGATCACTTGGTTTGGCGGGTAAGAACGTTGACCAGGTTCGCGAGGCCATCCGCGAACTTAAAGCCCTCACCACCCGGCCATTCAATCTGAACTTCTTCTGTCACGCCGAACCTCACCGGGACCCCGCCGTCGAGTCCGCATGGCTCGACTACTTGGCCCCTCTCTTTCACTCGCTCGGCACCCAACCGCCAGCAGAACTCAGCCCGTCCTATGAATCGTTCCTCGGCGATACCGCGCTGCTCCAACTACTCGCGGACGAAAAACCCGCCGTGGTCAGTTTCCACTTCGGTGTCCCCGACGTCGCAACCATCAACGCACTGCACGAAGCCGGCACCCTGTTGATGGCTTCCGCCACTAGCCAGGCTGAGGCGCGCGTAATCGAGGAAGCGGGCTTGGATGTGGTCATCGCCCAAGGGATCGAGGCCGGCGGGCACCGAGGAATCTTCGACGAAAACGGCCCCGATGAACAGACCCCTACCGGGCGCCTCGTTCAGCAGATCGCCTCAGCAACACAGCTGCCTGTGGTCGCAGCGGGCGGCATCATGACCCGCGAACGCGCCGAGCACATGTTCAGCCTAAGGGCTTCCGCCGTTCAGGTCGGCACCGCACTCATCACGAGCCCCGAATCCGGGGCCAAAGATTCCTACCGTGAGGCTCTAGTTCAAGCCGCGCACGCCGCTCAGCACGCAAGCGGCGGCGCTGAAACTCGCTTGACTCGCGTGTTCTCGGGGCGGCCAGCCCGCGGGTTGCCTACCGCGTTTATGGAATTCGCTGAAGCGCCCGATGCACCAACCCCGCCGGTCTTCCCCGTCGCCTATTCAGCGAACAAAGCGCTGTCTGCCGCGGCCGCTAAGAGCGGCTCCGCAGGGATGGCACCACACTGGGCCGGCGCCAACGCACACCTGATTCAGCCGCGCCCGGCAGCGGAAGTCACCCACGCCATCGGCCGCGAACCATGATCCCAGGGCTACTCACGCGGTAGCCAGCCAAACACCGCCTAGACGACGCGCCCGACCTGGCCAGCCCCGGCCTGGTCTGGCCTAGTCGTTCGCGGCTCGTTGCGGTTATTCTCTAGTGCAAGGATTCAGCACATCACCCGAGGAGATTCCTTGATCATTGAAACCCCGCAGGGCACGTGGACGCCCAAGGTCGCTTTGGACCACGACGCCGGCACCGACCAGACACACACCCAGTCACCCGCGCAGTCACCATGCCCGCACGAGAAGGTCGCCAAGATGGTGGCCCACTCATCTGAACCGCCAAGCGATACCGAAAACTATGAGGCACCCGGCGCTCGGTTATTCGATAACCCGGTTCTCTACGACAACATCTTCGGCTGGGACGCGAGCGAAGAACTCGACTTCATCACCTCCACCACCAATGCCGACCGGCTCATAGAGTTCGGTTGCGGTTCGGGACGCGTGCTGCTTCCGTTGCTGGAACGCGGCTACCAAGTGGACGGCATCGACTCCTCGAGCGACGCCCTCACCTACCTCAGCGAAGCGGCGGCCGAACGGAAAACCAAACACACCCCACGGCTGATCCTCGGCGACCTCACCGAAGTCGCACTCCTACCCACATACCCGGGGGCTTTCTCCGCGCTCAACACTGTGCGATGCCTCCCCACCCCCGAACTGGTCGCCGCCCACCTGCGTCGCGCCGCGATGAGCGTCACCACCGGCGGCAAATACCTGATCCACCTCGACTCCTTCGGCGCGGACCTGACCGAACGCCCACAGCCCGGTGAATACGGGGAATGGGAAGGCTTCGGCAACCCAACCGAGAACCCCGAATACCAAAACATCACGGTGCGTTGGGAGCTGGCGAAGCGGGAACCTCACGACGGTTACGACCTCGAAACTGAGCGGGTACGCGTCTGGAACGGCGAGGAACTCATTGTCGATGAACTCCTGCTGCAGCTCTCCTTGTCGATCACGGGCTGGCACGACCTCTTCACCGCCGAAGGGCTTTGGACAGTGCACAGCGTTGTTGACGAAGACGAGTTCCAACCGCTCGATGCGCAACAACAGCGGACGGCCGAAAGCGGCAACTACTGGTTCATTCTGGAACGCACAGACCGCGCCGTCCCGCCGCTCTACAGCGCTTAAACGCCCCGCCGCTCTACAGCGCTTTAACACCTGCGGTGGGTGGGCATCTCATTGATGCCCACCCACCGCAGGTGTTCTTGGGTTTGTTTGGTCGCTGGTTTTCTTCGGTTCTTAGACGGCGGTGTAGCCGCCGTCAACCAGGTAGTAGGCACCCGTGACGAAGGACGCGTAATCCGAGAGCAAGTACAGAACCAGGTTCGCGACTTCCTCCGGGCGGCCCAAGCGACCCATCGGATGCTTAGCGACGAGCGCATCGCGGATCTCTTCCGACAGGTTAGCCAGCAACGGGGTATCGATATAGGCCGGGCCAACAGAGTTAATGCGCAGCCCCTCCGGGCCGTACTCTGCGGCCGCGTTCTTGGTGATGCCTACAACCCCGTGCTTCGCGGCGGTGTAAGCGCCATTGCCGATCGCCGCGACCGTGCCGTGAATCGACGCCATGTTCACAATCGCGGACTCACCCGCGCCAGCCTTCAACATCTCAGGGATCTGGTAACGCATCCCGTACAGAACACCGTTGAGGTTGATGCCGATGACCTTGTCCCAAGCCTCAAGGTCAGTCTCACCGGCCGGTGCTGCCGGGTCACCGATTCCCGCGTTGTTGACCGCATAGTTCAGCTGACCATACGCCTCGATAGCCTCACGGACCATGCGCTCGTTGTCTTCCTTGACGGAGGTGTCACCGGCAACGGCGAACGCCGTACCGCCCGCGGCTTCGATCTCAGAAGCCACGCGCTCCGCGGCCTCCTGAGAAATGTCAGCAACAACCACCTTGACGCCGTATTCAGCGAGCCTCTTGCTGGTTGCCTCACCGATTCCCGAACCACCGCCAGTCACCAACGCGACCCGGCCTTTGAACTCATCACCGAACATGCTGAAAACCCCTTCCATAGGAGACGTCCTGTCAGTTTGAGCCCAACAAGGACATCCCGTTTTTCGGAGGGATTCTCAACCGGCGAAATGAGCGTGCTCAACCAGTGAAATCAGCATGAAGGCCGGGCAGCGTTGCGGTGAGGACCCGCACCTGGAAGCGGCTAGATCTTGATGGTCTTCGAGGTTGCACCGGTGGTGGCGCTGGTTTGATCGAAGACGAAGCGGTACTGCTTCTTGTGCTTCGTCTTCACCTTGACAGTGGCCTTACCCTTCTTCAGCTTGACCGTCTTCACGGTCTTCCACTTCTTGCCCGATTTCACCTGCACCCGAGCCTTCTTAGCCCCATGAGCCACGTACTTATAACGCTCAGGGTTGTAGCGCTGAGCCGACGCTGTCAGGGTCACGGTGCTCCCCTTACGCTTCCCCTTCAGCGCGGCTTTGCCCTTAGCCCGGACGTAGAAGTGTCCCTTGGTCCAGTCGGTATAGGACTGGTAGTCGTAGCCGTCCCGGGTGTCGGCAGTGACAGTCGAAGGGCCAACCGTGTACTTACCGAGGCCGTCTAACGAAGGACAAATCTGAACACGAGTCTTCGACCGGTCGCCAGATTTCGAATAATCTGCCCAGGTCACAAAGCTGCCGCTTCGGGTCACATCGGCCGAAACGTCCCAATAGTCAACCTTCGGGGACATGGTTTTCCGCATGGTGACCACGACGGACCGACAACTGGGGTTGGAAACCACGATGGACTTGGCGCTGAACCCGGTCACGTCCACCAGGCGTGGTGCCGCTTGGCTTGGGACCGCGGTGCCTGCGTTCAACCCAACGGCAACCAGAACAATGGCGAATGCACGGAAGAACCGTTTCATACACATTCCTCAAACTAGAACGAGCTAAATATGGGCGCAGGAATACTCAACAAGTTTGGTGATGAAGCTGCCCTAGTTCAGATGTGTACGAGTTCAAATCGGCATTAAAGTAACGAAAACGAGTCAGTGCCCGGATTGATCATAACCAAGGAAAAGAAAAACTCCTAGACACCGCGCCGGGGTTGCACTCCCGTGCCCGCGTCAGGGTCCCGTGCCCGCGTTACAGTTTCGCGACCTGCCGGGTAACACCAACTCATCCTTCAGCCAGCCCGCGAGCAAACTCAGGCAGAATTGAAGAAACCCCGATGAAAGAAGCTGTAGGCATGGCAAAACCAAAGTTCATAAGCAATATTCGGCGGTTGCTCAATTTCAACTACACCGAGAGCCTGAAAACCAATAACAGGACTCTCGGCTCCATCAAGAAGGCACTGGATGCCGCGAACACGTCCACCAATGAAGCACTTGTGCAGATCCAGAAGGATCTGGAAACGCTACGCAAGGAAGCCACACTTCAGCGCCGCCACGACGATGCGATGCGTAGCCTGGCTACGATGCCACTGTTTGAAGAAATGCGGAAGGAATACCGGGCGAAGCAGCTGGGTCTGCTTGAAACAGTGCAGACCGTTTCTGAAAACAACCTCTCCTTTGTGCGCATCGGCGACGGCGAACTCAAGCTCGCTTTCGACATCACCGCAAACCTTGGTTTCCAGAAGAACTCAACGGCACTTCAAAAGGACCTCAACGATGCCATGAGCGGAAGCCTCAACCGTGACGACGTCATCTTCGGCACCCCGCACACCTACCGTGACCGCCACTGGAGCATGATCTGGGCCCAATACTGGCCCGAATTCCGCGAAGTCATCGCGCCAGCCACCCGCCTTGGCAACGCGCACGCGACCCGGCCGTTGTTCTTCGCTTCCGAAGGCGAGCAAGGCGTGGAAGCATGGCGTAGCGTCTGGGCTGGCAAGAAAGCGACCATCATCACCGGTAAAAGCTCGAGGTTCGACCTGATCCCACAGCTGTTCGACAACCTGGCAGGTTCTGACCGCATCGATTCACAAGACCGTCACGCCTACGCGGACATCCCACGGATTATGAACGAGGTCGACAAGGCCACCGATACGGACATTTTCCTAGTCGCGCTCGGCCCCGCAGGCACGGTTCTATCCCACAAGATCGCCGAAACCGGACGCCAAGCAGTCGATGTTGGGCACATCTCCGACTCCTACCTTGCAGTGTTCGAAGGCGGCGCCCGTCCCGAAAGCCGGCCCTACTCACAGACGCCGGCAAAGCAGTAGTTGTCTCACGGGCTAAGAAAAGCTGGACTAACCGCCCGGTAGCAGGATCTTGTGTAGCTCCGCCATGCTCGTGGCCACCTGACCTGGGTGCGCGGCGTCGATCTGTTCACGCGTCGCCGCGCCCCACGTCACGCCCACCGTGTCCACACCGGCGGCGTTGCCCGCCTGAATATCGGTAGGCGCATCCCCTACGTACACCGCCCCGCCTGGGCCGCCGGTAGGCTCAACACCCACCAACTCGAGCGCCTTCAACACCGGATCGGGTGCCGGCTTATGCCGTTCAACATCACCGTTACCCACCAGCGGGCTCAGCTCTGGCAAACCACACACCCGCAGGCCGCGCCGCGCCATCTCCGGCAGCTTCGCCGTCACAACACCCACCGTGCAGCCAGCGGCCTCAAGATCAGCCAACACCTGGTCCACGCCAGGGAACGGGGCCACCGCGTCGTCATGCATCTCTTGGTTGAACTTCCGGTACACAGCCACCCACTCATCGGCCGCGTCCTCGCCGGCCACGGGGCGGAACGTGTCCTCCAACGTCAACCCGATCCACGACTTCATGACCTCATCATCCGGGGCCTGCACCCCGAAATGCTCAAAGGTGCGGTGGAACGTCGCCACAATCAACGGGATCGTGTTGATCAGCGTCCCATCCAGGTCAAACAGCACCGTCTTCCAGCGCGGTGAACCAGCCACAACGGCCACGTCCTCTCCAGTTACGCATTTCAGTCCGCTCACGCATTCAGGTATTCGTCCACGGTCATGAGCGTGAGCATCGGGTTGAAGCAGTCCATGATCGCCATCGCCTGGTCGTGCACTTCTTTGGTTCCGCCGCCGCACGCATCCGTGAGCACCGTAACCCATTTGCCGGCATCCACGGCGCCCAGCGCGGTCCCGATCACGCAACAGTCCGTGGCGACCCCCGCCAACACTAGGCGGTCATAGTCCTTCGTCATTTCGGCGAGCTGTTCGCCCCACTTGGAGAACGTCGGCATCGACAACACACGGTCGCCATCCCGCACCGGGGAGGTCAAGTCCCACACCTCGGATTCGGGTTCGGCGCGGCATTCGTCCCAGCGGTCGTAATAGTCCGCCCACGCGCCGTGCTCTTCCGGGTCCCGCACAAAGCGAGTCCAAATCACCGGCGAACCATCCCGCTCACGCAACCGCGCCATCGCCTGCTCAACCTCGGCATAATTCGAGACACCCCACTGGCCGTCCTGGTCAGCGAAAATGTTCTGCATATCAATAAACACCAGCGCACCCTTGCGCGGGGTGCCCGTCTCAGGTGCTTGCTGCCCTGCAGCCGGTGCAGCGGCGTCCGATGCGGTACTCATCAATCCTCAACCTTCCGATTCAGTGGTGGGCTTGGTTTCCGTGTTGGGCCTAGTTTCGGCGGCCGTCGCCGAAGCGTCGGCGTCGGCCTCAGCGGCCGCTTCGGCTTCGGCCTGTTGGCGGGCCGCTTTCCGTGTGCGGAGCAGGCCCGTGGGTACGGGCAGCTTATAGGTCAGCATATAGAGCACCCCGGCGCCCAGGATCCCGGCGAGGAACCCGAGGTCCCCCATTGAACGGGAGAGTTCAGCGAGCGGGCCGGCCAGCAGTTCGGTATCCCAGAACAGCATCGAGACCAAGCATCCGCCGATCCATGCGAAGAAGCCCCACTCGAACCGGCGCCCGGTGTTATACAGCTCCACGGAGCTATCCACGGCGGGTTTACGCATCCGCAAGTAATAGTCCAGCAGCAACACCGTGCTGAACGGAACCACGAGGTAGGCAAGCACTGAGAGGAAGTTATAGAACCCGCCGTACGGGTCATCCTGCATCAACAAGGTCATGCCGAGACTCACCACAGCCACGATGACCACCGCAACAATACGGCTCACCGGGACCTTCAACGTCAACAGGGATAGCGCGCCGCCATAGAGGTTCATCGCGCTCACCGGGATCGTGGAGAGCACCACCGTGATCATCGCGACTGGCGTCCACGAACCCGTCAGCTGCGCCAACGCGGGGATCGCATCCAGCTCGCCCGCGAAACTGGAAACCAGAACCCCGATGCTGCCCAGCCACGTCAGCGCTAAGAAGCTGCCGCCAGCGGTATAGAGCACGACCTTCGAATGCGGGGTGCGGCGCGGAAGATACCGCGAGAAATCCGATGCGAACGGAGTCCACGTCATCACGTAGGCGAAGAAGAAACCGGCGAACGTGATCCAGCCGGCGACCGGGCCCATGTAGCTGCCCGCATCGGGGTTAGCGGCGAGCGTGAAGTCAGCCTCCCGCATCGAAAGCACCGAGATCACCAGGAACAACACCGTCAGTACGACGGTGGCTACCTTATTCACAACATGCACCACGTTGTGGCCCCACACCGCGAACACCGCCTGCACCGCGAACATGAGTGCCGCGGCGAGCGCGAAGTTGATGTCCACCAAAACTTGGAGCGCGATCACCGCGAACACCGTGTTCACGGCCGTCCACCCGATCGCGGAGACAATGGTGAGCAACGTGATCGGTAGGTAGTTCCCGTAGAAACCCATCGGGCCGCGGCCCTGGACCTGCTGCGGGACACCCAGCTTGCTGCCGATACCGGCCAGCAACCCCATGACCAGCACGCCGCACAGCGTTCCAGCGGCAACCGCGGTGAGGCCCTGCACCACTGACAACCCGAATTGCGCGGAGAAGAAACCGGACACCATGACCGCGAGCACCATGTTCGCGGCGAACCAGAGCGTGAACTGGCTGCGTGGGCTACCGTGCCTCTCTACATCGGGGATCTGTTCCGTTCCGTACGGCTCCGCCTTGGTGAGGGATGAACCGTATGTTGCTTCGCCGGGACTCTCGGCAGCCATGCTCTCTCTTTTCGTTGAGGAACCTTTCACACTACCGTGACCGCAACCACAACATCAAAAGCGATCCCACAACCAACATTGGTTGTGGGGCCGCTGATGTGGATGCTGACGAGGTCAGCTCGCTTCTACACAGTCACGCTGTTTTACAGCGCGAGACCAAACACCCACACGAGCAGGGTCGAGCACGCGAGCGTGATGACGCCGATGCCGATGAGGTTCAGCCACACGCCACCCTTGACCATCTCGCCGATCGTGACGTAACCGGAACCGTACGCGACCGCGTTCGGCGGGGTCGCCACCGGAAGCATGAACGCGCACGTAGCAGCCAACGCGACCGGTGCCGCGAACAGCAGTGGATCAGCGCCCATACCCGATGCGATACCCATCGCCACCGGAATGAACGTCGCCGCAGTAGCCGTGTTCGAGGTCAGCTCAGTCAAGAACAGGATCGCCGCCGCCAGGATCGCGACAACCAGAACCGGCGGGACACCGTCCAGCTTGCCCGCAAACGTACCGATGTCCTTCGTCAAACCGGACTTGCTGAACATGCTGGAAAGCGCCAGGCCGCCACCGAACAGCAACAGCACATCCCACGGAAGTTCCTTAGCGGTCTTCCAATCCAACAGGCGCACACCGCGCTCAGCACCAGCCGGCATCATGAACAACACAACACCAGCGACCATCGCGATGCCCGCATCAGAAATAATCGCCGTACCACCATTCAGCTGAGCGACCGTCGGGATGATGATCCACGCAAGCGCAGTCGCAATGAACACGACGATCACACGGATCTCGCCCTGGGACATCGGGCCAAGCTTGCTCAGCTCCGAACGGATCAGATCACGGCCACCCGGGATCTCATCGATCTCCGGCTTGAACAGAACCTTGACCAGCAAGAACCATGCGACCGCCATCATCACGATAGAAATCGGGACACCCACGACCATCCACTGAGCGAAACCGATTGTGACGCCCAAGTTATCGCTCATCATGCCCGCCAACAACGCGTTCGGCGGAGTACCGATCAGGGTGCCCAGCGAACCGATCGAGGCGGCATACGCGATACCCAACATCAAAGCGGAACCGAAGTTAGTGCGGATCAAATCAACCGCGGACGTCACCGGTTCGCTATCTGCGTTGAGTGCGATCGAACCGGTCTTCGGGTTCGCGTCATCATTCTGCGTAATCTGGTTCACCAGCGACAACACAGACATACCGATCGGCAACATCATCACCGCGGTAGCCGTGTTCGAAACCCACATCGAAACGAAACCGGTCGCAATCATGAAGCCCGCGATCATCGCGCCAGGCTTATTCGGCATCACCCGTAGAACACCCAACGCGATCCGCCGGTGCAGATTCCACCGCTGCATCGCCAACGCGATGAAGAACCCGCCCATAAACAGGAAGATCGTGTCAGATCCATACGAGGCACCCAACATGTTGAAAGTGACCGGTTCCGGGTCCTTCCCCTCCGCCTGAATCGGCTGAGCCAGCACAGGGAAAATCACGAGCGGCAGCAGTGCCGTAGCCGGGATCGGTAGCGCCTCGGTCATCCACCACACCGCCATCACAATCGCGGTAGCGGCAGTCAAACGCGCGTTATGCGACATCGAGTGCGGGAGGATGAAATAGATCAGCACGCTCAACACCACACCGAGTGCGAGCCCACCCCAACGCACATTCACCGTGCGCTTCTCAACGGCCGGATCCAACTCGCCCGGCGACTTCTGCTTAACGTCACGGCCCTTCGACGGGTCCGGACGAAGACTCTCCAGATACTCCGGCATCTTCGGCTCAGCCATGCCAACCTCCTGGGTGCATATAGTTCAAACGCAGAATCGAGTGACAACGGTCCGTTGGCACCCGACCTATCGCGAACAACAAAGAACTGTTAATGAAACAGTAAAGAGTGATGTGCCTCTCATGCTAAACGTAAGCGGCCCGAATCCGGAACTCGACTTCCAGCGCGGCGGTCACCCAACGCAACGGTTGCCCGGTGACTGTTTCCTGGTTGGCTGCTCCTTTGGTCAGCGATTCTGTCCCTTTGGTCAGCGATTTCCATGCCACCTGTTTCCCGCGCGACGTTGACCCGCTACGTTGGTTGCATGAGTACTTCACATGGTTCTGTTGCTGAATCTGCCGAGGCTGCTGAATCCGGTAGGCCGGTTGCGTTGATTACGGGTGCTTCGCGTGGGATCGGGTTGGCGATCGCCCGCGAGCTGTCCTCGACGCATGACCTGATCTTGGGCGCCTCTAGTAAGGATTCACTGGCCGATGTGCTGGCCGAGTTCCCGGGTGCCCGCCCGTTCATCGCCGAGCTGACAGATAAGGACGCGATCGCCCGCGCTGTCGCGGACGCCGGCTTCGGCGGCGGTTCTGGTGCTGGCGGTTCCGGCGAGGGTGCCACCGCAAGCGGTTTTGGCGAGGGCGCGGATGCCCTCCCGCGGCTGGATGTGTTGGTGCATTCAGCGGGTGTGGCTGATGGCGAGACGGTCGCGGAGACCCCGTGGGATGTGTATGAGCGGGTGTTCTCCGTGAATGTTTTCGCTGTGGCCGAGCTGACGCGTCTGTTGCTACCTGCGCTGCGTGCGGCGCGTGGTCAGGTTGTGACGATCAACTCCGGTTCCGGCTACTTCTCCGGCGTGGGGGCTGCCGTCTATTCGGGTTCTAAGTTCGCTCTACGTGCGTTTTCGGATGCGTTGCGGGAGGAGGAACGCGGATCGGTGCGGGTCACCTCGATCCATCCGGGCCGCGTGGATACTGACATGCAGGTCGAACTGCAGGCCTCCTACGGCAACCACGACTACAACGGCTCGCTGTACATCCGCCCCGAATCGGTTGCGGCGACGGTCCGGCTCGCGGTAGACGCAACGCCAGAGGCGATGATCGAAAACCTAGCCATCCGCCCCGTCCACAAATAGCTCCGCCCCGTCCGCAAATAGCTCTGTCCACCCGCAAATTCCCGCGCCCCACCCGAAGATGCTTTGGAGGTTTCGATGACGACTGTTTTTCATTCCGCCACGGTTCACACTATGGATGCCGCCGCCCCTAAAACTGATGCGTTCGCGGTGGATGACGGCCGCATCGTTGCGGTGGGTGACGACGCCCGCGAGCTTCTGGAGCAAGGCGCGGACTCGGTTGACCTAACCGGTTACACGGTCCTGCCGGGCATCATCGACGTACATAACCATCACAATCATGGTGGCCGCCGCGAGCTCACCGACCTCACGTTCCCGCCCACCGCGAACCTGGACGAAATCCTCGCAGCCGTACGCGCCCGCGCCGCCGAAACCCCTGCCGGCGAGTGGATCTATGGCGGCTCGGTAGGTTCGGACCTCATCGGCACCATCGACACCGCTGAAGCGCTCGCCGCGCTCGATGAGGCCTCCGGCGACCACCCCGTATTACTTACGGATGATTCGCTTCATAACCGGTGGGCTAACTCGCTTGCGATGCGGAAGGCCGGGATCGCCACGGACACCCCGAACCCCGACGGCGGGGTCATCTCCCGCGATAGCGCCGGCAACGCGACGGGCTGGCTCATCGAATCCGCGGGCGTTCTGGTGGAGTTGGCTAAGGCGGCGGATCAGCCGGAATCGGCGGAGGCTCTCAAGGCGTCCACGGCCAAAGCGGTTGAGATGCTCAACGCGTACGGCATCACGGGTTTCCAGGATGCCGCCGCCTCCCTACAGATCATGGAGGCCGTCAAGGCGTTGGATGATGCGGGCGAGCTGAACTCGTGGGTTGTTTCCAGCACCCCGGTTGAGGAGTTCATTTTCGGTTATCAGCCGGTCGGGGAAGACGTCATTTTCGGGATGGAGCACACCCGCAGCGAGCACCATAAACCTGATTTCATCAAGATTTTCCTCGACGGCGTCCCACCGGCTTTGACGGCGGCGTTCGTTGAACCGTACCTTCCCGCGGAAGGGCACGCGTGCACGCACGGCCACATGACTATGCCGTATGAGGAGCTTGAAACGTGGCTGCTGCGTACCGCTGAACGCGGCATTTCCGCGAAGATCCACTGCACGGGCGATGCGTCGGTGCGCGCCGTTTTGGATGCTGTGCAGAAGGTCCGCGAAGCCGGCTACGACGAGGTGCTGTACCAGGTTGCGCACGGCCAGTTCGTCACGGAGGAAGACATCCCGCGTTTCGCTGAACTGAACGTTGCGGCGGATATTTCGCCGTCGCTGTGGTTCCCTGGCGTGATCATTGAGGCCATCAAGTCTGTCCTGGGTGAAGAACGCGGAAGCAAAGCGCACCCGAACCGTGCTTTGACGGAGGCTGGGGCGCTGATCGCTGCCGGTTCCGACTGGCCTGTGTCTGTTTCACCAAATCCGTGGGAAGCGCTCTATGGGCTCGTGACCCGCAAAGACCCGACCGGGGAATTCCCGGGCGAGCTGTGGCCGGAACAAACACTCACCCGTGAAGAAGCGCTGGCTACCTACACGATCAACTCCGCCCGCGCGATGGGCCTCGGTGAACAGACCGGCTCCATCACTGAAGGTAAGGCGGCGGACTTTGTGATCCTAGAAACCGACCCGCTCGCCTGCCCGGTCGAGGACATCACCACGATTCAGCCGGTCAGCACGTGGTTCGCCGGCAAGAAGGTCTTCCCAGTCGCCTGAGCCTAGTCGCCTCTCTAGGCTGTGTCTGGGCCGCGTCGGCGATCCAACGCCATGTAGATCAGCACACCGAACAGCGTGAAAACCGGCCATAAAAGCAGCGGCAACCACAGGCCCGCAACCGTGCCTAGCACACCGCCGACAATGCTACCGATCGGAACCAACCCCCTCGTGAATGTGCGGCGGAACGCAGAAATTCGACCAAGCAGGCGCTGTTCGACGGTGGTCGCGGCATAGATCTGCGAGGCCACGTTCGTGATGGTCAAGATGCCGCCCCACGCCATCGTGTGAATAATCAGCAACACGACGGCCGCTTGCGGCGCCGCGAACGCGAACAGCGGCAAGGACGCGGCAACACACTGCCCCATGCCGCCCCACACGTACAGTTTCCTGACCGGAACTGCATCAGCAATACGGCCCGAGACGAACGACGCCGCAATTCCGGAAACCGCCGCCAAGGAACCAAGAATGCCGTAAAACTCGACACCCAAATCCAAAGTTTGAATGACCAGAATCGATTCAACCGCTGCACCCATCGACAAACCAGCGTTAGTAAACGCCGAAAGCCACGTCATACCCGCCAACTGCCGGTCAGCAACCAGCACCGACCAGCCGTCTTTAACCTGCTCCCAAAACGACTGCTTCGCGGGTACCTGCCCGGCGGCCTGCTCGGCGGTATCAGTATCGACCCCGGCATCATCACCCGACTCCGCCGCATCCGCCCCAGCCTGCCTCACGCGCGGCCGCGCGATGAACAGCGCGAGAATCATCGCGAGCACCGCGAAACCGACGGCCGCCAGCAGCGTCCAGTTAGCGCCCAACCTCGTGACACCATAAGCGACAGCGACCGGCGCAACAAGTGAAGCGATCCGGTCCCACGTGGCGATGTTCGCTACAGTCCGGCTGATCTGTCCGTCATGATCCACAAGAGCAGGGACCGTGGACACCTGCGCGGTCTCCGTCGCGACCGTCACAATACCCATGACGGTCGCGAACACGAGCAGGAAGGGGATGCTCAGGTGCCCACTCGCCGCCACCGCAACAAGCACTGCGGCGAGCGCAACCTTCGCCACAAGCGCGAGCTTCAAAACCCGGACTGCCTCGAAACGGTCAACAAAAACGCCGATGGGGATGCCCAGAATCATGAACGCCACCATGGTCAGCGCGTTCAGTAGACCCATCTGCCACGCGCTCGCGGCGAGGAGGGCAACCGCGACAATCTCAATCCACGGCCCGAACGCCTGAACGAAAAACGCGTCAGTAGCGTTCGAGGCTTTCGCCAACCGCAACCGGCGATTAACCACACCCATGACAACTCATTTCTGGCAACAGGACCCAGTTAGCAGCGCGGCCTCTCAACAAAACGGCCCCTCAGCAGCGCGACCCCCATGTGACCTACAACACAACATCCTGAATCCTATACCAACAACAACGGGGCCGGCTTGGTACGCAACCAAGCCGGCCCCGTCGCCGCCTCTCGGGCTAACTAATCGAGCGCTAACTATGCGCGCTTGAGTTCGATGTCGAGGGCTTCCTGAAGTTCGTCGAAGCTCATCCCGAACGTCTCCAGAACAACCACGCCGTCGTCGGTCAGGTCGAAGATCGCGCGATCCGTGTAAACGCGGGAAACACAGCCCGTACCGGTCAACGGGTAGGTGCATTCCGGAACCAGCTTCGGTTTGCCGTCCTTGGTGAACAGCGTCATCATGACCAGCACGTCCTTCGCGCCGATCGCCAAGTCCATCGCGCCGCCCACCGCCGGGATCGCGTCCGGGGCGCCCGTGGACCAATTCGCCAAGTCGCCGCCACCGGAAACCTGGAACGCACCCAAAACACACACGTCCAGGTGGCCGCCGCGCATCATCGCGAAGGAATCCGCGTGATGAAAGAAGCTCGCCCCCGGCAACTCGGTCACTGGAATCTTGCCGGCGTTGATGAGCTCCTCATCAACCTCATCCTCCTTAGCGGCTGGGCCCATGCCGAGCATCCCGTTCTCGGTGTGCAGCGTCACGCCGGAATCAGCATCCAGGTAGTCAGCGACCAGCGTCGGCTGCCCAATACCCAAGTTCACGAACGAGTGATCCGGGATGTCCCGCGCCACCATCTGCGCCATCTCGGTCTTCTCCAGTGGGCCGCGGTCCGTGTGCTCAACCGTGCCGCGCGCCACGTCAGCGCCCGCCACGTCAGCGCCTACAGCGTCAGTGGCGCCTACGGCTTGATTCTTCACGTTGTCCTGGCTCATGCTGCGGTCTCCGCCTTTGGCAGGGCCGACAAGTCGAGGACGTCGTCGGTGTAAATCTTCGGGGTCACAATGTTCTCTGGGTCCAGCTCGCCCACCTCAACCACGTTGTTGACCTCAACGATCGTGCGGGTCGAGGCGGTCGCCATGACTGGCGCGAAGTTCCGGGCCGTCTTCCGGTACACGAGGTTGCCCATCTTGTCCGCGGTCTCCGCGTGAATCAGCGCCACATCGCCCTTGATCGGGTACTCCAGCACATAGTTACGGCCGTCGATCTCGCGGGTTTCCTTACCCTCTGCGAGCGGGGTTCCGTAGCTGGTTGGGCAGAAGAAAGCGCCGATGCCGGCACCAGCGGCACGCATACGCTCGGCGAGGTTGCCCTGCGGCACCACCTCAAGCTCGATCTTGCCCGCGCGGTACAGCTCATCGAACACGTAGGAATCGGATTGGCGTGGGAACGAGCACACCATCTTGCGTACGCGTCCCGCCTGCAGCAGCGCCGCGAGCCCCGTATAACCGTTACCAGCGTTGTTCGATACGACCGTGAGGTCGCTCGCCCCCTGCTGAATCAGCGCGTCAATCAGCGTGACGGGCATCCCCGCCATACCGAAGCCGCCGATCAGAACAGTCGAGCCGTCCTTGATGCCTTCTACTGCGGCGAGCGCGGATTCATGGAACCGTGTCTGTGCCACATCGATCTCCCTTCAGTGAGTCCTACCTAAGCCTGCGTTACGGGAACTTGTTTGTTGTTGAGTCGGTCTGGATTGTCTGCGTCGGCGCTGACGACGTCGTTGTCCACGAGCGCTTCGATGACGTGCTTCACGACGGGGCTGGATGTTCCGGCGCGGGTCACGAGCGCGAGGTCAGTCGGCAGGGTTTCCGGCACGGACTTGAACACCACACCCTGCGGACGTAGGGCTTGCACGGATTCGGGGATGAACGCGACCCCAGCTCCCGCGGCAACCAACGCGAGGAGCCCTGCCGTGCCTGGCGCGGTGTGCGCGATGTGGGGGGTGAATCCCGCGGCATGGCAGCTCGCTACGGCGCGGGCGTTGACGTTGGAACGCTGGTCGCCGAATGCAATGAAGTGCTCTTCCTCAAATTCTTTGAGGGCGAGCTCGCCTTCTACGGATGCGAGCCGGTGTCCTTCCGGCATCGCGGCCACGAGCTTCTCGGTTCCTAACGGATAGGTTTCCAACGCTGGGTCCGATGTGTGTCCACGCAGAATCCCCATGTCCAGTTGCCCGTTGCGGATCCGTTCAAGCTGGGCCGGGGTGAGAAGGTCAGTGTGCACTTCCAGCGTGATATTCGGTAGGGCCTCGGCCACGGCTTGTTTGATGCGGGCCAGCTGCGCGAAACCCGTGGTTCCGGTGAACCCGATGCGGATGATGCCTGCCGAGCCGCCGGCGATGTTGCGCACACCAGCGAACATCGAATCCACATCGGCCAGAACGCGGCGGGCCTCCCGGTTCAGGTACGCGCCAGCGTCCGTGAGTTCAACCTTGCGGGTAGTACGGTTCAGCAGTGTTGTGCCGAGTTCTTTTTCTAGCCGGGCGATCGTCTGCGAAAGTACGGGCTGAGCGATATGCAACCGCATCGCGGCCTCGCCGAAGTGGAGGGTTTCAGCCACTGCCGTGAAGTACCTCAACGCTTTGATTTCCACGGCCACCTCCTTTGATAACTCTTCTTTAAGAATAAGGAGCAATCAATAGGAACTGAAATATATATTTGGAGTGGATTGATAAGCGCACGAGATAAATCTAGGCGTCGGTCGCCGCTGCACCCGCGCGGACGCGTCCCTGGCCGTTCTGTTCACGTACACCGCGTTCGCGTACGCCGCGCTGCCGGGCGAGCACACCGTGGCGCGGTCCCAAAAGCCACGCCAGCACAAAAATCACCGCGCACACCAGCACTACGGCGCCACCCGTCGGCAGGTCAACAGCCCACGAAACATAGATCCCCACGAACGCACCCAGCACACCAAAGCACGCGGCGGTGAGCATCATCGGAACCATCCTGTCGCACACCATCCGCGCGGCCGCCGCCGGGGTCACCAGAAGCGCAATCACCAGGATGTTGCCGATCGTCTGCACACTCATGACCACTGCGAAGGTCACCACAACCGCCAGCACAATATCCAGCGCCATGACCCGCATCCCGATCGCCGTAGCGTAACCGCGGTCCAGCCCCACCATCACCAAATCACGGTGGAACACCGCCAAAACAGCGAGGATCAACATCGACCCCAGCACCGTGGTCACCAGCGCCGAATCCGGGATACCGGTCAACGAACCAAACAAGAACGTGCTGAGGCTTCCCGAATAGCCGGGCGCGCGAGACATCACCACAATGCCGATCGCGAACATCGTGACCATCAAAATACCGATCACCGTATCCGAACGCAGCCGCTCATTCTGGCTCAACACCGCGATCAGAACCGCGGTCACCACGCCAGCGATCAGCCCGCCCCACAACAGCGAACCCTGCAACACAAACGCCACCGCAAGCCCCGGGAACACGGCATGCGAAATCGCGTCCCCCATGAACGTCATCCCCCGCAACACCACGTGCGTGCCCACCACCGCGCACACCAGTGCCGAGAACGTCGCAACCACCAGCGCCTTCGGCAAAAACGCGAGCTGCGGGTTGAACAGATCCTGTAGAAAATCCAACGGCGTCAGCATGAGCGCACCCCTTCTACTGTTGTGGCAGCCTCCGATGCGGTGGCTGGGGCCGATGTGAAGGCAGCCTCCGATGCTGTTGTTACTTCCGGCGCGGTTGCTGCCTCCGCGGCGGCGCCGGTGAAGGCGCCGACTTGGGTGAGCAGTGGCGAGGCTTCGCTGACTTGGAAGGTGCGTTGCCAAAGCCCCGGATCGCCGAGTGCGTGTGGTGGGCCGTTAGCGATCACGGTGCGGTTCAGGAGCGTGACACGGTCGGCGATGGTCAGGGCGTGGCTGAGATCGTGCGTGGACATCACGATCGCCGCACCCTGCCGCGCCAACTCCACGAACAAGGCCGACAGTTCTTCCTGGGTAGGCATATCTAGCCCCGTGAATGGCTCATCGAGTAGCAGGACGCTCGGCTCTAGAACCAGCGCGCGAGCGATCATGACCCGCTGCCGCTGCCCACCAGACATCTCCGAGATCGGACGGTCACGCAAGTGCGTCATCGAAACCCGCTCCAACGCGTGCGCAACCCGCTTCATATGCCCCACACTGAGGCGACGCCAGCGGGAAACCGAACGCACCAGACCGAGCCGCACCACGTCCGCTGCCGCCACAGGGAACGTCCAGTCGATGTCGTGGCGTTGCGGAACATAACCCAAACGGCCAGCCACACTCACCGAACCGCCCGCTAACGGAACCAGCCCCTGCAACGCACGCATCAACGTGGTTTTACCCGCACCATTCGGGCCAAGCAAAACATGGATCTCACCAGCGGAAGCGGTGATCGAGGCGTGCTCCAACACGGGCCGCTGCCCCAAATTCACGCACACATCGCGGCCCTCAAGCACCGCGATGCCGTTATTCTCACTCACCGGCACCGCTACCCCACACTTCTGCCTCGGTTGCGCGGCGCTTGCGTTGCACCACCACACCAACAGCCACGCCCGCCGCGATCACGACGGCGGCGCCACCGGCAAGCCACCACGCCAACGACGCGCCTGCAGGCTTGGTCTCGCCCGCATCGGCTGCGGTATCGGCCGACTTGCTGTCGCCGGCGCCGTTGTTCGCACCATCGTTTTCTGCATCGTCGCCTGCCGCATCGTGCCCGGCGGCCTCTCCCGCCGCATCCTTGCCAGTGGCGCTGTTGGTTTCCTTGGCCGCGGCGAGCGCCTCTTCGGTGTTCGTGGAGTCCCCTACCGCGAACACGAGCGAACCTGAGGCGGAGACCTTCTTACCGTCCTTGTCTTCGGCGGTCATCGTGAGCTGGGCCGTGTACTGGCCGGGGCGTGTGAAGACCCAGTTCGCGTGCGTGTGCGTGTTCTTCTCGATGAACACGCTGTTGTGTTCGGCGAGGTTGGAGCTATCCACTAACAGTTGCGGGTCGCCGAAGTTACCGGGTTGCAGGAACAGGGTCATCTGCCCGGGTCCGGTTGCTTTGCTGAACTTCATGGTCACGCCGCGGTCTGCATGTTTGATGAGCTCGGGGTCCTGGGTGTTCCAGCCGAGCCACACCACACCGGAAATCTCCACCTGAGGAACAACCCAGGCCTCATCCCCGCCTTTCGCGCCGGTGAATTCGTAGCCGCTTTCCGGGATCTGTTGTTTACCGGCGTCATGCACCTGGATCACAACGTCTTCGAGGTTGCGCCACACCGCAGGGGAAGTCCGGTCATCACGCACTTGCATAACCCACTTGCCATCCACGCGTCGCATCCCTAGATCAGCGTGCCCCACATCCAAAACCGCGGCCTTGCCAGTGACGGTGCGTTCATCCGATTCCACCGTCTGCTCGAGTGCTGGGTCATCCGAGGACGGCTCAGCGTGCGCGGCAGGAACCTGCCCGAAAACCCCCGCGAGAACCCCAACAACAGCGAGCGCGAACGCAATCATGGCGGCCAGCAAAAGCGTGGACAGCCGGGGCAATCCGCTGTGTGCTGCAGGCGCGGCTGTATGCGGTGGCGTATGTAACTTCAGCATCGTGAGTGTCCTTATTAATTCCAGAATTCAGCAGTGAGTAGGGTCAGCGGCAGTCGCCAGTTAGGCTCGGGGCTGACGGCAAGCGGCAGTTAGGCCCGGGCCCGGCGGCAAGTGGCGGCGGCCGCCAACATGCAACGGGGCCAGCGCCGGTGCGCAGTTAGCGGCCGGGCGCATCGTGCTCACCTAGGGGTTTGCCTCCGAGTGAACGCGCGAGCGAGTCAGCGTTGGCGCGCATCAAGAGTTCGTATGTGTTGACTCCGGGGGTGAATGCGTCACCCCAAATCGGCGCGACGCCCACCCCGGCCAGTTGCGCGGCGTCCCGCAAGGATTGAGCGGTGCCGCCCGCGGTTTGTTCGATGAAAACGGCAGGAACGTTGAGGTCACGCAGGGTCGCAGCGAGCCTGCGACGTTCAGCCAGCGATGGCTCCTGCCCCGGCGAGGGTGAAACCGACCCCGCAACATCCAGCCCATACCGGTTCGCGAGATACCCGTAGGCCTCGTGTGTGGTCACGAGGTTCCGGTTGCGTTCCGGGATGGAAGCGATGGAACGCGCCACATAGTCATCGACCTCGTCCAACCGGGCGATATAGGCCGATGCGTTGCCGCGGTAACGGGACGCGTTCCGCGGGTCTTTCTTGATCACCTGATCGCGGATCACCTCAACATAGGCTTGCGCGTTGCTCACGTCATGCCACAAATGCGGGTCGATTTCGCCGTGAACATGCTTACCGAGCACCGCTTGCGGCAACTGATACACATCAGTACCGGGGCGGCCGATGAACCTGAACGCCGGGTCAGCCGGGATCGGTTGTAGCGCTTTCGGCGGCACATGGATCACCGTGTTCTCCAACGGAATGTCCTCCGGTTGCGGTTCATCCACACGCAACACGAGCCGCCGCTTCGCTGTATCCACCGTGATGTCCGCATGCCCCTTACCCACGATGCGCGGCCCCGCCCCCGCAACCCCCGCCGGCATGTCTGCGGCGGCCTCCTCGGGGCTCACGCCCACCGCGATCCGCAACGTCGAGACCACGGCGCCAGAAGCATCGGCTGTATCGCGTGAGGCCGGATCAGCCCCAGCGCCGAGGGCCTCGCCGCCGAGTGTCCCGCCTGAGTTGTTGCCAAGCGTCCCGCTTGCGGCAGGTGTGGCGCGGAAGGAAAGCGTATAGGTGCCCGGTTCGGTGAACGCCCACGACATATGGGTGTGGGCGCCGGGTGGCAGGTTCGTGATGTTCTCGCGCGCGTTCTCCGGCAGGGAGGAGTCGAAGACTTTCTCTGGCCGCCCGAACGTTCCCGTCACGAACGCGAACACCGTCCCCGGGCCCTCCGCCGATACCAGCCCGAGCCTTGTCGCATCACCGCGGCGGGCCCCCGAGCCAGTGCCACCGCCTTTACCGCCAGCTTTTCCAGCATCACCACCGCCGCCGCCAGCCTCGCCAGCGCTGGCGGCCGCGACCCTCAAACCGAGCCAGACCGCGTCGAGGGATCGTGACTCAACGAGTGGAATGATTTCGGCGCCGTAGCCGGAGGCTTCTTCGGCGAGCGCGATGTGGGTTGCGTCCGCGCCAATGTTGGCGTCGATCGCGCGAATGATGGATTGTTCTTCCAGCATGAGGTAGTTGGAGAACGCGAGGTCGGCTAGCGCGATGTCGCGCATCGCACGTGGTGTGGGTTCGAAGGAGTGCGGGTCAGCGCCTTCGGGCACCAAAGCGCTGACGTGCACATCGGCTCCGACTACGTTGCGGGTCAGGTCGGCGAGGATTCCGGTGGTTGCGACGATCCGCAGCCCGCCGGAGGTGAGGCCGCGGCTTGTTGTGCCGGGAAGGAAAACAGCCGCGGCGGCGGCTCCCGCGGCGAGCGTGATGAACGTTCGCCGCGAGAGCCCCCGCGTATGTGCCGGCCCGTTGGGGGCGGGCTGGCTGTTATCCGGTTGGTGTCCGCGCACGCGTTACTCCGCGCGGCGTGCGCGGCGGTACAGCATGAACGCTGCCGCACCGATCACCGTCAGTAGGCCACCGGCAGCGCCGAGCTGTGCGGCGTCCACGCCGGTGCGGGCCAGCGATGCCCCGCCAGCGTCAGGCAGTGCGCACGGCTGGCCGTCCGCGGTGCGGCCCACGGTGTCCATGATCATGACCTTGCCGTCCTTCTTGAACAGCTGGCCTTCCTTGGCGGAGGCTTGGTCTTTCGCGATCCCGGGCACCGTCACCTTGGGTGCGGAGCCCCCAGCGTCCGATGTGCCACCTGCCGCATCTGAACCTTCACCTTGGCCTGCGCCGCCGCCTGCACCCTGGCCCTTGTCTGCGCCCTGGCCTGTGCCTTGCTGTTCAGGCTGGCCTGGCTTGGCTCCCTGTGGCTGGCTTGGTTTCTGGCCTGGCGTTGGGGTGCTTGCGGTGGAGTGGAACCAGCGTTGGCCGACGATTTGACCGAAGTTCCCGGAGGTGAACACGGCTACGTTGCCGGGGCCGGACACGGATTCGAGCGTCCATGTAACGGGTCCGGTGGTGTTTTTGAGGGATGGGTGCATCGTGTTCGCGCCGATCCACGGCACACCTGGGATCTGTGTGGACGGGACCATCCACACGTTGGAGCCTTGCGGTGCCACGAAGTCGATGCCTGCCGGGGCGGAAGTGCGTGCGGCATCACCGAGCGCGAAAGAGAGCGAACCTGGCTCAACCCACGCGGCTGGCTGTTTACGGTCGTCTTTGAGGGAGGCCTTGAGGGTGGAGCCTTTCAGTTGCGAACCGAGGTCGAAGTGTCCGCCCGTCACACCGGCGGCACCTGGGCCGACGTTGAAACGCAGCGTTGCGCGTGCTGACGCGGTCCCACCGCTCTTGAGGGTTGCGTTCTGCCGGATCTGTACCGTGTAGGAGCCCGGCTTGGAGAACACCCAGTTCGGGTGCACGTGCGAGTTCGCTGGGATGGTCACACTGCCGCTGACCCGTGACGTCGGCAGCAGACCCGCCACGGAGAACAGGCTGGTGCCGCCCCTGGTGACGCCGCCGGTAGTTGCGGAACGATCGGCCTTCGAGCCCTTGGAGCTCTCGGCTGTGGAGTCTTCCGTCTTGGAATCTTCTGCCGTGGAATCTTCGGACGATGTGGCCGCATCGATTTCGGCCTGCGTTGCCTCACGTGGTTCCTCGACCGGGGTGCACTCCGGGGTCACCGGCGCAGCAGGCGCGCCCGGTGCTGGAGCTGGCGCGCCCGGTGCTGGCACATCGGCCGGCACGTCTGGAGCCTGCGCGCCGGGAACTTGCGCACCTGGAGCCGGAGCTTCTGGAGCGGGTGCCTGCGGCGCAGCATCACCCGGCGCCTGCGGTGAGGTGTCAGCTGGAGCTTCTCCGGTGCCCGGCGCTGGCGCTGGCTTCTCAGGGGCTGGCTTCGCTGGGGCCGTTTTCTCTGGCTTCGGCGCCGGTTTCTCAGGCTTTGGCTTCGGTGCTGGCTTCTCAGGCGAGGCCGACTCAGATGGTTCCGGTTTCGGCGCCGGCTTCGGCTTCGGCTTTTCCGGTGCCGGTTTTGGTTTCTCCGGAGCTGGCGCTGGGGTCGGCTTGGCTGACTCAGACGGCGCTGGCGCTGGCGTTGGCTTCTCAGGAGCTGGCGTCGGAGTTGGTTGAGGCGTCGGTTTCGGCGCTGGTTTTGGCTTCGGTGCCGGTTTTGGTTTCTCCGGAGCCGGCTTCGGCGTCGGCGTTGGTGTCGGCGCAGGTGCTGGTGCGGGTGCCGGTTTGGTGAACGCTGTTCCCTTGTGGGCGGAGCCTACGGTGAAGTAGTAGGTCTGCGCCGGGGATTCGATGATCGCCCCGGAGCTGGTTTGGGTTCCACGTGCTTTGAGCGTGATCTTGTACAGGCCCGGTTTGGTGAAGGCCCAGTTCGCGTGGGTATGGGCCGGATAGGTTTGTTCGCGCACCGCACCCGCTGTGAGTTGGGTTGCGCCGTTCTTCAGAAGTGGGCTCATCTGCCCGAAGCCGTTAGTCCCAAACAAGTACACCTTGCCCGGTCCTTGGACAGAGGTGAACACGAGATCCACGTGCTTACCGACCCCGCCGCCCTGGGTCCCGAGGGTGTCCCAGCCCGGCCACAGCAGATTGTGGTCCTGGGTTTGCGGCAAGAAATAGCTTTGCCCAGCACCCGGCCAGCCTGCTGGGATGTCCCGCTTAGCGGCATCCTTGACGTGCAGCTCAACCTTGGACGGGTCGCGGTGTACATGGGAGCCAGTGACGTCTTCTTTGAGATTGAGCTTCAAAGCACCGTTCGATGCGGTGACATTGAACGCATCAACGTGGCCCGCCTCCAAGATCAGATGGTCCGCGGCCGGAACCGTAGCGCTGTTATAGGCGGCCAAGCCCGTCGTTGCGTTATGAGCACCCAAACCTGCAACCGAGGTCTGGGCCGCGGCCGTGTTGGCTGGCGCGGTGTTGGCGTGCGCGGCCGCTACCGGCGAGATTCCCGCCAACAGCAGGGCCAACACACCCGTGGTTGAGGCAATGCGGGCCTTCGCGCCCTTGGCGGCGAATTGTTTGGTGCTGGAAGCTACGTCAGCAGAACGCGAGGCGGCACTGAAGGTATCGGCGCTGGTACGTGTGTCAGCGCTGACTCGTTCAGCGGAGTTGGTGGCGGGAAGCTGATTCCCTGGTGTCCCTAGTGGCGGCATGGCTGTGCGCTTTCTAGTGAGAAGAATACCGTTATTGCTATTGAGACTCATTTGCAATAGCTATACATTCCTACCACACTCGCCCCGGCTTCGCACACCCGGCCTCCGCCCACACGCAACTGGCACGGATAGGATCGGGGCATGTCTGGCATCGTGATGACCCCGGAGTTGAGGGCCGCGCTCAACCATCTTCAGGTGGGCAATCACGCATTCATCACGGGTAAAGCAGGCACGGGCAAGTCCACGCTCGTGCGGCTGTTTATGGAGCAGACCACACGCAACGTGCTGGTTGCCGCCCCCACGGGGATGGCGGCGTTGAACGTCGGCGGGCTGACCCTGCATCGGCTGTTCAGTTTCCGGCCTGGGGTGACGGAGGAGTTCGTCCGTTCGCCGCGCTATTCGCCGGCCGCGCATCGTGAAGTGCTTGAGCAACTGGATGTTCTGGTGATTGATGAGGCCTCGATGGTGCGGGCCGATCTGTTCGATGCGCTCGCCGCGGCGCTGGAACTGTATGGGCCGAGGCCTGGCGAGCAGTTCGGCGGGGTTCAACTGGTTCTGGTGGGGGACGTGTATCAGTTGCCGCCCGTCGTCGCCCCGACCGAACAAGCACAGTTTGAGCGGGACTACGGCAGCCCCTATTTCTTTTCCGCGCGGCATTTCCCGGAGAATTCTTTCCCGGTTTTCGAGCTCAGCCACGTGTTCCGGCAAGAGCACGGCTCCCGGTTCACGGAACTACTCAACGGAGTGCGTGATGGCTCGCTAACCCAACGCGGGCTCGCGGAACTCAACGAACGCGTCGACCCGCACTTCACACCACCCGCCGACGAACCGTGGATGACCCTGACCACCACCAACCGGATGGCCGATGCCGCAAACCGGCGCGAACTCGAAAAGCTCGCTACGTTCTCACTCACCTCCGATGCCGACACCGTGGGCGACCTCACCGGTTTCGACCCGCCCGTCCCGCACGAACTTCAGCTGCGGATCGGCGCGCAAGTCATGATGGTGGTCAACGACCCGCTGGACAGGTGGGTCAACGGAACCCTCGGCGAAATCACAGACCTCGGCTGGGACAAAGACGGCGAACCGTGGGCCGCCGTCGCGACACCCGGCGGGGACATGTTCATCGCCCGGCCCTACACGTGGGAAGTCCTCTCCCCTATCGCACTCGAGAGCGGCCGGCTATCCAACACGGTGCAGGGCACGTTCCGGCAGCTACCCATGCGGCTCGCGTGGGCCATCACCATCCACAAAGCCCAAGGCCAAACCCTCGAACGCGCGATCGTCGACATCCGCGGCGGCGTGTTCACCGACGGTCAACTCTATGTCGCGCTCTCCCGCGTGCGTTCGCTGGAGGGGCTGGTTTTGCGGCGAACCGTACTCCCGAAAGACATCCAAGTAGCCCCCTCGCTACGTCGCTTCCTGCGCAGCCAACGCGTCCTGAACCGAGGCGACAACACTGGACCCAACAGTAACCCTGGGCCCGGCAACACTGCTTACGATGGTGGGCTTGCCTTCCTCACGGTCCTCACGGTGGGGGACGCAGGTCGAGGCTGGCGTCCGCGGCCGCTCGAGGTCTCGGTAGTCACATCGGATGGAGGCCAGGCTTCAACCCTGGTGAACCCCGGCCGTGACTTAGGAAATGCGGCGGCAACGCACGGGATTGATGCGGACATGCTGACCCTCGCCCCGGATACGGCGCAAGCGTTGACCGGGCTCGGTCCACTGCTTGAGGGCAGGACAGTCGTGGCCACAAACGCGGATACTCTGCGTGGGCTGATCGACTTCGAGCTCCGCCGCCTCGGCGTTCTAGAACGCATGCCGCTCTTCGTCGAATCGAGCGAGGCGCCTGGTGATCCGGACCCGTGGACCGCATGGGAACACACCACATCCTCGGGCTATCTCCTCACCCGCACCGCCCGGTCTGACACGGTCTCCGCCTCCAACACTGCCGCAGATTCCCACGCCGCCGCACCCAGCAGCAACCCCGAACCCCTGACGTTCATACCGGCGGGCGGGAGGATGACGCCGGCGCACACCGAGCACTTGGCGGCGCGGCTTGCCGGCCGCACGCTCGGGCCGGCCACAGAGCAACTGAAACGCAGCATCGAAGCTGAGTACGGCGTCGTGATCCCCTATGAGCCGCCAGCTGCCGGCCCCGCGCTCGCAGACATCCTGAAGCCTGGGGCGCGGATCGCGTTCACCGGCAGCATCACGCTGGAGGGGAAGGCATGGGATAGGCACGTGTTCGCGAAGTTCATCGAGGCACGCGGTTTCGTCACGAGCGCGAACGTCACGAAAACCCGCACCGACCTTCTAGTGCTCGCGGACATCAACAGCGAATCAGGCAAGGCACGCAACGCACGCAAATACGGAACACCGATGGTATCGCTCGCGGACTTCCTCACGGCCCTAGCCGCCATGGAAAGTTAGCTGGCTCCCCGCTCTGATCCCGCCGTATCAGCCGGTAGCGTTACGGCGTCTTCGTAGCGGCGGACCCCAAAGAACGTCCAGAACGCTACGACCGTGGCGAGGATATAGAGAATCCACGAAGTCAGAACCACAGGGCCTGGCCCTACCTCGGTGCGTGCCGCGGAACCCGCCCCGTTGGTTTCGAAGAACCACCAGTTAGCGATAATGCGGGAAACCGTCACCGCTACCGTCACCACCAGCAGGATCCAGAGGCGCAGCATAGGGATCCGAGCCCCCGTCACCTCTGTACTGGAGCCGTTGCTTGCCACATGCGTTCCCGATTCGCCCCGGATGCGGCGGCGTTCAGTATAAGCCACGACGAGCGCGACCACGGCCCCACCGATCGCGATCAGGAAAATCAAGCCACCCAACGGGATACCTATATACATGAGGGCTTTACCCACGGCCGCGCCCGCAACCGAGGTATAGACAAAGAACGCAACGATCGCGGTAGGGATCAGGTTAGTAACGATCGAACCGACCGTCACCCGCACCGACTTATGCAGCTGCACGGCACGGGAATCGGTACGCCACGTCGAGGCCATAGGTGAACGAGACATCCCTCTCCCCGCTTCCCTCGCTGCGTGCTTACGATACTGCGCCACCACCACTGCCCAACGGCTGCCACCGCTACCCAACGGCTACCACCGTCACCCAGCGCCGGCTGCCACCGTTATCCGTGCTGCTGTGTTTTTGCTGTTGACCATTGTAGGCAGGTGAACCCCGTGTATTCGCGGAAACGCGTGCAATAAGTACACAATGACACCCACAGTTCACATACAGTTCCGCAGGTGTGACGCGTGGGTGACGTGTGCGACTGCGACGTGGGAGACTCAATGTATGACTTCTGTATCCTTCACCAGCCCGAATGGTTCTTTCGACGTCCAGACCGGCCTGTTCATCGACGGCGAGTGGACAGCGGCCGCCAGTGGCGCATCGTTTCCTGTACTGAACCCGGCCACAGCTAAGGAGATCACGCAGGTGGCCGATGCGGGAGTCGAAGACGCGCGCCGCGCCCTAGATGCCGCTGTTGCGGCACAGAAAGAATGGGGCGCCACAACAACCCGGGAGCGCTCCGACATCCTCCGCGCAGCCTACGAACTGATCCTGGAACGTGCCGATGACATCGCCCACGTGATCGCCACGGAGATGGGCAAGCCACTACGCGAAGCCAAGACCGAAGCCACCGACGCCGCAGACATGCTGCGCTGGTTCTCCGAACAAGTCCAACACCAAACCGGCAACTTCGCCCCCGCCCCGAAAGGCGGCTACCGCATCATCACCACCTACCAACCGGTAGGCCCCTCCTACCTGGTGACCCCGTGGAACTTCCCTGTCTCGATGGGCGCCCGCAAAGCCGGCGCCGCGCTCGCCGCGGGTTGCACCGTGGTGCTCAAGCCGTCTGATCTGACGCCGTTGACGATGTCCCTGTTCGTTCAGATTCTCCACGAAGCCGGTGTGCCGGCCGGTGTTGTGAACCTCGTGCCAACCGTGGATGCCCCGGCTCAGTCCGCTGACCTCATGAAGGATGAGCGGCTGCGGAAGGTCTCATTCACGGGCTCGACCCCGGTGGGTACCCAGCTTTTGAAGCAGGCGGCCGATAACGTCATGGCCTCCTCGATGGAGTTGGGTGGCAACGGACCGTTCCTCGTCTTGTCCAAGGCCAACGTGCGTTGGGCCGCTAAAGGCGCCGCGGGCTTGAAGTTCCGCAACGCAGGCCAGGTGTGTATTTCTGCCAACCGCATCATCGTGCACAAGGATGTTGCCGATGAGTTCAAGCAGATCTTCCTCGAGGAGGTCGCCCGCCTGCGCGTGGGTGCTGGGACAGATCCGGACACGACGGTGGGGCCGCTGGTCTCAGACCAGCAGCGCGACCGCGTGCAAGGCTTGCTTGCGGATGCGCAGGAGAATGGCGCCACGGTTCTGGCCGGTGGCGACTGCCCCGAGGGTGACGGTTATTTCTTGAACCCGACCGTGGTTGAGAACGCGCCACTGGATTCCGATATCGCGACAACCGAGATCTTCGGGCCCGTCGCGTCGCTGTATATCGCCGATTCTGATGAGGAAGCGATCCGGATCGCCAACGACACCCGTTTCGGTTTGGTCGCCTACGTGTATTCGCAGGACATTATGCAGGCGATGCGCGCGGCTGAAGCGCTCGAGGTGGGCATGGTTGGTCTGAACCGCCCTGCCGTGGCTGACCCTGCCGCTCCGTTCGGTGGTGTGAAGGCTTCCGGGCTGGGTAAGGAAGGCGGCCACAACGGCATTGAGGAATACCAGATCGAAAAACTCATCACGATGGCGGTGTAACCGGGGACGTGTCTGAAGCAACGTTCAGGGAGGCGCGGCTAGCCCCGCAGCCGGTCGACCTGGTGATTGAAGGTGGCGGGGCGAAAGCTGTCGCGTTGGCGGGCGCGGTGGATGAGTTGCGTGCGGCGGGCTATACGTTTGAGCGGATTATCGGTTGCTCGTCCGGTTCACTTGCGGGCGCGTTGCTTGCCGCGTTGAAGCATTCGGGTGAGGGCCTAGATAAGTTCGCTGACCTGGTGACCTCTTTCGATTTCAGTAAGATCCTGGATGCGGGGCCGATCGCGAGCAAGTTCGGTCCGCTGTCTAAGCTGGCGATCCCGTACCGGTTGATGCGCTACGGCGGTATGCACCCGGGCCGTTACATGAACTCGTGGGTCGCCGGAGTCATGAAGGATCTGGGGACGGAGAAGTTCGGCGACTTCCGCCGTGATGGTTCCCCGTACGCTGATGAGGACATCACGCACCGCTACGGTTTCGTGACGATCGCGACCGACCTCAGCCAGCGCCGGATGGCCGTGTTCCCGTGGGACGCCGAGGACTACGGCTTGGATCCGGACGAGATTTCAGTGGCCGATGCTGTGCACGCTTCCGCCGCTCTACCTGGCGTGTTCCAGCCTGTCGAGATCACGGGTGAACGCGGAACGGTCACGTTCGCGGATGGCGGCCTGGTTTCTAACTTCCCAATCAAACTGTTGGCCAATAACGAGGAGAAGGAAGCTGACTGGCCGACCATCGGCATCAACTTAACGCCGCGCACCCCCGGCAAGGAACAGTTGGAGTCGGTACGTAAACCGATGGCGCAGTTGCGCGCGTTGGGCCAGGTCGTTTTGGAGGGACGGGAGACCCGCCGCCTCGACAATGAGGAGATCGGCCAGAACGTGATCGTGATCGACACCGCACCGTACACGTCGATCAGTTTCAACCTCGACAGCGACGACAACGAAGAACTCATCGAACGCGGCCACGAAGCCGTGCGCGAATGGCTCAAAGGCGACGACGCGACAGGAACCGTACCCGAATGATCCCTCCAGAATCTGGCTCTGAAAACTTCGATGTTGATGCTTTCGATGCCGCGGTCGGCGTGCTCGCGGGGGCGAAGCGTGTGCTTGCGTTGACGGGCGCGGGTGTCTCGACCGCATCGGGCATCCCGGATTTCCGTGGCCCACAGGGCCGTTGGACTCAGGACCCGGAGGCGGAACGTATCTCTACGTTGTCGTGGTATTTAGGTGATGAGGGGGTGCGGCGTAAGGCGTGGCAGGCGCGTGCCGATTCGGTCGCGTTGAAGGCGAAACCTAACCCTGGGCACGATGCGCTGGTTGCGTTGGAGCGTTCGGGCCGGTTGGCCGGTATTGTCACGCAGAACACGGATGGGTTGCATTTGGTGGCCGGCAACTCGCCGGAGTTGGTGCATGAGGTTCATGGGAATCAGCGGCGGTGGCGGTGCGAGGACTGCGGCGTTGAGGGCCCGATGGCGGAGATGATCGCTCGTGTTCATGCCGGCGATACTGATCCGCGGTGCCCTGAGTGCGGTGGCATTACTCGCGCGACGGTGATCCTGTTTGAGGAAACCCTGGATCAGGAGACGATGCAGGCGAGCATCGAACTGGCCCGAGCGTGCGATGTGGTGCTCGCGATCGGTACGAGCCTCACGGTGTACCCGGTTGCTGGCCTGGTTCCGTTGGCTGCCGAGTGCGGTGCGAAGGTCGTGATTATCAACGCGGAACCGACCCCATTCGATTCGATCGCTGACGCCGTGGTCAACGACCCGATCCAGGATGTGCTCCCCTGCCTTATCGCCGCAGCAACCTAGCCGGAACAACCCAGCCTCTGGTGAGGCCCACCGCAGGCACCGTGGAGCTACTGCCAAGGCCACGTGACAGGCTATTGCTCGGGGTGGCTTCACGGAGGCTACTTCTCTGTACGGTAACTGAGTTCCTGGTCGCCTACCCACGGTTCTTCGATCTTGCGGTAGGTTCCGTCCTTGAAGCTCGTTTCGAGCCAATCGTCCACGGCTTTCTTGAATTCAGTGTCGCCCTTGGGCAACATGAATGCCTTATCAAACTGGTCGAATGGACGATCCGGGTTAGTCGCGCACAGCTCCGGGTATTTCTCGTCGATGTAGAGAACTTCGGCGCGGTCGGTCGTCATGACGTCAGCGTTGCCTTTGACGATCTCGTCGAAGATCGTTTTGTTGTCGTGAGTTTTCAGCGTGCCTTTCGGGTAGTTTTTCTTCGCGAATTCCTGGTTGGTTCCGCCTTCCGGCATGATGCTCACCACGCCGGGCTTGTTGATCTGTTCGATGCTTTTGTATTTGTCTTTGTCTTTGTCTTCGCAGCGTGCGATCGGCGTCTTGCCGTCCTTGAGTAGCGACGTACTGAAATCAACTTTCTTTGCGCGCTCATCATTCACGGAGATACCGCCGACCGCCATATCGCATTTGCTGAGGAAGTCCGGCATAAGGTTCTTCCATTCAGTCCCAACGAACTCAACCTTGACGTCTAAGTTTTCGGCGAATTTCTCAGCCAAATTCACATCAATCCCGCTGAATTTTCCATCCTTTTCAACCGTGAACGGTGCATAGTCCCCCGTTGTGCAGACCGTGATGACGCCGTCTTTCTTGATGGAAGCCAGCCGCGATTCCGGCTCTTCATGCTCCCCACTGCCCTGTTCCCCTGTGTTCTGTGCCTGCCCGCTCTGCTCAGTGCTGCTCTGCTCGGTTGTGTCTTTTGCCGGGCCTGTACTGCCGCATCCGCTCAGTGCACCGACGAGCGCCAAAATAGCCGGGGCAGCGAGGACTGCGGGGATGATCTTTTTCTTCTGTGGCGATGTGATGTACGTCATGCCGGAACTTTACCCGGCTATGCAATATCGCTGTCAACAGGCCACAATGGAGAGTTAGTAATGTGTCATCGTTATGAATGTGGATGGAACAATGTCTGATTCTTCACGTCCTGACGAGGCGGCAAAGCCGAACCAGCCGGCCTTCCCACCTCCGCCTGGCCCTGAGGACGACGCTACCCAAGCATTGCCTCCAACCCCTAAGGACCCCGCACCCGAAGCTCCGGCAGGGTCCACACCCGATGTCGACAAGGATTCCGCCGCCCAGGACTCCGCACCGGAAGACTCAGCATCCAAGCCCGCTGATTCTGAGCCAACGGAATCCGCCCCGGCCGACTCAACGCCGCCTGCTCCTTTGCCGTTAGACGCGTTCAAGGGCCAAGCCGCACTCGATGAGGCAGAGCCGACCAACGAATACCAGGGCCTCGACTCCGAGATGTGGTATTCAGACTCCCCCGCGACCTTCGACACCGCGAACTACGCCGCGGTCACCGCGCCTGCCTCTAACGACTACCTCAGCGACGAAGACGATAACGATGCCGCCCGCGCCACCAGTGTTGCCGCCGGCGTGACCGCGGCAGGGCTCATGGCCTCCGCCTCAACAGAGGAGGCAGAGGCTTCCTCAACCCGCACGTCGGGCAAGCCGAGCAAGAACATGGTGATCGCAACTGTGCTGGCGGCGCTATTGGGCATCGGTGGCGGTGTGATCTTGAGCAAAACTGCGCTCGCACCAGACCCGACCCGCTCCGAGGAATACTTGAAGCTCGCCTCCGAGAAGTCCCAGGTTGATTCCCGCGCGGCCAAGGGTGAGCAGGAACGCGAAGAGCTCGAGCAAACCATCTCGTCCTACGAAGACGAAGAGAGCGGACTCAACGCGCAACAGAAAGACCAAGAAAAAGAACACGACAAGCTGAAAAGTGATCAGCGGAAGCTGAAGAAAGATCGCGCGAAGCTCAAGAAGGACCAAGAGAAACTCAAAAAGGATCGCAAGAAGCTCGACAAAGACATCAAGATCACGTCCCGCCCGGCAAGCAGTAGCGGCCGCTGGAAAGTCGGCGACGACATCCCATCCGGCACCTACCGCACCAAATCCGGTGTGAAACAACGCTGCATCTACGCGGTCTATTCAGACTCCAGCTATTCGAATGTGAAGTTCTCCCGCTCCATCGATAAGGGCACCCCCACCGTTGACCTGCGCGAAGGCGACTACTTCACCTCGATGGGCTGCGGCACCTGGTCAAAGAAATCGAAATAAGTTCCGCAACCCCAGTGGGTTCCGCACGACCAAGTAACTACATAACCAGCACACTGGCCGGTCAGCTAACCACTTAGCTGACCGGCCAGTGAACTAGCGCTCGCGGACTGAGACTCGTTGCCTAGGCTCCATTGTCTAGGAACCGCTGTCTATGAGTAGAGTTCCTTGAGCTCGCCTTCGAGCACTACGTCGAGGAATTCGCGGATCACTTCCATCTCATCCTTCGCCGAGAACACGACCTCAGCTACCGGGATATCGTCGATCTTCTTACCGTGCAGGCGGTCCTCGCCCACCTGGGCTCGCTGATCCACCACGGTCTGCCCGCGCGTGATCTCATCAGCCAACGAGATCTCGATGCGGTGCTCGGAAGACACGAACATCTCCGGATGCACTGCGGCCACAACAGCGCCAGCGTCACCGATCAACGAATAAGCCTGCGGTTCATCCTCATCATCGCCGTATGTGAAGCCCGCGATGCCACCCAAGGCACGCGCCACCGGATGGTCAGAGGCCTTCAACCCAGCCACCACATCGTCCGGGATAGCTACGTGGTTGAAAACATCCAGGCCATACATGACCAGCGGCACGCCAGATTTCACGACGATGTCCGCGGCCTCAGGGTCATGCCAGATGTTGAACTCAGCGACTGGGGTTGCGTTACCCACGCTCGCGGAACCACCCATGAACACAATCCGTTCAAGGTTCTCCGTGACCTCCGGGTGCATCCGCAACAGCAACGCGAGGTTGGTTTGCGGGGCGCACGCGATCAGTGTGACCTTCTGCTCCGACTCCATGATGGTCCGGCGCATCAGCTCAACCGCGTGCTCAGCCACAGGCTCACGCGTTGGCGCAGGCAACTCGACACCACCCAAGCCATCGGCGCCGTGCACGTAGGAGGCGTCACGAGCCGGCGAATTCAGTGGAGCCACAGCACCCGCGGCAACCGGGATGTCACTGGCACCCATCAGATCCAGGATCTTCAACGTGTTCTCAACAACCTGCTTGAGCGACACATTGCCAGCCACCGTGGACACCGCACGCACATCCATATGCGGGTTACGCACCGCATACATCAACGCCATCGCATCATCGATGCCGGTATCAACATCCATCACAACAGGAAAAGTAGACATGATCCTCCTCAGCTCAACGCCGTCAATAGGTTAGGAGTAATTCTTGCTAGGGCTACTGCTTGCTCGGTCTATTGCTTACCGGGGCTATTTCTTAGCGGTCATAGCGGCTGCGATCTCTTCGATACCCAAGTGATCGCCCAAGCCAAGTTCCCGTGCGATGCGGGCCGCAGTTGGCCGCTGTAGGCGGCACTCAGCCAGGACATCGTCGCGGGAGAAAACCTCCGATGGGGTGCCGTCCGCTTGGATCTTGCCGTGCGCCATCGCGATCACCCGGTCAAACGAGTCAGCCACGAAACGCATGTCGTGGGTGATGGTGATGACCCCGATGCCGTCGGCATGCAGCCGGTCCAGCATGCGTTGCAGGATCTCGAGGCCACGGCCGTCAAGGCCCGCGGTTGGCTCATCCAGAATCACGAAATCAACGCGCGGAACCAACACGGCAGCGATCGCAACGAACTTCTTGATCGCGAACGGCAGGTCCGCCGGGTTATCGTCAACGAACGGGCGGATACCCGTCATCGAGATCGCGCGTTCAAGACGCTGCTCCGTGTCCTGCTTACCCCACTTCAGATACTTCGGGATGTAGGCGAGCTCGGAATACACGTCCGACTGGAACAGCTGATCATCCGGGTTCTGGAACACGTAGGCAACCGTCTGCGCCATCTTCGCGTTCGTCATCTTCGCCGTATCCGTGCCGTTGACCAAAACGCTACCGCGCGTAGGCTTCAGCAGGCCGTTCATGAGCTTAACCGTGGTGGTTTTACCAGCACCGTTCTGACCCACAATCGCAACGCGCTCACCCGCGGCGATCGACATGTTCAACCCAGCCAGAACCGGGGAGAGCTCGTCATATTCGAAGGCGACATCCTTCAATTCAATCGACATCAGTTGCCACCTTCACCCTTCAAACCACCATCAACAGACGTGTTGTTACCCAGCGCGGTGCCGTTCACAACGCCACCGCCAGCAACCGTGCTACCAGTAGCTGTGCCGCCACCAACGAAAGCGAACGCCTCCAGCGCCTGCGCGCACGTGATCGGCAACGGATCAACAGCAACACCGGCCTCACGCAACGCGAACGCAAGCTGCGTGACCTCCGGGCGCGGAACATCCGCATCGACCAGCTGTTGCGAAGCAAACACTTCACGCGCAGGACCAGCGGCCGTGACACGGCCCTTATCGATCACGATCAGCTCATCAGCGTATTCGGCGAGCAAGTCCACTTTGTGTTCAACCAGAACCAGCGTCTTACCCCGCTCCTTCAACTGGGCGATGATCCGGAAAACCTCTTCCGAGGATTCCGGGTCAAGCTGCGAGGTCGGCTCATCGATCACAATGAAGTCAGCGTCCATCGCAATCACCGCAGCGAACGCGACCTTCTGACGCTGACCACCCGACAAACCGTTAGGATCCTTCTCCAGCAACGGGAGCAGGTCCATCCGCTCAGCGACCTGCAGCACGCGATCAACGATCTCTTCGCGCGTGAGCCCCAGGTTCTCCAAACCGAAAGCGATCTCCTCAAACACCGTCTCACGCACACCGGAGATCTGCGTGAACGGGTTCTGGAACACATAACCGATCCGGCGAGACAACTCTGCAGGCGACCACTCTTCAAGCGCGCGGCCCCACAAGAAGACCTCACCTTCCAGATCACCCGAGTGGAAGTACGGGATCAAACCACGCATCAGGGAAGCCAGCGTGGACTTACCTGCGGCGTTGCTGCCCACCACGCCATACAGCTTCCCAGGGGCCAGCTCAAGGTTCACGCCATCCAGCGCGCGCTCCTGCTGATGCGTGTACGAAAACGAAACGTTCTTCAGCTCAACAATGTTCACAAGAACCCCCTACAGGACCACGGCCAGGACGATGGAGCCCACAGCAATCACCAACGAGACCAAAACCAGTAGCCACTGTCCCACGCCAACTTTAGGCAGGAACGACAACTGTGAAGGTTTCTCTGGAACGTTGAACGCACGCGCATCCAAAGCGAGCGCACGTTCCTCGGTCTGACCGATCGCCGCGAGGAACACCGGGGTGATGATCGGGAAGAACGCTGCAACGCGGCGGAAGAAACCGCCCTCCATCTCAATACCGCGAGCCTTCTGCGCATCCACCACAACCTTCGACATCTTCTGAAGATCAGTGATCGACTGGAAGGAAGAGAGCACAACGTAGGTCGAGCGGGAAGACAACCCAACGCCCTGCAACGCGAGCATCAGGTTCTTAGCTGGGACCAGCTGGAAGAACAACGCCAAAGCGCCGCACAAAGACATCACGACGAGCGTGAAGCGGGCGGCCGCAGCGATCGAGGTGCTAGACAGCGCCAGGTTATCGCCCCAGCTCCAATAGACGGTCGCGTCTTCTTCCGGCGCGATCAAGAACACACGCAGGATAAACAGGACCGACCCCACTCCGAGGAACAACTTGAGATACAGAGGGATGAACTGTTTAGCGCGGCCAGCAAGAATCGCGATCACCACGAACACAACACAGCCGATGGTGGGCGCCAGAACAGGCCACGGCAACGCGACTGAAGCAATCGCAATCGCCAACAGGAACACGAACAGAACCAGCGGGTTCAAGTCCCGGATCGGGTTCCCTAGCCGGTACGGCTGGGAATAGCGATCCACATAGTAGGCACGCAGATCCTCGATCTGCGCGACTTGAGTCTGAGCTTTCTGAGCCATTCCAATCACCGACCCAACGTCAATTCGCCCGGATGCTTCTGTTCATCAGCCAGCGCATCGTGAGTCTTTTGCGGCTTCAAATACCTGTCTCCCAGCGGCAGCTTGACCAGCACACGGGTAGGCATCCGCAGAATAATCAGCCACGCGATGAACGCAGACGGGACCTTGTCGATGAAGTCCAGCGGCATCGAGGCCAAGAACACAGCCGCGGTTTCACCCACGCCAAGCGATCGGAGAATACCGGTCACCCAGCCAACACCGGAGGCGGACAAGCCACCGAAAACCCAGATGGTGATGAGCGAACCGATGAAACCACCGATGAGCGCGAAAATGAACGCAGCGAACGTCACATGAAACACGTTACGGAACCAGCCGACACGGGAAAGCCAACCGGCGACCAAACCGATCAGCACCGAAACGATCGCGTACGGCACCAGCGTCGGCAACGTGATCGCATTGATCAGGTTGGTCAGCAAACCAACCAAGGCACCCGGCAGCGGGCCACACACCGCACCCACCAGGATGGTTCCAATCGCATCCATATACACAGGCAGCTTGAGCAGAAGAACAATCTGCCCAGCAATGAAGTTGATCGCGATCCCCAACGGGACCATGAACAGCGTCAGCTGCCCATACTTGCTGCCATGTGCAGCGAACTTTTGCATAGCGGGCATCAGATGACCTCGCTCCAACTGCGTCGCATCACGCTCGTAGTTCCCTTTCAGTTAGGCCCCGTTTACCTAGGGCCCCTGACTCACTAAGTTACGCGGGAAGCGCCGATGCAACAATCCTTACCGCCGAATGTCCCACGATGCCTCCTAGTGACGGATCCTAGTCAGCAATTCTATTTATGGAAAACCAGAGCACCGTGAGCCTGCTCGGCCTCGTTGCTAATCGAGAGGTCAATACCCTTACGATCACGGATCAACGAGACCGCAACCAAAGCGATCACCACAAAGATCAACAGGTACAGCGAAATCATTTCCGTGGAGCCGGTCGCATCGAAGATCGCCTTCGCGATCATCGGGGAGAACGCGCCACCGATGATCGCACCGATCGCGTACGAAACCGAGACACCCGAGAACCGGACCGAAGCCGGGAACATCTCCGAATACAGGGCCGACTGCGGGCCATACGTGAGGCCCAAACCAACCGAGAACAGCAACAGCGCGAGGTAGAGCATCCCCAGCGACTTCGTCGAAATCATCGGGAACACCAAGAACACAGAGATACCCAGAATGATGAACCCGATCTGGTAGGTGCGCACACGCCCGATCGCGTCAGCCATAAAACCCGAAAGGAGCGTGAACACGAACCAGAAGAACGAACCCGCCGTCACCGCGAGTAGCACATCCGTAGGGTTCATGCCCAGCGACTTGGTTGTGTAGTTGGTGATGAACCCGCCAGTAGTCATGTAGCCGGAGGCGTTGTTACCCGCGAACACGAGCGCACCCAAAACCACGAGGTACCAGTACTTCTTGAACAACTGAACCAACGGCATGTGGATCTGCTCCTTACGTTCAGCGATCTCCTGGAACACAGGCGACTCATCAACCGAACGGCGGACCCAGTAGCCCAAGAACACCAACAGGAAGGACAGCAGGAACGGGACACGCCAACCCCACGAGTTGAACGCCTCTTCAGTCGGGGCGATCACGCCCGTCATGAGCGCCATCGTGCCCGAAGCCAGCAACATACCCAGCGGGACACCCAGCTGCGGGACTGCACCTGCAAGACCGCGACGTTCACGGCCAGCGTGTTCGACCGCCATCAGGACGGCGCCGCCCCATTCACCACCTGCGGAAATACCCTGCAGAATGCGCATCGCCAACAGCAGCAGCGGAGCCGTGACACCGATCGCGGCATAGGTTGGGATCAAACCGATCGCCGTGGTCGCGCCACCCATCAACAGCAACGTGATCACGAGCATCTTGCGCCGCCCCAGCTTATCGCCATAGTGGCCAGCAAGGAACGCACCAAGCGGCCGGAACAAGAAAGACAAACCGACCGATGCGAAAGCAACCAGCTGCGCACCCGTATCGCCTAGCGGGGCAAAGAACTGGTGCGCGAACACGAGCGCAACAGCGTTGGCATAAATAAAGAAGTCATACCACTCAACAGTGGTTCCCACGAGCGTCGCAAAAGCAACACGAGTCCGATTGGCGCGTACTGCGGCGTTAGGCATCGCTGAATCCCCTTACATGATTCACGGGCCGAAAGTTACTGGCCGGTAGAGGCCGTTGCCGTCATCGTAGTCCCCGTGCGCCGGATCACAATAAATCGTATATGAATTATGACGAACCGAGGAGCAACCGACCGCCAGGGTGAATAAGAAGGGGTTCATGGTTCAGCGTTCGAACCACGGCTTGGTGCAGTTGAGCATCCCGTTGCCGTGACGGATCTTCTCGACCGAGGCAACACCCTTGTATTTGACACCCAACGCGAGATCCAGAATCCCGTTAGTCCGGTCCGGCTGTAACACGACCTGGGATCCCGGGATCTGCTTCTGCACGGCCAGGGCCTTCCCGGTATCTTCCGGGCCTGCATAAATCATCGCGACGGACTCCGCGGTTTCGGGATCCAGCGTCGCGTTACGGACCGTCTTGACGTCAAAGCCGCGCTCACGCAGGTGATTCGCCGCATCGGTCGCGATGCCTTCGCGCTGTGAAGCGTTGAAAACATTCAACGTGACCTCACGTGGCTCCGCTGGCGTCAGAGACCATACCGGGCACACAACCGCGGGGTTCGGTGCACGGAAATCCGGTGACCACGTTCCACGTTGCCACCACACATACCCCAACGTGGCACCGGCAACACTGAGCGCAATCAGGCCAGCCATAACCCAGGCGCGCGCCCGTTTAGCTACCACCTGGTCTTGTTCCGTGATCAACAGCGGCAACGGTTCAGAAGCCACCACCCGGTCCTCGCCGATGTTGCGCTCGCCCGTGCTGTGCTCGTCTGTGTTGCGGGTTTCTGCGTCGTGATCTTCTGGCGGTGTGGAGGCGGGCATCGAGTCAGAGTTCTTGACGCTCATGCGCCGTGCCTCCTCGTCTGGGCACCACCAGAATTCAAGGCATCCAGGTCCAGTACACGAGCGTGCATGACTTCGCGGCGATACAGCGCCGTGCGTAGCGCACGATGCAGGCCATCCTCGAGGTACATTTCACCTCTGTATTTGATGACGTGCGGGAAGAGGTCCCCGAAGAACGTCGAGTCCTCACTCAGCAACTGGGTGAGGTCCAGCGTGTCTTTGGTTGTGATCAGGTCCGCCAAGCGAACCTGCCGCGGAGACACGCCTGCCCAGTCACGGGACGTGTTGTACCCGTGATCTGGATAGGGACGAGAACTGCCGACAGCCTTGAAAATCATTGTGCCTCACACATTACGCGAGAACTCGCGCAAAACCTCAGCCGAACTCCGCCAGATTGAGCGAAGCGGTTAAAAACACGTCCGATGCCGGCCACACAACAGCTCGAACGGAGCGGTTACAGCGGTGCATTTAAACGAACGGCGCCGTTAAACGAACGGTGGGCCTCAGCACCTTATCGATGCTGAGGCCCACGCGAACCGTGATTCAACCGTTACTGGTTCTGGCCGTTAGGGTTCTGCGGCTGACCACCCTGGTTGTTCTGACCGCCCTGGTCACCTTGGCTGCCCTGGCCGTTCTGACCGCCTGGCTGTGGTGGAAGTGGAGCCTGACCGCCCTGTTGACCCTGCTGACCACCCTGCTGAGCCTGCTGGCCGTAAGCGCCCGGTTGGCCTTGCTGAGGTGGCTGGCCTGGCTGCGGAGGCATCGGCGCGCCACCCTGCTGAGGTGCCTGACCGTACGGGCCCGACTGGCCATATGGCCCTGGCTGGGCTGACTGGCCTGGCTGCGGAGGCATCGGAGCCCCGCCCTGCTGGCCTGGCTGACCATAAGGACCTGGTTGGCCTGACTGGCCCTGCTCTGGTGGCGTCGGAGCTCCACCCTGCTGACCGTAACCGTACGGGTTCTGCTGAGGGTACTGCTGGCCTTGTTGCTGCATCTGCTGTTGCATGTGCTGCATGCGTGCCTGGGACTCTTGGCGGCGCTGGTGCGCAACTTGTCCCAGCTGCTGGAAGTTCTGTGGACCTTCCGGGATACCCACGTTGATCCAGCTGAGTAGCGTGCCAGGCAGGAAGCCCATGGATGCCGGGACAACGTAGCGCGCCAACGCTTCGATGGCGGCACCGACGAGCGCCAACAGGATGAAGTTCCAGCCTGCAAGGCTAGCGCCAGCGGAGAAGTCAGCATCCGTCCCGGAGAACAGGGCGAAGAGCATGAACAAGCCACCTGCGGCGTAGACCGCTGGCAGGCGCCAGCTTGCGCTCAGTGGAGCGGCGGCCTGGCCGCGTGCTGCCCAGCGCAACGCGAAAATAGCCAGCGCGAGAAGCGCGACGATGACGCCGACGAGTACAGCCCACCAATCGTAGCCGCCGTAGCCGAATGAGCTGCCGTAGCCGGTCGAGAAGGAGCCCAAGTAGATCGCGTTAAACCAGCTGAAGACGACGTGCGGGATGCCCGCGAGGACACTGATGAACATCTCACCCTTAGGGGCGTAGCCACCAGCGGTCAGGATGCTCAGGAGGCTGAAGAGGAACCCGAAAACACCGACAACGGCAAGGTGTTCCAGGAGCAAACGCACAGCGGCACCGATGTTGAGTTTGTCCGGGATGCCCTTCGGGGAGAGCAGGTACCAGACCAGACCGCCAACCGTCACAAGGGTGTAGACGGCGCCGCCGAACGAGCCGGCCCAGGCACCGCTTCCGCCGCCGGGAGCCCACGCGAAGATCGCGGAGAGAATCACCAGTGCGCCCCAGAACGCCAGGCCGGATGCGGCAGCGATCACGAGCTTTGCGATCCAGTTAGAGACCAACGTGGTGGAACGCAGCTTGCGGCCGAAGAACCATATCGCGATCAAGGTGAGAACCGAGATCGTCAGAGGAGAGAAAGTCGCGCTGTCGCCGTGATAGTGGAGGACGTTACGGAAACCGGCAGCCGGCAAATGCATGAACGAGAAGAAGTTTTCATGCATGAACGCTGACATGCCGGCCCACGACTTCTTCTCATATACGGCCCAGTAGAGGAAACCGAAAATCAGTGAGGAGACAACCGCTGCGCCAACACCGATACCGAGCACGGTGCCGAGCTTGATGTAAACGTCTTTACCGATGCCCTGGAACGGGTTCGGTTTAGGTGCCTGCGGACCACCCTGAAAACCAGGTTGCTGCGGGTAGTTACCTTGCTGCGGGTAACCGCCCTGTTGCGGGTAGCCGTTGTGCTGTGGGGATCCGCCCTGTTGTGGGTGTCCACCTTGTTGCGGGTAGCCGCCGTATTGATTGTTCTGCGGCTGCTGCCCGCCGCCGGGCTGTTGCGGCGGTTGCGGAATACTCTGATCCGCCATAGTGCACTCCTCAAGAATTTCGTGAAGGATGAACCGTATTACTACTGCACCCACGATATGCCAAAACCTGCGTAAAGAAGCCGCTAGTAACAAGATTTCGCCAAATTGCTACAAATATCCCGTCCCTTACCCGTCTCACGGGCACCGCAGATGACTAGGCAGGCCAGAACCAACAGGCGACAGTCGGCCGGTTTTGCGGGGCTCGCGCTTTGGTGGGTGTGTGCCGTTGTGTGGGGTTAGCGTGTTTGGCGGGGTTTGAAGATGGTGAAGTCTTGTATTTTGCAGGTCGGATCGTTGCTCGAGTTGCCTGGTTGGCAGGGACCAGAGACATTGACGGACCGCATGCTCCACACCCGTATGTCTAGGGGTGTGGCTTGGGTTTCTAAGGTGCCTGGGATGGTGTCCCAGGTTTCACCGTTATCCAGGGAGTATTTCCCGGTGTAGGTGACGGTGGCTTCCACCCGGTAGGTTCCTCGTTTCTGGTACATGTGGGAGGTCGGGGTTTCTTTCTCCCACACATCCGCACGTGTGGGCAGCATCTTTCCTGCGGTTCTGGAAGTGCGGGCTTCGCCGTCGCCGTATTTCCACCGATACTTCACAGGTGTGAGTTCCACTGTGACGTTTTCATCGAGGACTTCGATGGTTTCTCGCACCACACCATCAACAGCACCAGAGCTGTTGCCGGTTTTGTTGTTTTTGGTGAGGTAGAAGTTGGTCCAGGCGGTGGTGAGGGTGTTGGGTTTGATCGCATCCGTGGTGACTGCTCCAGGGTGGATGTGGATGCGTTTGGTTTCGGTCTCGATCAGGGTCCGGATTTCGGTGATGGTCAGCGGGGCCTGCTGAGCCGGGGCATCGTTCTTAGATGGTTTGTTCTTGGCGCGGCAGGCGAGTTGTGTGGTGGCGGTGTTGGTGGTGTAGAGCAGGTCGTCACGTTGACCGCACTCATCCACAGCCCGTCGGGTGCAGGCTTGGGTTTTAGCCGCGTTACGAGCTTTAGAGTCCACCATCTCAGCCACGTGCAGGTCACTACCTGCAACCTTGGTGGAACCGGTCACCGCGCCGGAGCGATCCAACGCGCCCGGGGTACAAGCTGGATCCCACAACAAACGCTTCCCAAAAAACTTAGGAGCAGCCGCCGGCGCATGAGAGGGCGCCCCCGGCGCGGATGAACCGCTGACGTTGTTGATTTCCTCTTGTTCTTGAGTTTTGAATCCTTCTAAGGCCACTCCATCGCCCTTGTATGAAACGTCCTGGGCATTCGCGTTGCTTCCCGGTAGGAATGTAAACAGAATTGCAATTAGTGCAGTATTGACAAGGAGTTTTTGATTATTTTTAACGCTCGGCACCGTAGACTCCTCGTGCTTCCCAGCCGTTAGCTTTACGTTCCAATATGAACGTTCCGTTCTTAGTTGAATTGGCAGGTGTCGTTTCTACAGCTGTCGACTTCCCCGGCCTGAAATAGGACCGTTTCCCTTCGTGCGCGATGAACGTAACAAAAAACTTCCCACTGTCGAGCTTCTTATTTGGCGCTTGGATATTTTCATAACGAATCTTCCCGCCGACAGCCCATGCATTGTCTTTCTTCATGCGTTCGAACACCCTGTTAGCGGCCTGGCAGTATTCACACTTACGTGAGGTAATGTCCCAGAACTCTTTACGGAACGAGCCGACTTCCCACGCATAGTTGAGCTCTTTCAGCCAATGCTCAACGAAGGCAATTTGTCCAGCCTTGCTGTCTTCTCTCGCCACTTTGGGTAGCGGGCCAGGAGGCGGCACGTTCTGAGCTCTATGTTTAGAGGTTGCAGGTTTATATGGCCCCTCTGGTGACGGGCTCGCGGAAGGCTTCGCACTCGCAGATTCTTTGCCGCTACCGGAAACGTTTTCGTCTTTCGCTTCCTTATCGCTCGGGCTGACAGACGGCGAGACTGAACTTGCCGCGTCGGCGGGCGTCGCATCGTCGCTGGATCCGCAGGCGGCTAGCCCGGAAACAAGCGCGAGCGTCAGGGCTGTGGCGATAGCGCTTCGTTTTAGATTTGTCATGATGGCGCCCCTTAGGCATGTGTTTCTGTTTAGAACCTAAAGTAGCCAAGCGCATCCAAAAGCACCATAGAAGAACAAAAGAAAAATTATCTTTCATAACCCGATTACAGCCCGAAGGGCCAAACTTCCTTATAAATCCGCGGAAGCTGAATGCTGATGAACCGTTTGTGTACAGGTTTCTCTGTCCGGTACCCCGGAAAGCGTTAGATGTGAAGCCACCTAGGGGCGTAAGACACACACAAAGCTGAAAGTGTAATTTGTGGGTTAAGGGTCAGAATGTGTGTCTGGGGTTGGTGTTTTCGGCTGTGTTGGCGCGGGTTTCAGCGGATATATATGGCTGCTGGGCATATATCGGTGGTGTGAGCGTTCATTCCTCGGTGTGGTGCCCTTGATGTGCTACCGGCTAGTGGTGTGGTGGCTGGATGCCGAAGAACAGACCACGATGCCACTGCGGTGGCGATATGAAACGCAATGGCACCACCACACAAGGTAGGACAAGGTGGCGGTGCAAACTCTGCGGAGCCTCAAGCACCAAAACCCGGACTGACATCACCAAAGCAGCAGTGTTCAAGCAGTTCATCGCTCACTGCACCTCGACCCGTAGCTTGAAAGACACCGCACAACAGGCCGGGGTGAGCCCTTCGACGTTGAAGCGACGGTTTAGCTGGTGCTGGCTGGTTGAAGTACCCGACCCGATGATCAAACACGCCGGGACGATCTATGACCAGATCTTTATCGATGGAACCTACACCGGTGCCGGGTGTCTTATCGTGGCAGCCACCTTCGATCATGTCCTGGCCTGGCACTGGTGCAAGCGTGAAACCAGCCTGGACTACCAACGACTACTTCAACGTATCCCCGCACCAGTGATCGCTGTCATCGATGGAGGACAAGGAGCCGCCAGCGCTATCAAGAAATGCTGGCCTGCCACCGTGATCCAACGCTGCCTGGTGCATGCACAACGAGTTGTACGACGCTACACCACCTCACACCCGCGTACCGATGCGGGCAAAGCGATCTATCAACTAGCACGGAACCTGACCCGGATCACCACCCTGGATGAAGCAGCCACCTGGGCGAGGCAACTCCATGAATACGGCACCTTCTACCGGAGATGGCTCAACCAGAAAACCTTCACCACAGACCCAATCACCCAACAACGCCACTGGGCCTGGACACACCCGAACACCCGTAAGGCCTACAACAGCCTGCTACACCTATGGCGTAACAACCTCCTGTTCACCTACCTCAACCCACCGACCGAACTACAGCACCGGCACCGCATCAAATCCACCACCAACAGCCTTGAAGGCGCGATCAACGCCGAACTGAAACTGCTCACCCGCACCCACCGCGGCAGAACCGGAGAACACCAACGAAAAATGCTGGAATGGTGGCTCTACCAGAAAACAGAACTGCCTGACGATCCAACAGAAATCGCCAGGCAGTCCAACTGGGGCCAAAACCAACTCGCCAAAGTACCAGCCCTGACCCACAACAAGAACCAAGCCGACCACCAAACAGGACGACCAGCCCTCTACGACAACGCTATCGACACCACCTACACACACTCAATCGGCATCCAAAAAGGCCACATCTAACCCCCGCAACACACCCAAACCAGACACACATTTTGACCCTTAACCCTAATTTGTTTCACAGCAAGGCGAAGTAGCGAATGAATGAAGCGTGTCCCGCTACGAGGATGAAACCGTCCCGCAACGCTACTCACACAGCGGCACCAGTACAGCCACCTCAACGCGAGAGGAGATAAAAAAGTCTCGGGACACCGTATGAACCGATGTCCCGAGACTTAACAAACGCGGAGGATGGGGGATTTGAACCCCCGAGGGCGTGAACCCAACACGCGTTCCAGGCGTGCGCCATAGGCCGCTAGGCGAATCCTCCTCGGATACCCACTTCAGACCCCAGGCCTGAACAAGGCTTTACATACTTTAGCGAACTAAACAGCTAAGAGCCAATCGAGACCACCTACACGGCTGATTCGCGTCCTATTAGCCTCTCAGTTAGACTGATACGCGACCCCTCACGTGGTGTTATCTCGCTGAACTCCCCCAGGGCCGGAAGGCAGCAAGGGTAAGTGGGCTCTGGCAGGTGCGTGAGGGGTCGTTACTTTTAACTCTTCCCTCCGCCCGAACGAACCACCGTCCTCCGCACACACTCGCTTACAGCCCAGGCATACACTCGATGACTTAAACGAGCGAAGGGCCCACGGCGGTCATCGCCGTGAACCCCTCGTCCGTATATTCCAGTAGTCAGCTAGCCGAATATTCGAAGCCCGCAACTACCGTTCAAACTTGTGTAGCGCGAGGCTTACTTGAGGTTGTCCTTGACGTCCTCTGCAGCGTCGCCGGCCTTGCCCTTAGCGTTCTGGGCCTTGCCTTCAGCCTGCTGGCCCTTGTCATCGCGCAGATCGCCAAGCTTATCCTTAGCGGCGCCGACTACCTTGTCCTTAGCGTTTTCCAACTTGTCTCCCAAGCTCATGGGATACTCCTTTCACGCTGAGACCGGGGTAGCTCCCCGAGGTCTTCTATGTGTGACACTTCCACACTCACCCGCCCATGTCTAGGCATCCGCCACTTTGTTTGCTTAGAACGAATATTCAGCCACCATCGTGCACCCTTTGCTAGGGGTCTGCTGTGGTCTCTGGGTAGTCTGGTGGGGTGAGCACAGCGCTATACCGCCGGTTTAGACCCGACACGTTCGAAGACGTCATCGGGCAAGATCACGTGACCAAACCGCTCCAAGTGGCTTTGGATAAGAACCGTGTCAACCACGCGTACCTGTTCTCTGGGCCCCGCGGCTGCGGTAAGACGACCTCGGCACGCATCCTCGCCCGTTGCCTCAACTGCGAGAACGGCCCCACCTCGCATCCATGTGGCGAATGCCCGTCCTGCCGCGATCTTGCGACGGGCGGCTCGGGCTCCCTTGACGTAATCGAAATCGACGCCGCCTCCCACGGCGGTGTGGATGACGCCCGCGAGCTACGCGAGCGTGCATCCTTCGCTCCTGCACGCGACCGCTACAAGATCTTCATCATCGATGAAGCCCACATGGTGACCTCGGCCGGCTTCAACGCGTTGCTGAAAATCGTGGAAGAGCCGCCGGAGCACATCAAGTTCATTTTCGCGACAACCGAACCTGAGAAGGTCATTGGCACCATCCGTTCGCGCACCCACCACTACCCTTTCCGGCTCATCCCGCCGGAACCCATGACTGAATATGTGCAGCATCTTGCTGATGTTGAGCATGTAGCGATCGCACCCGGGGTAGTGCCTCTCGTGGTGCGTGCCGGCGGCGGTTCCGCCCGCGACACACTCTCCGTCCTCGATCAGCTCATGGCCGGCTCCGGTGATGACGGCATCTCATACGACCTCGCTGTCGCACTGTTGGGTTTCACCCACGGTGAGCTTCTGGACGATGTGGTGGATGCGTTGGCCGCGCACGATTCCGCTTCCGTGTTCGCGGCCGTGGACCGCGTGATCCAGTCTGGCCAGGACCCTCGCCGTTTTGTTGAGGACCTTCTGGAACGCTTCCGCGACCTCATTCTGGTGCGCGCCGTCCCCGAGAACGCCTCCGATGTTCTGCACGGCGTGCCCGAAGACCAGATCCAGCGGATGGCAACCCAAGCCTCCGGCCTAGGCCCGGCAGAGCTGTCTCGGTGGGGCGACATCACCAACGCCGCGCTCACCGAAATGACCGGCGCAACAAGCCCTCGCCTGCATCTTGAGCTCCTGTGCGCACGCCTATTGTTGCCGTCCACCGATGACACCGAGCGTGGCCTCGCCGCCCGCATGGACCGTGTGGAACGCCACTTGAGCTTCAGCGGCGGCCCCATGGAAGCTGGCAGCGCCTCCCCTGCACCCGCACCAGATAAGAAAACCACACAGTCCGATGCGCAAGCCGGCCCATCTTCACCGGCACCCGCAACGGCACCCAATGATGCGGCACCGGCTGCGGGACGTGGTGCTGCCGCCGCGCGCGCCGCACTGCGGGACTCGGCTCCGGCCGCGCCTCAGCCATCACAAAATCCTGAGCCTCGCCAGATGCAAGAGCCAGCGGCACCGGCTGCACAGGCTACACCGGCTGCACCCCGCCCAGCCGCACCCGCGCCAGCTTCGGCTGAACCTGCGCAGAAACCTGCGCCTACAGAGGAAACAGAACCAGCCGCACCAGCACCGGAATCGGCACCCGAGCCTGCGCAGGCACCTGAAGCAACGCCGGAGCCCACGCCCGCACAAGCCCCGGCACGCGAACCGGAAGCTGCGCCTACTCCCGAACCTGCTGCCACGCCGGCACCTGCCTCTGCCTCCGAGCCCGCTTATACTCCTGAACCTGCTCCGGAGACTCCACCGGCAACCGAGCCTGAACCTGCACAGCAACCCGAACGGCCCGCGGCAGGTTCCGAGGGTTCCGTTGAGATGTTCCGCAGGGCGTGGCCGCAGATCCTCGAGAACGTCAAACAGAACCGCAGGTTCGTGTGGTCGATCCTGCAGCAAGACGTCTCGGTCGCCGGCTATGACGGGAAGACTCTCACCCTCGGGTTCAGCAATCCTGGCCCGATGAACGCGTTCCGCAACCGTGCCGATGCCGCCGAAACACTCAAGGCTTCCATCAGTGCAGTGATAGGAGTGACACCGGACATCGACGTCGCTGAAGGCGGCGATGCCGGCCCAAAAGCTGACGGCCGGAACAACCTTCCGGCCGCGGAAGAACCACAGCACCACGAAGCACCGCACGAAGAGCCGGCCTACGGAGAAGCACAGTACGCGAACGCACCACGGCACGACGACCCGTCCTACGAAGAGCCGCCCTACGAAGAGTCGCCGCGGCACGATAAGGAGCTGGCCGATGCGCCGAAGCCTCAGCCAGAACCTCCGGCTACTCCCGCTCCAGAGCCACCCACCGCTCCCACGCCGGCTGCCTCATCACCTGCGGCGGCGCCCGCTGCGCCAACACCATCATCCGCGCCTGCACCATCGGCGGCGCCAGCGGCACCGGCTCCGCCTGCCGTAGCGCCACCACAACCGGCAGCGCCTGCGGCCCCAACAAAACCATCGTCTGTTGCCCCATCAGCACCTGCGCCTGCGCCCCCAACGCCGCCATCGGGCGGGAAGCTCAGTCGCTATCAACAGTTGCTCGCGCAAAGCAAGAACAACAGCCAGGCTCCAGCTCCAGGCTGGGGTGCCCCACCGCCGCAAGCGCCGGCGCCCGTTGAAGAGCATAACTTTGTTCCGAGCGAGGATGATGAACAGCTCGAGAACTCGGTCTCGTTCGGGCGTGCCGCGTTCGAGAACATCCTCAACGCGAAGCTCATCGAAGAAACAGACCTCGAAGGCAATCCGCTACCCCACCGTCGCTGATTCGCCTCACCGCAACCGTCAGGAGAGTGCACCGTGTACGAAGGCGCCGTCCAAGACCTCATCGACGAGCTCGGGCGTCTACCCGGCATTGGCCCTAAGTCTGCTCAACGCATCGCGTTCCACATCCTGGAAGCAGACAAAGAGGATATGCGGCGGCTCGCGGACGCGATCAAGGTTGTCAAAGACAAAGTGTCTTTCTGCGAAGTGTGCTTCAACATCACCGAAGACGAAAAGTGCGCGATCTGCCGCGACCCTAACCGGGACGACAGCACCATTTGTGTTGTCGAGGAATCGAAGGACGTCATGGTGATCGAACGGACGCGCGCATTCCGCGGCCGGTATCACGTACTGGGTGGCGCGATCGACCCGATGGCCGGTATTGGCCCGGATCAGCTGCACATCAAGGAGCTACTCACCAGGCTCTCGGATGATGCGATCCAGGAACTCATCATCGCAACGGACCCGAACCTTGAAGGCGAAGCCACCGCAACGTACCTGGTGAGGATCCTCAAAAGCATCGGCGTCAAAGTGTCCCGGCTCGCATCCGGACTACCGGTGGGCGGGGATCTGGAATACGCGGACGAAGTCACGCTCGGGCGAGCACTTGAAGGCCGCCGCTCACTGATCAACTAAGCGGGCGACGATCAACTAACCGGCCGATGGGGCCCAGCGGGTAGCCAGCACCGTGCGGCCCGGTCTCGAGCCGGCCGGTCGCACGGCGAGACGGCCTAGCCGCGCTCGAGCTCGTCTTGAATATTGTTGAGAGCGGCCAGGATGTGGAACAGGTGCTGGTCCGCTTGCAGTCGGGTTGCGTACACGATCTGCTCGGGATCCAACATGTAGCTTTGGCCCACGGTGTCTGTGACTAAGACGTGGTCTTTGCGGTGGCGCAGGCTTGCTACCTGGATTGAGACGCGTTCTGCGGGTTGATCGAACGTGAGTTGCCCCGCAACGTTTCGCCCGTCGAGCCGGCTAGCCGTGATTTCTAGACCGAATGGCTGAGGAAGGTCTTCCCTGCTACCCATCGCGTTTACGCCCCTGTCCTGTTGTGTCGATCCTGCTGGTGTCGATCGTGTCGTGTCGAATGAAGTACAGATCGGCCGCAACTAAGACGTAACCAATCCTAATCCACGGGAACAAATCACCTTTGAAGCGTCCCCCGGTAAAGATAATAGTCAAAGATAGGGTAAATCCTGGGATCTGAGAGTCTCTGGCACGAAATATTTGACTCGTCACCCATTTAACCTCTGTTGCATGCGTCACACTTGATGTTCTTACGATACCCGCTGCAACGCGCGTCACTTATTGTGTGTGCCATGCCTGCGCACCGTAGGCTGAAACACAACACTTCCCTGGGGTGCCGGCATGGCTTAGGCGCACCCATCGACTAGCGAAAGGCGCTCATGGCTCTGATCGTGCAGAAATACGGCGGCTCTTCCGTTGCGGATGCCGCAGGTATTAAGCGAGTCGCCGCCCGTGTGTTGGAAACCCGCGAAGCCGGCAACGATGTTGTCGTTGTTGTTTCCGCGATGGGTGACACGACTGATGAGCTGTTGGATCTGGCCGCCGAAATCACTGACAAGGCACCCGCCCGCGAAATGGACATGTTGCTGTCCGCTGGCGAACGCATGTCCATGGCTCTGCTCGCTATGGCGATCGAAGCGGCAGGCGGCAAAGCTGTCTCCTTCACCGGTTCGCAGGCCGGGATGATCACTGACGCACTGCACGGTTCGGCCCGCATCGTCGAGGTCTCCCCTGCGCGTGTCCGCCGCGCGGTTGAGCTCGGTTCAGTCGCGATCGTGGCTGGCTTCCAGGGCATGTCGAAGGAATCGAAGAACATTACGACGATGGGCCGCGGCGGTTCTGACACGACCGCGGTTGCGCTCGCTGCGGCCCTTGATGCCGATGTGTGCGAGATTTACACGGATGTGGACGGCGTCTTCACTGCTGATCCGCGCGTGGTTCACCATGCGCGGAAGCTCGATACGCTCTCGAGCGAGGAGATGCTGGAGCTTGCCGCGCACGGCTCGAAGATCCTGCATTTGCGCTGCGTTGAGTATGCGCGGCGTTTCGGTATCCCGATTCACGTGCGTTCGTCCTTTAGCCACAATGAGGGGACCTGGATTGTCCCTGACGCTTCTGACAAGATCCAACTCCCGGAGGGGGAACCATTGGAACAACCGATTGTTGCCGGCGTAGCTCATGACCTCTCCGAGGAGAAAGTCACCGTGATCGGCGTCCCAGACATCCCGGGTAAGGCCGCCCACATTTTTGAGGTCATCGCCCAGGCGGATACGAACGTGGACATGATCGTCCAGAACGTCTCCACCGCAGGCTCCGGCAAGACTGACATCACGTTCACCGTACCGAAGACTCAAGGCGACCGCGTGGTGACCGCGTTGCGTGAAGCCCAGACCGAGATCGGTTTTGAGGACATCGAACAAGACAACAAGATCGGTAAGGTCTCCCTGGTTGGCGCAGCGATGCGCTCCAACGCGGGCGTCTCCGCGACGTTCTTCCGCGCCCTGCACGAGGCCGGCATCAACGTTGACCTGATCTCCACTTCGGAGATCCGCATCTCGATCGTGACCCACGAAGACAAACTCACCAAAGCTGTCGAGGCGATCCACACCGCATTCGGACTCGACACCGAACAGGAAGCCACGGTCTACGGCGGCACAGGCCGCTAAGCTCCCTGCCGCTCGCCGCGCGGTTCGGTTCTCGCGCGCTCTTAAGAACTTCCCAGAAGCTTCCCACTTAACTTCCCACAGTGTTATGTTGAGTGGGAAGTTAAGTGGGAAGTTAGTGAGCACTCGATGGACACCGAACACTTAGAGACAATCGTCCACACACTGCGGTTGGTTGGAACAGACAACCAGCCAACCGAGGTCAAGAGCAGTGTGGGCAAGTCAATTCGCGAAACTCTCAGCGCGTTCGCGAACGCAAACGGCGGCCTCATCATCCTGGGGCTCGATGAGTCAAACGGCTTCTTGCCGGTGGAGGGCTTCGATGCCGCAAAAGCTCAGGACGCGCTAGAAACCCGATGCGCCCAAACCACACCCCCAGTGCGTCCGCTCATCGACACAGTGCCCTTTGAGAACTCCTTAGTTGTTGTAGCGGAAGTCAGTGAAATGACCTCCGAAGACAAACCTTGCTACGTAACTGACCAGGGAAAATATGGCGGTAGCTATATACGGGTTGGCGACGGTGACATACGGCTTACGCAATACGAAGTCGACCGCCTCGTTGAGGAGCGAACCCAACCTAAATGGGACGAACAGTCAGTCACAGATGCGCAACCTGAAGACCTGCATTCGGGCACCGTGAACGCCTACCTGAGCGTTCAACGCAAGCGTCGTCCCAAAACCTTCAACGATGGCATCGAAACCGCGATGAAACGCTTGCGTATCCTCAAAGACGGACACCCAACCCTGGCGTCATTGCTTGTCATGGGCGAATATCCGCAGGAATTTTATCCGCGCCTTACGGTGACATTTGCTAACTTCCCTGGAACAACCAAGGGCTCTGTTACCGAGGGGATCCGTCTCCTAGACAGCAAGACTTTCACCGGCACCATTCCGGAGCTCGTTGATGAAGGAATTGAAGTCGTCAGAAAAAACATGCGCACTGCCGCGCTCATCGGCGAAAAGTACCGCTCAGATTTGCCAGACTATCCGCCTGTCGCGGTACGCGAAGCTCTTGTGAATGCACTCATGCATCGCGATTACTCACCGCTCGCGCAAGGTAGCCAGGTACAGATCAACATGTTCGTTGATCGCCTCGAAATCACCAGTCCAGGAGGACTATATGGAGGCGTTACCGTTAGAAACTTAGGGAAACCAGGAGTGAGCTCGACTAGAAACCAACGGCTCTCTGCATTCCTCGAAGACGTGAAGTTTCACGACGATGATGGCGCGGCAGGTGTCGTTGCTGAAAACAGGGGCACGGGAATCGCAGTCATTCAACGCTCACTCGCTGATGCTCTCATGCCGCCACCTGAGTACATCAACCGGCTAGACAGCTTCACCATTATTTTCCACCGGCGAAGAGTCGCGGAGAAAGAGCGGTATGCAAGCGCCTTTGACCAAGTGCTCACCGCTCTCAAGAGCCAAGTCTCTGCCTCCACAGCTGAGCTCGTCAAGAGCACAAAACTAAGCCGTACAGCAGTCCAAAAAGCAGTGAACGAACTCATCGCCGAGGGTGCCGTCGAGCGCACTGAACCGCTGCGAAGCCCGCGCCAACGCTACCGGATCAAAACATAGTCATTCAGCCAAGAAGGCCCGGCATTACCGAGCTTCCCACTTAACTTCCCACTAACTTCCCACAGTGTTATGTTGAGTGGGAAGTTAGTGGGAAGCTCAAGCATGAGCCCGCTAGCGTTGCTCCACGTAGCCTCAGCCCTCCGTGAACGTAGCCTCGGCGCGATCCGTGAACGCGCCCACCGCATCGTCGTTGAGGGCGCGCTTTATTCCACGGTTTGGGTGTGGCCCGTCGCATCGGCAATCGCGCGGCGAATGGTGGCTTCATCGAGCACGCCTTCTTGAACCGCGAGGTCAATGATGGACGCGTTCTCTTCGAGCGCCTGTTTCATGAGGTCAGCGGAGCGTTCGTAGCCGATCAGCGGCGAAAGCGCAGTCACCACGGACACGGACTCAGCCACACGCCGCGAAAGCACGTCCTCGTTCGCCTCGATCCCGTCCACGCAACGCAACCGCAACGTCGCACATGCTGCACGCAGGGAATCGATCGCATCGAACAACACATCAGCCATCACGGGTTCGAAAGCGTTGAGCTGCATCTGACCCGCCTCAACCGCCATCGCAACCGTGGTATCAGCACCGACCACGCGGAACGCAACCTGGTTCACGACCTCCGGGATCACCGGGTTGACCTTGCCCGGCATGATCGAAGAACCCGCCTGCGCTGGCGGCAAGTTGATCTCATTCAAGCCAGCCTGCGGGCCGGATGAAAGCAAACGCAGGTCATTACAGATCTTGGAAAGCTTGATCGCGGTACGCTTCAACCCACCGGATACGAGCACGAAAACACCCGTATCCGAGGTCGCCTCAACCAGGTTACGAGCACCGATCACGTTGTTCTTAGTGATCTGCTGCAGGTGCTTAAGCACAAGCTCGCGATACCCCACCGGCGCCGTAATCCCGGTACCGATCGCGGTGGCACCCAGGTTGAGTTCCAGCAGATGCGGAATGAAGTTAGTGAGCATCACGACGTCTTCACGCATCGCATCCGCGAACGCACCGAACTCCTGGCCCAACGTCATCGGGACGGCATCCTGGAGCTGGGTGCGGCCGATCTTGGTGATCTCCGCGAACTCTTGAGCCTTCTTCCCGAAGGATTCGGCGAGCAACCCAACCTCTTCGATGAGCCCACGCATCGCCCAATGCAGCGCAAGTTTCAGCGCGGACGGGTACACATCGTTAGTGGACTGGGCGGCGTTGACGTGATCGATCGGGTTGATCACAATCGAATCATCCCCGATGATCTGCTGGGCACGGTGCGCAATAACCTCGTTCGCGTTCATGTTCGTTGAGGTTCCCGCACCACCCTGGACACGGTCGATCACAAACTGCGAATCCCACTTACCGTCCATGACCTCTTGGGCCGCGGCCTCGATCGCCTCGCAACGGGCATCATCAAGCCGACCCAACTCGTGATTAGCCCGGGCAGCCGCGAGCTTCACAGCACCCAAAGCCCACACAAGCTCCCGGATCTGCCCCACGGTGCGGCCCGTGATCGGGAAGTTCTCGACCGCCCGCAACGTGGAAATACCCCACAAAACCTCCGCCGGGACTTCACGTGTCCCCAGCGAATCCTTCTCGGTGCGGGTTTCGGTGGATTCAAGCGCGGCCCGCAACTCGGCAGGGGCCGTCAGAGGCAAAAACGACATGGTGCTCCTGAGAACCGCAAACCAACGGTTTGCAACAACTGATACCAACTGATGAGTCTACGCAGACACCACGCAATCGACCGCATCCGCACCCGCTGGCTACACCTGCAAGCGCCGGCTTCGTGGCACCCGCTGGCCTCCTCGCATCCGCTGGCAGTTGCCGCGAGCGCTGGCCGGGGCCGCATCGTCCACAATGGATGTATGCCCACCTTGCTCTATCCTGACCAGTGGCGTGCCCGCGAGCACGCTCACGCCGAACGCGCCCGCGCATACACCGAGCCGTTCCGGCAACGGCGAGCGCGGCAGCAGACCCACCCGGTTTATGACTTCTTGTTCACGTATTACTCGTTCCCGCCGGCACAGCTGGAACGTTGGCATCCCGGCCCCGGCGTGGTGCTGTTAGGGGACGATGCGGTTGCTGAGCGGTCTGGGTGGCGTTTTTATACGGTGATTGAGGATGCTGATGGCAGCGGGCGACCGGGCGTTACGGTGGATGCCGCGGAATTCGTGGCGACACGGGGCCGGATGGTGGACTTCGCGGACACGATCTTCAGTGCGGTAGCGGGGCGTCCGGGGAGTTTTTCGTGTTTTGGTTTGCACGAGTGGGCTATGGCGTATAAGTCGGAAGAGAACGGTGTTCGTCACGACTATGTTCCCCTGCGGCTAGGTTCCACCGGCACGGATGGGGTGGTTGAGGCTCACCAGATCCGGTGCACGCATTTTGATGCGTTCCGGTTTTATGCCCCGCAAGCTCGCGGGCTGAACCAGCTCACCCCCACGCGGGAGCGGCAGGTTGAGCTTGAACAGCCCGGATGTTTGCACGCCGGGATGGACGTTTATAAGTGGCTGTATAAGCTCGCGCCACTCGTGGATTCGGGGCTCATCATGGACGCTTTCGAGCTCGCGTGGCAGACCCGCATCATGGACATGCAGGCCTCACCCTATGACTTGAGCGAATGGGGCTTCGAACCCATCCGGATCGAAACCCCGCATGGCAAGGCCGAATATGTTGAACGGCAACGCGCATTCTCTGAACGCTCCCAGCAGCTACGTCAGCGAGGGCTCGATGCGGTCGCCACGATCCGCGCAAGTGCCGCCTAGTCGAGCTGCCTAGTCGAGGACCTTGCCGGGGTTCATGATCCCTTGCGGGTCGAAGACCTTCCGCAACTGTTGCTGCAGTTCCGTCTGATCTGCGCCGAGCTCCTCGGGCAGGAAGCGTTTCTTCAGCAAGCCCACACCGTGTTCGCCGGTGAGCGTTCCGCCCATCTCGAGGGCAACACTGAACACTTCGTCGGCGGCTTCCCACACGTGAGTCGGAACTGCGTCCAGCCCCGTCTCACCCGCAACCGGTTCAAACACGAACACCGGATGCATATTGCCATCACCGGCGTGGGCCGCGCTCGGCAACGCAACCCCATACTTCCGTTCAATCTCACGCATCCGAGTGAACGCCTCCGCCATCCTGGTCCGCGGAACAGCGATGTCCTCAACCAAGACGCTACCGCCCATGCGTTCAATCGCAGGGAACACGGCCCGCCGCATACCGATCAGCGCTTCGGTCTCGGCATCGCTCTGCGCAACCCGCACGTGACGGGCGAAACCAGCCACCGCATCGTGCACCTGAGCCAACTCTGCTTCGGCACCCAAGCCATCGGTCTGTACCAAAAGCAGCGACGCCGGCCTGCCCTCGGTAGGGTCCACGAACGCCTCATCCGTAGCAACCAAGTGCCCCACCACCGCGGCCGAGGTCACCTCATCGAGTAGCTCCATCATCGCCGGTTGAAGATGCGCCGCCGTCACAGCGCTCGCGGCAGCTGCGGCATCCACCGCCGAATCACACACCGCAACCAGCGTGGCAACCTCAGCGGACTGTAGCGGCCGCACCTTCAGAACACACTCGACGATGATCCCCAGCGTGCCCTCGGAACCGATCAGCATCGAGGTGACGTCATATCCTGAAACACCCTTGACGGTGCGCCGCCCCATCGACACCACACGGCCATCCGCCAAAACCACCGTGAGCCCCAAAACCCACTGCTGCGTCACGCCATATTTAGCGCACAAAAACCCGCCAGCATTCGCCGCGATGTTCCCGCCCACCGTGGAGATCGCTTTCGACGCCGGATCCGGCGGCCACCACAAACCATCCTTGTGTAGCACCGCGTTGAGCTCATCGTTCAAGATGCCCGGCTGAACCACCGCCAAACGGTCATCCGCCGAAACTTCAAGGACCTTATTCATGCGCTCCAGGCACACCACAAGCGAGCCTGCGCCTGCCGTCGCAGACCCCGCCAGACCCGTGCCAGCACCCCGCGGAACCACACTTACACCATGCTCGGAAGCCCAGCGCAACGCCGACTGAACCTGCTCTGTCGTTTCCGGCCACACCACCGCAACCGGAACACCATCCGGCTCAACACCCGAACGGTCAATCGAGTACGCACGCAAGGTCGGCTCATCCGTCGCGATGCCGCCGCACATCGCCTCCCGCAGAGAATCCAGGGCCGTCTGTGAAATCGACGGCGCCTGCGAAACAGCTGCAGATGCAGAAACAGTTGCCTCCGATGCCGGAGCCACCTCGCCCATGAAACCTCACCTTCCCTACAACTTGGGTATGAGCCAGGACACACACTGGTCGGAAACTAGACTAGCGCTTATGCCCACCCCACCAGAGCGCGCCGAACACGCCAACTCAGAGTCCCTGCTTCAGCTGCTCGGTGGTGCGCGCCCTGCGATCGAGGCGACCATCCCGCCGGTTGTGTTCGTGCTCGCGTGGATGCTCAGCGGCAACGACATCGTCATCGGGGGCGCGGCGGCGACCCTGTCCGGCCTCATCATCGCTGGCTTCGCGCTCTATCAACGCCGCAGACTGACCTCCGTCATTTTCGGGTTGCTCGCCGTGGTCGCATCCGCCGCGGTTGCGGTCTATACCGGCAACGCCGTGGACTTCTTCCTGTTGCGGCTGCTTTCCAACGCGGCCTCGATGCTGGCCTGGATAGCCTCCATCATGGTCCGTTGGCCGTTCCTTGGGATCGTGCTCGGGGCACTGCTCGGAACCAAAACCACGTGGCGTAAGGACCCCGTGATCCTACGCGCCTACAACCGCGCATCATGGTTCTGGGTCGCCCAATACGGTGTCCGCGTCATCGTGCTCGGCTACTTCTGGGCTACCGGCCACGTCATCGGGCTCTCGGTGGCCCACATCCTGCTGAGCTACCCGCTCTTCGCGCTCAGCCTCATCGCATCCGGCTGGATGCTGTTCGGATCCATCCCGAAAACCCACCCCGGAATCCGCCACCCACAAGTTGCGCACCCTGGACAAACCGCGGAAGAGAACACGGGACAATCTGAGCCGCGAAACAGCACCAGAACCGAGCCAGAAACCGACGCCTCACCGCAGCCCTATACACGATTTCCAGACGGTTTGTCCTGAGCCTTCACATTCCCAGACGTTAAGAAATAAAAAACCGGCGAGCGCACAAATTTTTCTAGACTGGGAAGCCGCAACACGATTTCAGGAGGAACTGTGGAACCACAGCTAGAGGATGCATACGCTGACGTACTTCGCCGCAACCCTGGCGAACCAGAGTTCCACCAAGCAGTTGCAGAGGTTTTCGATTCCCTCGGCCCAGTCGTCAAACAGCACCCCGAGCTCATGGAGTACGGGATCATGCAGCGGTTGTGTGAGCCGGAGCGTCAGATCATCTTCCGTGTGCCGTGGGTTGATGACAACGGCCAGGTGCAGATCAACCGTGGCTTCCGTGTGCAATACAACTCGGCACTTGGCCCGTATAAGGGTGGTTTGCGTTTCCACCCTTCGGTGAACATCGGCATCATCAAGTTCTTGGGCTTCGAGCAGATCTTCAAGAACTCACTGACCGGTATGCCTATCGGCGGCGGTAAGGGTGGCTCTGACTTTGATCCGCACGGGAAGTCCGATGCGGAGGTCATGCGTTTCTGCCAGTCGTTTATGACTGAGCTGGCTTCCCACATCGGACAGTACACTGACGTCCCGGCTGGTGACATCGGTGTGGGTGCCCGCGAAATCGGCTACATGTTCGGCCAGTACCGCCGCATGACTAACGCTTATGAGTCCGGTGTCCTGACCGGTAAGGCGTTGCTGTGGGGTGGGTCTCGCGCCCGCACGGAAGCGACCGGCTACGGTGCCGTGATCTTCGCGGAGTCCATGCTGAAAACCCGTGGTGAATCTTTCGACGGCGCGAAAGTGACCGTGTCCGGTTCCGGTAACGTCGCGATCTATGCGATGCAGAAGTCCCAGATGCTGGGTGCCACCGTGCAGGCATGCTCGGATTCCTCGGGTTATGTTTATGACCCGAACGGGATCGATGTTGACCTGATCAAGCAGGTCAAGGAAGTGGAGCGCGGCCGCATCTCTGATTACGCCGAACGCCGCGGCAACGGCGCCCGCGTTGTCACTGACGGCTCCATCTGGGACCTGCCAACCGACGTCGCCTTGCCGTGCGCAACCCAGAACGAGCTCAACGGCCGTGACGCCCACACCCTGATCCGTAACGGTGTCAAAGCGGTTTCCGAGGGCGCGAACATGCCGTCAACCCCCGATGCGGTGGCGGCTTTCCGTGACGCGAAGGTGCTCTTCGGCCCAGGTAAGGCCGCGAACGCCGGCGGCGTTGCGACCTCCGCGCTTGAGATGCAGCAGAACGCCTCCCGTGACTCTTGGACGTTCGACTACACGGTCCAGCGTCTCACCGAGATCATGGAAGACATCCACGAAACCTGCCTCGAATCAGCGGATAAGTACGGTCGCGACGGCGACTATGTTTTCGGCGCGAACGTAGCCGGTTTCAGCCGTGTCGCAACCGCGATGCTCAACCAAGGCATCATCTAGCGGGAGCCCACCCCACGCGTGTTCCTAAACGGATAAGATAGAGAGGCAAGTGCGCAAGCACCATTTCTGTGTGCTCGCGGCAAGAAACTGCCATCTCAGGAGATCCCACATCATGGCCCGGATCGTCGTTGACGTCATGCCCAAGCCCGAGATTCTGGACCCGCAGGGTAAAGCTATTCTCGGTGCGTTCCCTCGCCTCGGTTTCACCCAGTTCAGCGAAGTCCGTCAGGGCAAGCGTTTTGAACTGACCGTGGACGGTGAAGTGACAGAAGATACTTTGGCAGCAGCTCGCGAAGCCGCTGAGACCCTGCTGTCCAACCCGGTCATCGAAGACGTTGTCAACGTGGCTGTGGTTGAGGACGGTCAGTAATGCCGCGCACCACTGATTTCCCTTTCTTGGTTGATAATTCCGTGGACACCTACCCGGATTCGGGTGTCAAGATCGGTGTTGTCACGTTCCCCGGAACCCTTGATGACCGCGATGCGTGCCGTGCGGTGCGTTTGGCTGGCGGCGGGCCGGTGAACCTGTGGCACGCCGACGCTGATCTGAAGGATGTTCAGGCTGTTGTAATCGCTGGCGGTTTCTCCTACGGCGACTACCTGCGCCCGGGCGCCATCGCTCGTTTCGCGCCCGTGATGGACAGCATCATCGCTGCCGCGAACTCGGATGAGAAGCTGCCGGTACTGGGTATCTGTAACGGTTTCCAGATCCTCACCGAAGCGCACCTGCTTCCCGGTTCGATGATCAAGAACGATCACCTCAAGTTCATTCGCCGCGATCAGCCGTTGACGATTGAGAACAACGAAACCAAGTGGACCCGCCTGTATGAGAAGAACCAGAGCGTGGTCTATCCGTTGAAGAACCAGGACGGCCAGTACGTCGCAGACGAGGCGACCCTCGACATGCTCGAAGCCGAGGGCCGCGTGGTGTTCCGTTACGAGGGCTGGAACCCGAACGGTTCCCGCCGCGGCATCGCCGGCATCACGAACGAGGCCGGGAACGTGGTTGGTCTGATGCCTCACCCAGAGCACGCAGTCGAGCTGGGCTTCGGACCAGACGATGGCCGCGGCCGTGACGGCCTGACCGTGTTCACTTCCTTGATCAGCAACTTTGTGGAGGACGCCAAGTGACCACCCAAGATTTCACCCTTGATACCGTCGCTGATGCCGAATCCACCCCAGACGTTGAGCAGCCGTGGGCTGAACTGGGGCTGAAGGAAAACGAATACGAGGACATCAAGAAGATCCTGGGCCGCCGCCCCACGGATTCCGAGCTCGCGATCTATTCCGTGATGTGGTCCGAGCACGCCTCCTATAAGTCCTCCAAGATTCACCTCCGCTCCTTCGGTAAGAAGGTTGACGATGAGATGAAGAAGCACACTCTGGTTGGTATGGGCCAGAACGCTGGCGTGACCGACCTCGGTGACGGCTGGGCTGTGACGTTCAAGATCGAATCCCACAACTCACCTTCCTATGTTGAGCCGTATCAGGGTGCCGCAACCGGCATCGGCGGTATCGTCCGCGACATCATCTCGATGGGTGCCCGCCCTGTAGCGGTCATGGACCCGCTGCGTTTCGGCGCGATCGATCATCCGGACACTGCCCGCGTGGTGCACGGGGCTGTCGCGGGCATCGGCGGCTACGGTAACTCGCTTGGTCTGCCGAACATCGGCGGCGAAACCGTGTTTGATCCCGTCTATCAGGGCAATCCGCTCGTCAACGCACTCGCTGTGGGCGTGATGCGTCACGAGGACATCCACCTCGCCAACGCGAAAGGCGAAGGCAACCGTGTGGTCCTGTTCGGTGCGCGCACCGGCGGCGACGGCATCGGCGGAACCTCCGTTCTGGCTTCGGCGTCCTTCGAGGAAGACAAGCCATCCAAGCGCCCAGCGGTCCAGGTGGGTGACCCGTTCGCTGAGAAGGTCCTGATCGAATGCTGCCTCGACTTATTCCGTGACGAGCTTGTTGTGGCGATCCAGGACCTCGGCGCGGCCGGTATTTCGTGTGCGACCAGCGAGCTCGCCTCCAACGGTGGCGTGGGCATGAACGTTGAGCTCAGGGACGTGCTGTTGCGTGATCCGAGCCTCAACCCATCCGAAATCCTGATGTCCGAATCTCAGGAACGCATGATGGCCGTGGTAACCCCTGAGAACGCTGAGGCGTTCGAGAAGGTCCTGGAGCACTACGGTGTCGAATACTCCTGGATCGGTGAGATCACCGAGGATCCCCGTCTGATCATCACGTGGAACGGCGAGGTCATTGTGGACATCGATCCGCAGACCGCCGCTGAAGAGGGACCTGAATACGACCGCCCATACGCCCGCCCTGACTACCAGGATGCGTTGCAGGCTGACTCGTTCCGCGGCTCCGAGGCCGCTAAGAACCTGCCGGAGCAGGGCGAGGACCTCAAGCAGGCGATGCTGGAGCTCATGGCGCGGCCTAACCTGTGCGATAAGACGTGGGTCACCCAGCAGTTCGATTCCAACGTTGGAGGCAACACAGCGTTGGCTTCCCCTGACGACGCCGGCGTGATCCGCGTCGACGAGAACACCGGTATGGGTGTCGGTTTCGCGACGGATGCGAACGGCCGTTACGCCTACCTCGACCCCTACGCTGGCGCTCAGCTGGCTTTGGCCGAGGCGTACCGCAACGTCGCGACCTCCGGCGCTACCCCGATGGCTGTGACTGACTGCTTGAACTTCGGTTCCCCTGAGGACCCGAATGTGATGTGGCAGCTGGTCCAGGCGATCGAGGGGCTTTCGGATGCCTGCCTTGCACTCCAGGTTCCGGTGACCGGCGGTAACGTTTCGCTCTACAACCAGACCGGCGAGACCCCGATCCACCCGACCCCGGTTGTGGGCGTGATGGGTCGCTTCGATGACGTCACCGCGCGCACGGTTTCGGGTTGGCGTGAAGAGCACGACGGCAACGCGGTCTACTTGCTTGGTGTGACCCGCGATGAGCTGGATGGCTCCGAGCTCGCCGCGATGCGTGACCACCTCGGCGGTATCCCGCCGAAGGTCGACCTCGATGCGGAACGCACCCTGGGCCAGCTTCTGGTCTCTGGTTCCCGCGACGGCATGTTCGATGCCGCCCACGACCTCTCCGAAGGCGGCCTCGCAGCCGGGCTGGTCGAGATGTCGATGCGCTACGGCGTCGGTGTGCGCGTGAACCTGGATGAGCTCAAACAGCGTGACGGCATTGACGCTTTCACCGCTCTGTTCTCAGAATCGCAGGCCCGCGCGCTGGTGTGCCTGCCGCGTTCCGAGGAGGAACGTTTCACCGCGATGGCCGCGGCACGCGGCTTCGCCCACGTCCGCCTGGGTGTCGTGGACGCTTCCTCGCACGCGATCGAAGTTCAAGGCGAGTTCTGTGCAACCCTCGACGAAATCCGCGAAGGCTGGGGCACAACCATGCAACGCCACTTCGGCTAACGCCTGTTGCTAGCGGTGTGCCGTACGGCTACAGCACACCGCTAGCAGGCACCTTCGATAACAAGAGATGGCTGTGGGCGCCAGGTTCATCCTGGCGCCCACAGCCATGTCGTATTCGCGGCCGTGAAATGTACGGCCTGCCCCGGCTAGCGGGCGCTGTCTCCTGCCCGCCAGCGTGGCAACCTAGCGGCGCACAGCCGCGCCCGGATGGTTCTCCGGCAGCCGGTCGCCGCGACCAAACAGTGCGTGGCGCAAGGAGGAACCCGTCTGGTCCTCCACTGGGCGGTCGGCATCCCACGCAACTGTGGCGTCGGCGGCTTCCTCAGCGCTCGGGTACACGCCGAGCGCTTCGAGTTCTGGAATCACATAGTCCACCACGTCACGGAACGTGCCAGGCTTGACCGCGTAGGCGACGTTGAAGCCATCCACCCCGGTGTCACGCACCCATTCATGGAACTGTTCGGCAACTTCACGGCCGGTGCCCACGGCAACCGGACCGAAACCACCCACGCCGATGTAGCGCGCCAACTGGCCCACGTTCCACGGCTTATCAGAATCACCTGAAGCCGCCTGGAACATGTTCACCGCGGACTGGATCGCGTTGGACTCCACGTCTTCACCGATCACCGCATCAAGCGGGTATTCGGACAAGTCGATGCCCGTCCAGCCTGCGAGCAACGCCAACGCTCCCTGTTCATCGGCATAAGACTGGTATTCGCGGAATTTCTCCCACGCTTCCTCGTTCGTCTTGCCAACGACCGGGGTGATCATCGCGAAAATCTTGACGTCATCAGCGTTACGGCCCGCCGCCACGGTTGCTTCGCGGATTTTCTTCACGGTCTTCGCGAGGCCTTCCTTGGTTGCCTGCGAAACGAACACAGCCTCAGCATGCTTCCCCGCGAAAGCCATACCGCGCGAAGACGCGCCAGCCTGGAAGATCACCGGGGTGCGTTGACGGGAAGGCTCCGTGATCGCAATACCTGGAACGTTGAACCACTTGCCCTCGTGTTCAATCGGGTGCACCTTAGCCGGGTCAACAAACAAACCAGATTCGCGGTCAGCTACAACCGCATCGTCCTCCCACGAACCCTCAAGCAGCTTATACACGACCTCGAGATATTCATCCGCGTGATCGTAGCGTTCGTCGTGCTCCATCTGGCGGGTCTGGCCAAAGTTCTTCGCCGCGGACTCGAGGTAGCCGGTCACAACGTTCCAGCCGACTCGACCGCCGGTGATGTGGTCCAGGGTCGCCATGCGGCGCGCAAGCCCCACCGGATGCTCATATGCCGTGCCCGCCGTGACACCGAAACCGAGGTTCTTCGTCGCCGCAGCCATCCCCGCCACGATCACTGCAGGGTCAGCCAACGGGATCTGCGCACCGGAACGCAACGCGGTCTCCGGGGAGTTCGCATAGGCGTCATACACACCCATCACGTCCGCCAAAAACAGGGCGGAAAAACGGCCCTCCTCCAGGATCCTGGCAAGCTCAACCCAGTGCGAAAGCTTGTTGTAATCCCGCGAGGTATCTTCCGGATGCTTCCACAAACCCGGGGACTGGTGGCCAATCGTGTTCATCGCGAAAGCGTTGAGAAGAATCGGTTTTTCAGACGACATGTTAACCCTTTCCCGCAGCCCTCAAACGCTGCGCCATCGTCTTCTGGCGGGAGCACCTTTCCCTCACGATTCCTGCTACGGAACCCTTCAGGATGGTTGCTGCGGCGTCATCGAGCCAGATCTCTCGGCCGCTCTGGATGGATACGGATTCAGCATAGAGGCACACCATGGGCATCACGCAAATCGCTCGTGACCGATGACAAAGAATGACGGCACGCATCGGCGGCTACACCTGCGAAAGTATTACCCCATGCCATAACACGGGTTTCTGCAGGTGAAAGGGCTACAGCGACGTGGAATTTGCGCGGCCAGAAGTGTTCTTTACCGTCGATATCATCGCGCTGATCATCAACGGGATCATGGGTGGGGTGATCGCCCGCCGCATCAGACGCCAGCTACCTCAAGCGTGGCGCGTGTTGAGCAACATGACACACACGCTGACCCGATTTGCGTGCAACCACCTTCGTCACCCACTATGGACAGCACAACCATCCAGAGCGGCTGAGAGATCTGGCTCGATGACGCCGCAGCAACCACCCCGGGTTTTTACCGGGCATGGTGCTCACGCCAGGATCGATGGAGTGACAACGCATGACCGCAACGTCCGCACCCGCGCACCAGGCCGCCCAGGCTCAGCTCAGCAACGCAAACCTCAGCAGCGCGCAGCCTAGCGATGACGCGCTGCTTAGCGATGAAGAGCACAGCGCGTACTGGGCCAAACAGGCCGCCCAGCTCACGTGGGAGACCCCGTGGGATACGGTGCACACGCTAACCCCGCCTAACCCTGAAACTCAGGAAGGTCTGCAGCAAACCTGGTTCGCGGGAGGCACGCTCAACGCCGCTGTCAACTGCGCAGACCGCCACGTAGCGGCAGGCAACGGGGACAAAGTAGCGCTCTACTTCGAAGGTGAACCCGGCGACCGTCGCACCGTCACCTACCGCGAACTCACCGAGGAAATCTCGCAAGCCGCCCACGCGCTCACGGAACTGGGCATCGCCCGCGGCGACCGCGTCGTGATCTATCTTCCGGTGCTCGTTGAGACGATCATCATCACGCTGGCTTGCGCACGCATCGGCGCGATCCACTCGCTTGTTTTCGGCGGATTCAGCGCAGAAGCGTTGCGTTTCCGTGTTGAAGACACCCGCGCCAAGCTGCTGGTCACCAGCGACGGCCAGTACCGCCGCGGCAAGGCCGTGCCCGTCAAGGACATCGCGGACGAGGCCGCATCCGGGGAGAACCAGCTCGAGCATGTGCTCGTGATCGACCGCACCGGCCACCGCGACATCCCGTGGACCGAAGGCCGTGACATCTGGTGGGACCAGATTGTGCCCCGCCAGCCACGGCAGCACACACCGGAAGCGTTCGATGCGGAAAATCCGCTGTTCATCATGTACACCTCCGGGACCACCGGGAAACCGAAGGGCCTGGTGCACACGACCGGCGGCTACCTCACCGGTGCTGTAGCGACCTATAACCAGATTTTCGCCCACCCGGACCCAGCTCAACGCGCGGGCGATGTGCATTGGTGCACTGCAGATCTCGCGTGGGTCACCGCCCACACCTACGAGATCTATGGGCCGCTCGGGGCCGGCGCGACCCAAGTCATCTACGAAGGCGTACCCAACGCCCCGCACCCGGGCCGGCACTTCGAAGTCATCCAGCGTTATGGTGTGACCTCCTACTACACCGCGCCAACGCTCGTGCGTTCGCTCATGGGCTGGTTCCCTGAAGGGATCCCCGACGAATACGATCTCTCGAGCATCCGCCTCGGCGGAACCGTAGGTGAAGCCGTCAACCCTGAAGCAGCGCGGTGGCTACGCGAACAGATCGGCCGCGACACCTACCAGCCCGCCAACCCCGAAACCGGGGAACCCGAGCGCGGCATCAGCATGGTCGATACCTGGTGGCAGTCAGAAACTGGCTCCACCATCCTCACTCCCCTACCCGGGGCAACCACCGTCAAGCCCGGCAGCGTAGGCCGCGACATGCCAGGGGTAGCGACCGCGGTTGTCGACGACGAGGGCAACCCGACACCGGCTGGAACCCAAGGCAACATCGTGCTCACCCAGTTCCCGCCCTCGATGGCGCGCACCGTGTGGGGCAACCCGGAACGCTGGTACACCTCTTATTGGAAGGCCTACGCCACATACGGTTGGTTCAGCGCAGGCGACGGCGCGAAAGTCGATGCCGACGGCGACACCTGGATCCTCGGCCGTACCGATGACGTCATCAACATTTCGGGCCACAGGCTCTCAACCATCGAAATCGAGTCTGCGCTCGTGACCGACCCGGGCGTTGTGGAAGCCGGCGTATGCCCGGTACCTGATGCGAAGACCGGCCACGCCGCGGTTGCGTTCGTGGTCCCCGGCGATCAGGCCCTGCTCGGCGCTGACGCGAGCGAGGAGGCCGTCGCCGAGTTCGCGCAGCGGCTACGCGCCACCGTGACCAAGGAGATCGGGCCCATCGCGAAACCGGCCCGCATCATCCTCGTGCCCGACGTACCGAAAACCCGCTCCGGCAAGATCATGCGCCGCATCCTCACCCAGGCCTACACCGGCGAAACACTCGGCGACACCACGAGCCTGCGCAACGAAGAATGCATCCCGGACGTGCTCGCCGCCGCCCGCGGCTAGCTGTATCCGCAGCTAGGCCGTACCAACCGGGGAACTTACCCGCGGCTACAGCAGGAGGCCGTGCCCGCAAGAGAAAATGCGTACTTTGAGTTGATTTGAAGTCAGTTCGTCCAGGCTTAGGCGGCCGGCTCGCCCAAGCCTTATCGCGAATGTGCATTGGGTCACGCATCGTCCTAGTCTCGATGCATGCGTTCTAGCAAAGACACGGCTTCCGGCAGCGGCACGGGTTCCAGTAGCGGCACGGGTTCCAGCGCCGACGCCTCGCCCCGGGTTGAGAAGGAGTCCCTCGATAAAGGCTTGACCGGGCGCCACATCCAGTTCATGGCGCTGGGTTCGGCAATCGGGACCGGGCTTTTCTATGGGTCAGCGGATGCGATCAAGGCAGCCGGACCCATCGTTCTGCTCGCCTACATCGTGGCCGGTGCCGCGGTGTTCATCGTGATGCGTTCACTGGGTGAGATGGCGGTGCGCAACCCGGTTGCTGGCGCGTTCTCTGACTACGCGACCCGCTATCTGGGCCGCTACCTGGGGTTCACGACCGGCTGGACGTACGTGTTCTGCATGCTCGTCGTCTCGATCGCGGACGTGACCGCGGTGTCCGTGTATATGGGGTTATGGTTCCCTAACGCGCCGCAGTGGGTCTGGGCGGCAGCGGTCGTTTTGCTCATCGCGGGCATCAACACCCGGCATGTCAAGGTATTCGGTGAGATGGAGTTCTGGATGTCGATCATCAAGGTCGGCGCCGTAATCGCGATGATCCTCGGCGGCATCGCGATCCTGATTTTCGGTATGAGCGTGCCGGGTGAGGCGACCCCGGGCCTTCATAATCTTTTCGATCACGGCGGCTTGGCACCTAACGGCTGGATGGGCATTCTGGCGTGCTTGACGATGGTCGTGTTCAGCTTCGGTGGCATCGAGACCATCGCCGTGACCGCGGGCGAGGCTAACGATCCGCACACCGCGATCCCGCGCGCCGTGAACTCGGTTCCGATCCGCATCCTGCTGTTCTATGTTCTGGCTTTGGGTGTGATCATGACGCTGGTTCCGTGGAACCACATGAGCTCGGACACTTCCCCGTTCGTCCAGATTTTCGCGACGCTAGGAATCCCGGCGGCGCAACATATTTTGAATATCGTGGTGCTCACGGCCGCGATCTCTGCGATCAACGCGAACTCGTACGGTGCCGGCCGCATGCTGTTCGGGATGGCACACCTGGGGCAATCCCCACGCGCGTTCACCCGGACCACGGGCAAGGGCGTGCCGTGGGCTGCGGCACTGCTCATGATGTGCGCGCTCACGGTGGGTGTGGTGTTGAACTTCCTGATGCCGGAGTCCGCATTCGCCGTGGTTGCCTCGGTCGGTGCGTTTGCGATCACGTGGCTGTGGTGCATGGTTTTGCTGTCCCACACCGCGATGCGCATCAAACTACGCCGCGAAGGCGTGCCTAAGGAAGGGCTTGAGTTCCCGGTGCCGTTGTGGCCCATCACCCCGATCTTCGCGGGTTCCTTCCTGGTTCTGGTGATCGTGTTGATGGCGTGGTTCCCGAACACGCGCGTCTCACTCATCGCGGGTGCCGTGTGGATCGCCCTGATTTCGGTGATATATGTTGTCACAACGTGGCTCAAGCGCCGCCAGAGTCAGTAACGTGTGGTCATGGCTCCTACGTTTTACCCTGCACAGATCCCTACGGCGGCCGGTCAGAAGATCGGCCCAGACCTTGCGCGTTCGTGGCTTTTGACGAACGCGGCGCATCCTGACCGTTTCGCTGAAGCCGAGGATTCCGCCGCCGATGTGGTGGTTTTGGATATCGAAGATGCGGTGGCGCCGAAAGACAAGGTTGCTGCCCGTGAAGCCGCGGTTGAGTGGATGACTAGCGGCCACACCGCGTGGGTTCGTATGAACGGTTATGCGACCAAGTATTGGGAAGACGACGTTGAGGCTTTAGCTGCCGCGTTGCCTTCCGCTGTGGGTGGGCCTGTGGCTGAGGGTGGTTTGGCCGGTGTGATCCTTGCGATGGTCGAATCCACCGACCACGTCAACGAGACCGCACGCCGCTTGCCTGGGATTCCCGTGATTGCACTCGTTGAGACCGCGCGCGGTTTGCAGCGCATCGATTCGATCGCCGCGGCGAAGGGAACCTACCGTTTGGCGTTCGGTATCGGTGACTTCCGCCGCGACACCGGGATGGGGGACGGCCCGATGGCGTTGGCTTATGCCCGCTCACAGTTCACGATCGCATCCCGCGCAACAGGCCTGCCGGGCGCGATCGACGGCCCGACCGTGGGTACCACGGGCGTCAAACTCGCCGAAGCCGCCGCGGTCACGAGCGAGTTCGGTATGACCGGCAAACTGTGCCTAGTTCCAGAACAGACCGCAACCGTCAACGAAGGCCTCTCCCCTTCCAGCGAGGACGTCGCGTGGGCACACGAGTTCCTCACAGAATTCGAGGAAGCCGGCGGAGAGATCCGCAACGGCTCCGACCTGCCGCGCCTCTCCCGCGCGAACAAGATCCTCGCCCTTGCGAAGGCCTACAACGTGCAATGGCGCAAGGCATCCGACCCGGCCCCTGCGCCATCGGACACCTACCACTACTGACACGCGTAGCCGCCGCCGGCTTGTCGTTGCGGGCTGATCGTTAATGTGCGAGAGGCCCGCGGCGTAGCGCAAGTTCCGCGAAAAGCCGCACGCTACGGCCCAGCACGCGATCGTCGAAGATCGCGTGTGGCGAGTGGTTGCCCGCAACTTTCGTGGGGTCTTCACCTTCCGGGACGGCACCGAGGAAAATGTAGGCGCCCGGTACGCGCTGGAGCACTTCGGAGAAGTCTTCTGAACCGGCTTCGGTGCGCGGCAGCTCTCGGTAGGCGGTATCCCCGAACAGGTCCCGCACGGTGTCGGCCACGTAGTCCACGTGTTCGGCCGAGTTCACGGTTACAGGGAAGTCACATTCGACCCTGTAGCTTGCACTCATCCCGTGTGCTTCCGCGATGCCTTTGGCGACGCGCTGCACGGCCGGCACGAGCTTTTCACGTGACGCCGGGCTGAAGGAACGCAGCGTGACCTGGATGGTTGCGGTGGACGGGATGATGTTCGGCGCAGAGCCCGCCTTGATCGAGCCGACGGTCACCACGACGGGGTCAAACGGGTCGAATTGGCGAGTCACCATGGTCTGTAGGCCGAGCACGATCTCTGCCGCGACTGGCACCGGGTCCGCGGCTTGGTGCGGGGCGGATCCGTGGCCGCCTTGGCCGTGGACGGTGATGACGAGGTCGTCACATCCGGACTGTATGGTTCCCGGTTTGGAGACGAACGTTGCGTGCGGGTAGCGGTCGGCGTACACGTGGATCGCGTACGCTTCGTCGACCGGCTGGCCTGCGGCTTCGAGAAGGCCTTCTTCGATTATGATTTTCGCGCCGCCAGCGGTTTCTTCGGCAGGCTGAAACATGCCCACAACATCGGCGGTGAGTTCATCGCGGCGCTGTGCGAGATACAGCAGCGCGCCCACCAGGCCGGCGGTGTGCATGTCGTGGCCGCACGCATGCATCTTCCCGGTTTCGGTGGGCGAATATTCAAGCCCGGTTTCTTCGGTGACCGGTAGCGCGTCCATGTCTCCACGCAACAGGACTACGGGGCGGCGCGTACCTTCAGGTAGCGGAGCAGCACCACGCAGAACAGCGGTCACAGAGGACTGCGCCTTCCCGGTGTGCAGCTCGATCCCCTCGGTTCCCTCGAGCGCATCCAGCACCGCCGCCTGAGTGGTGGGTAGGTGCCGGTCCAGCTCGGGATTCGCGTGCAGATAGCGGCGCAACCGGACGATGTGCCCGTTGAGTTCCGCCGGGATCGGTTCTTGCGCCGCCGGATGTACCGCCGGAAGCTGTTGCCCCGGTGTTGACGTGTTTCTCGCTGATGTACTGGCGGTGCTCATCATGGGTGTCCTTGGCTTAGCTGGTGTCCGTGAACGGCGTCACAGTCAGTGTAGTGGGTGGCTGTGATGCAGCGCCGGGTTAGGAAAGTGCGCTGCGGATGTGGTGCAGGTGCGCTTCTTGGGCTGGGGTGAGGTAGCGGATGTCGCAGTTGCGCAAGCCCGGGTTGCTGATGTTCCACTCGTCCAAGGTGTTGAGCAGGCAGCGAGTGGTTGAGCCGTGGGATACGGCGATGATCCGCTTGCCCGGGTTGCGCTGGAGTGCTTCGGCGAGCGCTGTAGCACTACGGCGGCCGGCGTCTTTGGAGCTTTCGACTCCTTCGAGGATCCCGAGCTCTTTACCGCGGGCTTCGACCTCTTCGACGTTGGGGAGGTGCGCCGGGAAGAGGTAGGTGAAGGTGTCTTGGTCGATGTCGACGTAGGCACGACCTTCGTAGGGGCCGTAGGAGCGTTCTTTGAGCCCGGCGATGACGCGCGGCGCCTCAAGTCCGAGGTGTTCAGCGATGATCTCGGCGGTTTCGCGTGCCCTGAGCTGCGGGGAGGTGAGAATGACGTCCCACGGGCTACCCCATCGTGATGTCGCGTCAGCCGCCAGGGTTTCCGCCGCGGCGCGGGCTTGTTCGATGCCGGTCGCGTTGAGGGGGACGTCCGCGCTTCCTTGGAAGCGGCGTTCTTTATTCCAGTCTGTTTGCCCGTGGCGGACCAAAGCGAGAGACGGGACGTGGTGAGGGCTGGTGCTCATATCCCCAGCTTATGCCGGCCGCACTGTTCCCGGCGCGCCTTAGTACGTCACATGCGTTTGCCCTGGCTCGAGTCGAGTGCGCATAATGGTGGCTGACCATCTAGAGCGGTCGAGGGACCTGGCCCTGTGACGCCGCAGCAACCATCGACGCAGCACCACCGCTGCAGCGAATGGTGCTCATGCCGGGATCGATGGAGTTGAAGGAGTTCCATGTCTTCTGCCGACCGTCAATTCGGTTTCCGTACCCGTGCCCTGCATGCGGGTGCCACCCCTGATTCGGAGCACGGTTCGCGTGCCGTCCCGCTGTATAACACGACGTCTTTCGTGTTTGAAAACGCGGACGATGCGGCAACGCTGTTCGCGCTGCAGAAGTACGGGAACGTGTATTCGCGTATCGCTAACCCTACGGTTGCGGCGTTCGAGGAACGCGTCGCGTCCCTTGAGGGCGGTATCGGCGCGGTCGCGACGTCTTCGGGTATGGCCGCTGAGTTCATCACGTTCGCCGCGCTATGCCAGGCGGGCGATCACGTGGTCGCTTCCTCGAAGCTCTATGGCGGGACCGTGACGCAGCTGGATGTCACGCTGCGCCGATTCGGCGTGGAGACCACGTTCATCGACTCAACCGAGGTCGAGGACTTCGCGGCCGCGATCCAACCGAACACCAAGGTCCTCTACACCGAGGTGGTCGCCAACCCGTCCGGTGTGATCACCGACATCGAAGGTCTCGGCGCTCTCGCCCACGAACACGGGATCCCACTGGTTGTGGATTCGACCCTGACCCCGCCATATATTTTCCGTCCGCTGGAACACGGCGCGGACATCGTGATCCACTCGGCGACCAAGTTCCTGGGCGGCCACGGAACCACCCTGGGCGGCGTGGTCGTTGAATCAGGCCGTTTCAACTGGGGCAACGGCAACTTCCCGTCCATGACGGAACCGGTGCCTTCCTACGGCGACTTGTCGTGGTGGGGCAACTTCGGCGAGTACGGTTTCCTCACCAAGCTACGCAACGAACAGTTGCGTGACATCGGCGCATCGCTCGCCCCTCAGTCCGCGTGGCAGTTGCTCATCGGCATCGAAACCCTGCCGCAGCGTATGGATGCGCACATCGCCAACGCCCGTGAGGTCGCGCGTTGGCTGGCTAACGATGACCGCATCGAGTGGGTCTCCTACGCCGGCCTGGAAGACCACGCCTACCACGAACGCGGCAAGCAGCTCTTGCCGAACGGCGTGGGCTCCGTGTTCAGCTTTGGTCTCAAGGGTGGGCGCGACGTCGGGGCTGAGTTCATCGCGAACCTGCAGCTGGCCAGCCACCTAGCCAACATTGGTGACGCGAAGACCCTCGTGTTGCATCCGGCATCCACAACGCATCAGCAGCTAAGTAAAGAACAGCTGATTGCCGGCGGGATCGGCGAAGACCTGATCCGTATTTCGGTGGGCCTTGAGGATGTTGAGGACATCATCTGGGACCTCGACCAGGCCCTGGAAGCCGCCGTGAACGGTGCTAGTGACGGTGCTGCGAACGGGGAGGAAGCGTAATGAGCAACGAAACCACCACAACAGAGGCCAACAGCACGTGGGTTGGCCCATCAGCCCCGCAACGGTTGAACCTGCTGCGTGCCGCCAAGAGCATCGCGATCGTCGGCGCCTCCACCAACCCCGCGCGTGCCGCGTATTTCGTGGCGACCTACCTGCAGTCCTCCGCCCCCTACAAGCTGTACTTCATCAACCCGCGAGCCACTGAGCTGCTCGGGGAGCCCGTGTACCCGAGCCTCGATGACCTGCCAGAAGCGCCCGACATCGTGGTTGCATTCCGCCGTAACGAAGACCTCCCGAGCGTCGCTGAGGACGCCGTGCGTGTGGGCGCGAAGGTGTTCTGGGCACAGTTGGGCCTGTGGAACGAAGAAGCCGCGCGCATCGCTGAAGCCGGCGGGCTCGCCGCGGTCATGAACCGTTGCGTCAAAATCGAGCACGCACGCTTCCACGGCGGTCTCCACCTTGCAGGCTTCGACACCGGAGTCATCTCCTCCAAACGCCAACTGCGCGCATAACGGTTGCTGTTGCGTCGCTGCACAGCACGATCGCGCACCGATGCTTGAGGCGCCTGCGCGGCGCGGTGGCTACCGCGTGACCGTCTCACCGCGGCGCCGCGGGGTTGAATATCCTGCGCGTCGCGGTGGCCGGGAACGGGCGGAACTGGTGCCAGAATAGAGGCATGTCTGCTCGCAACAAGATCCGCTCCAAACTCGGCCTCCCCCTCGTTTCGGGACGTGCCAGTCATAAGCGAACCCCCGTTGCGCCGCCGACCCCGCACGTGGTGAAAGACAACATCCGCGCAGTCTCATTCGATAACGAAGGCGCGTTTCCGCTCACCGGCGGCCACACCATCGAAACAGCTGGCAGGTATTCGGAAGAACACCCTGACCAGGTCGTCGTGATCTCGATGGATAAGCCGACTGATCAGCAGATTGAAGACCTCGCAGAAGCCTGGGATCTTCACCCGCTGCTGCTCGAGGACCTGCAGGCCCCATCGCGGCGCGCTAAAGCCGAACGTCAAGGCGACACCCTATTCGTCGTGACTCACTCTGTTGCCTATCAAGATGACATCGAAGAGGTCGTCTTCGGCGAATTCAACCTGTTGATGCGAGGGAACCAGGTAGCGGTTTTGTGCCAGGATCAGGCCGCGGTGCGAGCCTGGCAGGCGAAAGGTTTCCGGCTCGAACACCGCTTCGGCGAACAGAACGAGCTACTCAAGCACGGCCCGGAAGCCGTGCTGCATGCAGTGCTCGATGCGGTCGTGGACGGATACGGCCCCGTGCTGCGTGGCCTCGAGACTGACAAAGAAGAGATTGAACGCCAGGTGTTCTCGGGTGACCCGGCGGCTGCCGAGCGTATTTACCGTTTGTCGCGCGAGATCATCGAGCTGCGCCAAATGTCCAACGGGTTAGCGACCGTGATCCGCCGCCTGTTGATCGGAACCACCCGCTACGGGACCGACACCGAGTTGCGTATGTACCTCGATGACGTCTCTGATCATCTCTCCCAGATCATCCCCGACATCGCCGAACTACGGGATGCGCTGAATCAGATCCTGCAGGTCAACGCGACGCTCGTCTCTCAACGGCAAAACGAAGACATGAAGAAGATCTCCGGGTGGGCGGCTATCATCTTTGCGCCCACGCTCATCGGTGCGATCTACGGCATGAACTTCACCAACATGCCCGAACTCGAATGGACCTACGGCTACCCGCTCGCGCTCGCGGCTATGTTCGGATTCGCTCTGTTCCTGTTCATCGTCTTCAAAAAGAAAGACTGGATGTAGCGGCGCTGGCTAGCCCTGCCGCGGCTAGCCCGCGGTCAGCGATCAAGCCTTTGGCGCCTCGACCCCTACGCGGCGGTTCTGAAGAACCGGCAGGTATTCTCGCACGCTCTTGACCTTCTTGCGGCCCACTTTGCCTGTGACCAAACCGAATGGCTCGTCCTCAAGATAAGCGACAGGCTGGGCCAGCGGATCCAGGATGACCGAGTAGCCGATCGTCTGGTTCGAGGCCGTACCGGCAGCCGCAACCCATACCGTGTTCTCCACAGCGCGGGCCTTCAGTAGCGTCTGCCAGTGGTCGATCTTGTTCTCGCCCTTATACCAAGCCGCTGGAACCAACAGGACATCAGCGCCAGCCAACGCAAGGTTGCGCGCGAGCTCGGGGAAACGCACGTCGTAGCACGTCATCATCCCGAACGTCAGGTTCCCGTACGTGAACGTAGCGACCTGGTTGGGGTCGCCTGCAGAAATACGGTTCGATTCCTTGAACGTGAATGCGTCATATAAGTGGATCTTGCGGTACGTCTCAAGCTCCTGGCCATTCGCATCCACTGCAAGGACCGTGTTGTACGGCTTGCCGGTTTCGTTCGGCTCATAGCCGCCCACCACAACCGCGATGCTGTGGCTCGCCGCAATCAAACCGACCTGGCGGGCGAAACGCTCCCACCCCTTCTCAACAAGCCCAGCGAAATCATCGCCAGCCTGGACCAGCGAAAGCATCGATTCCTCAGGGAACACGATCATGTCCGCCTTCTCAGAGGCGGCCTGCCGCGCCAACTTATCCAACGTTTCGAGGTTTTCGAAGACATCGGCGGTCGGGCTGAACTGGCCAAGGGAAATCTTCATCGCGTTCTCCTTGCTGTCTGCAACAAGCGGTGTGAGCCCTACTCTACACACCTTCGGATAAAGCACAGCGTGCATAGAAACAAGGTTCTATGCACGCTGGCTTCAGATGCTACTAGCGGTCTCTTTCAAGGCCGGATGAGTGAGCTCAGTTGTCTTCAACCGGGCCGATCAGATCCCGCACCACGATGCTCGCGTCACGGTCCGGGCCCACCCCGATCGCGGAGAAGCGGCAACCCGACATCGCTTCGAGCGCTTCAACGTATTTGCGGGCGTTTTCCGGCAGGTCATCGAGGCTCCGGGCCCCTGAGATGTCTTCGGTCCAGCCGTCAAAGTATTCATAGATCGGCTTGGCGTGGTGGAACTCGGACTGCGTCATCGGGACCTCGTCGTGGCGCACCCCGTCCACGTCGTAGGCGACGCACACCGGGATCTTCTCGATGCCCGTCAGAACGTCAAGCTTGGTCAAGAAGTAGTCGGTGAAACCGTTGACGCGGGACGCGTAGCGAGCCATAACCGCGTCATACCAGCCGGTGCGGCGCGGACGGCCCGTGTTGACGCCGAACTCGCCACCCACAGTGCGTAGGCGCTCGCCCATATCGTCGAACAGTTCGGTCGGGAACGGGCCAGCACCCACGCGGGTGGTGTAGGCCTTGATGATGCCGATCGAGCGCTGGATGCGGGTCGGGCCGATGCCCGCACCCACCGATGCGCCGCCGGCGGTCGGGTTCGATGAGGTCACGAACGGGTAGGTCCCGTGGTCCACATCCAAGAAGGTGGCCTGCCCGCCCTCCATGAGCACGACCTTGCCCTCATCGAGCGCCTTGTTGACTTCCAGCTCAGCGTCGATCACCATCGGGCGCAAACGGTCAGCGAAGCTCAAGAAGTAGTCAACAACCTCTTCGACTGTCACGGCACGGCGGTTATAGACCTTGACTAAGAGTTCGTTCTTCTGCCGCAGTGAGCCCTCGATCTTCTGGCGCAGGATCGATTCGTCGAAAATGTCCTGGACACGGATGCCGAGGCGGCCGATCTTATCCATGTAGGTCGGGCCGATGCCGCGGCCGGTGGTGCCGATCGCGCGCTTACCCAAGAAACGTTCGGTGACCTTATCGAGTGTCTGGTGATACGGGGCCACCAAGTGAGCGTTCGCAGAAACACGCAGCCGGGACGTGTCAGCGCCGCGAGCCTCAAGCGCGTCGATCTCCTCGAAGAGGGCCTCAAGGTTCACAACACAACCGTTCCCCAGAACAGGGATCACATTCGGGGCCAAAATACCGGCCGGGATGAGCTTGAGCTCATACTTTTCACCACCCACCACAACAGTGTGGCCCGCGTTGTTACCGCCATTCGGTTTCACAACGTAATCAACACGACCACCAAGAAGGTCGGTTGCTTTGCCCTTGCCTTCATCGCCCCACTGGGCGCCAACAATAACGACGGCCGGCATGCATCTACTCCTCGCGCACTGTCTCCTAGTGCGTGCTCTAGTGCGTTGGCAGGGAAACACCCCCATCACCGGGGCCCGCTTCAAGCGAACCCGCCATCTCAAGGCACGATGCCGCAAGCAATCCGGCTTTGTGGCGCGTGCTTTCCCGCGATGAGGGCCTTACTTGCTGATTCTATCAATCCGGCCCCCACACAGCTTGAGCGCGGAGACCAACGTCAGCACAGCAAATAGTGAACCCATCACCGCAACGGGCCACACGTGCCCGCCGGCCATCGTGATCATCGCGGAACCCACCAGCGGTGCCGAACCAGAGAACACCGAGGAAGCGACCTGGTAGCTCAGCGAAATACCCGTGTAGCGGACCTCGGGCGGGAAGGACTCAGAGAGCAAGCCCGCGAGCGCTGAGAAATACAGGGCGTGCGGGATCGTGACCGCAAAAATCCCCGCGGTTGCGAGCACAGGGTTGCCCGTGCTGATCAGAACGAACATGAGCGGAAGCAACACGATCTCAGGGATCAGCATCCCGGCGACCGCGCGCCGCACCCGGCCCCTCTCCTTCGCGCGGTGCACCAGCAACGCACCCAACGGCTGAACACAGAACTGCACCACCAAAGCCGCCGTAACCATCGCGAGGAAACCCTGCCGCGTGAACAAGCCAGCGTCCGTGGCCCAGGACAACGCGAGCGTGGCCTTGAAATACGTGACCGTGGTCGCCAAAACACTCGCGCCCACACCCCACAAAACCATCGCCTTATGTTCACGGAACAAAGTCACGATGGGAGCCTCACGGCGAGCGCGGCCGCTGCCGGTGGCGGGGGTGTTGCTGTTGGCAGTAGCTGGGTTAGCGGCGGGGATGTTGCCGGTTGCGAGGGTGGCGACGTCGTGGCGGTGGAGGTTCCCACGCATCATCTCCGGGGACTCTTCGACCGAGACCCTGATCCACAACCCGATCGCTACGAGTGCCGCAGAGATCAGGAACGGAACGCGCCAACCCCACGTGAAGAACGCGTCATCCGGCAGCATCGCGACGAGCAACCACATGCCGGAGGCGCACAAGTTACCGGCCGGGGAGCCTTGTTGGGCGAAGGCGGCGTACAGGATCCCGCGGTTGCTTGGGGCGTGCTCTGCGGCGAGCACCACGGCCCCACCCCATTCCCCGCCCATCGCAATGCCTTGCACCAGCCGCAAGACGACCAGGGCGGCGGGCGCCCACCAGCCAGCCACATCGTAGGTGGGGAGCAAACCGACCGCGGTGGTGCACCCGCCCATGAGCAAAAGGGTGGTGATGAGGGCGCTCTTGCGGCCGAACGTGTCGCCCCAGTGGCCGAAGATCACCCCGCCGATCGGGCGGGCGAGGAAGCCAGCCCAGAACGTTGCGAACGAGGCCAGGACCCCGAGCTCGCCAGGGAAGAACAGCGGCCCTAAAACCAGCGCGGCGGCTGTCGAATACGTATAGAAGTCATACCATTCGATGGTCGTGCCGATGAACGCCGCGAACCCTGCTTTACGGGCCTGCCGCGTACGGTGGAGCGCCGGCTTGTCAGTGGGGCGGTTAGTCTTCGAGCCACGCCAAGATTGCATCACGGTCCTCATCTACACCCGGCGGCTCCTTGCGATACGCAGGTTCCGCGTCCGAAAGCCACAACGGCGTGCGCACCGTAGGCACCCCATCGGGCTTCCCCACCGGCGTCATGACCGGCTCCAATCCCAGCGATTCAGCGAAAGCGACACCTTCATCGACCCCGAGGATCGGCGAAGCCGGAAGCCCCACCTCGCGCAGTCGTGTGGCCCACTCATCGGCCGTGGCACGTGCGAGCTGCTGCTCGATCAGCGGCCGCAACGCATCCCGGTTGCGGTTGCGGGCAGGCATCGTCGCGTAGTCCTCGTTGTCCGCAAGCTCAGGCACACCGAGCGCTGTGGCAAGGAGCGCGAACTGGCGGTCATTACCAACGCAAATCACAACGTGCCGGTCCGAGCACATGAACGGACCGTACGGGAAGAGGCTCGGGTGGTCGTTGCCCATCCGGAACGGGACCGCGCCCGCGCCGACGAAGCCGGAGGTTTGATTCGCGAGGCCGGACAGCGCAGAACTCAGCAGGTTGACTTCGATGTGCTGGCCGCGGCCGGTCTGTTCGCGCTGGCGGAGGGCGGCGAGGACGCCGACGGCGACGTGAAGGCCAGCCATAATGTCGAAGATCGCGACGCCACCGCGCTGCGGATCGCCATCCGGCTCCCCGGTCAGAGACATGAACCCAGAGGTCGCTTGAGCTAGCAGGTCGTAGCCGGGCATGTCCGCGCCGCCGCGGGAGCCGAAACCCGTGATGCTCGCGTGGACTACGTGCGGGTACGTCTCCCCGACGTTTTCCGGGTCCAAACCGAACTGCTTGAGCCCGCCAGGGCGGAAGTTCTCCATGAAAACATCGGCCTTGGCCACGATGCGGTGGGCAGTTTCGCGGTCCTGTGGGTCTTTGAGGTTCAGGGCGATCGCATGCTTATTGCGGTTGACGCCCAGGTAGTAGGTCGCTTCCCCGTCGCGTGCCGGCGGCTGCCACGTACGGGTGTCATCCCCACTGGGAGACTCAACCTTGATGACGGTGGCGCCGAGGTCAGCGAGCAGCATCGTCGCGTACGGACCCGCAAGAATCCGCGTGAAATCCGCGACAACCAAGCCCTCCAAGGGGCCGCTCACCCTACCCGCATCTGCTGTGACCATAGTCACATGACTATCACGGGCGAAACCAGGCTGTCCAGAATCTAGCCGTCGCCCGCGCGGCGGTGGAGCGCGCGGCAGTCAGCGCGGCGGCGGAGCGCGGGGGCGGCAGAGCGCGACCGGCGCGGCGAGCCGCACCCGCGCACAGCCAGCCCCGGCTTTCGGCCGCACGGCATCCGGTGGCAAGATGGAACCTAGGGTGTGACCCACGCAACAGCACCGCATGCGTGGGGCGCATCGTGCGCTGACCACCAACGCAACCAACCATCAACGCAACCGCCGCGGCGCAGCAAGTGCCGCATCAGCATCATCACGGAAGGAAACCCATGCCACGCAACCAGACAGACCTCATGAATATTGACGGGATGCTGAGTGAAACCGAACGTGAAACCCGCGACCGTGTGGCAGCTTTTGTGGACGCCGAGATCCGGCCGAACATTGCTGAGTGGTTCGATTCGGCTACGCTTCCGGTGGAGTTGTTGCCGAAGATGGCGGCGGAAGGCCTGTTCGGGATGCACTTGAACGGTTACGGGTGCGCGGGGAGGTCCGCGGTCGAGTACGGGCTTGCGATGCAGGAGCTAGAGGCCGGGGATTCTGGTTTGCGCACTGTGGTTTCGGTGCAGGGTTCGCTTGCGATGTCCGCGATCTATAAGCACGGCTCCGAAGAACAGAAACAGGAGTGGCTACCGCGAATGGCCGCGGGCGAGGTGATCGGCTGCTTTGGGTTGACGGAGCCAACCGCGGGGTCTGATCCGGTTTCGATGCTCACCCGTGCCCGCTGGGTTGATGGCGAGTGGGTTCTGGATGGCGCTAAGCGATGGATCGGTTTGGCATCCCTAGCGCAGGTTGCAGTGATTTGGGCGCACGTGAGCAACGAGGACGCCGCGGCCGCTGGCGTTTTGGATGAGGCCCGCGTGAAGCCGGGCGTGGACTCGATGGTGCGCGGATTCATTGTGCCGACTGATTCCGATGGGTTTGTGGCGACCCCGATCACGCAGAAGCTTTCGATGCGCGCCTCACTTCAGTGCGACATTACCCTGGATGGGGTGCGGGTTGGCGCGGATGCTTTGCTGCCTGGCGCTCAGGGGTTGAGTGGCCCGCTCGCGTGCCTGAACGAGGCGAGGTACGGGATCGCGTGGGGCGCGATGGGGGCCGCAAGGGATTCGATTGAGGCTGCGCTGGGGTATGCGTTGGAGCGTGAACAGTTCGGGCGGCCGCTCGCGGCGTTCCAGTTGACGCAGGAGAAGCTCGCCCGGATGACGGTCGAGCTGAATAAGGGCCAGTTGCTGGCGTTGCAGTTGGGGCGGGCGAAGGATGAGGGGACGTTGGAGTTCCACCAGATTTCGGTTGCGAAGCTCGCTAACGTCAAGACCGCGATCGAGATCGCACGCGAGGCCCGCACCGTGTGTGGCGGCAACGGGATCACGCTCGACTATTCGCCGCTGCGCCACGCGAACAACCTCGAATCAGTGCGCACCTATGAAGGCACCGACGAGGTGCACACGCTCATCATCGGTCAAAAGCTCACCGGAATCAGCGCATTCGCGAACTAGCGAGCTGAGCGGGGCGGCGGGTAGCGGCTTGGTCTGGGCAGGACGCGACTTGGTCGGGGCGGCCGGGCCAGTAGCCGGCGGGGCGGCGCTGTACGGCGCCGCCCCACCTGGTTTAAGCATCTTCGGCACCGAAATTGCTGTAAAAAAAATTAATGCCATCGCATAAATTTGCAGCAATTTCGGTGCCGAAGGTGAGAAAGGCGGCTATTTGGCCGCGAGTTTCGCTTCCGCTTCGGGGTCGGCATCCCGCAAGAAGTCGCCGATACGCTGAACCTCGTCCACCTCACCGATCCGCTCGGCAGCGAGCTTCAACTGGTACAAGCAGCGCAAGAAACCACGATTCGGTTCATGCTCATAAGGAACCGGGCCTTGCCCCTTCCAGCCAGCGCGACGCAACGCATCCAAGCCACGGTGATAACCCACCCGGGCGAACGCATACGCCTCAATATCGCGGCCATCGGCGGCAGCATCCTCAGCGAGCAAAGCCCACGGAAGCTGCTCGGCAGGGAACTGACGCACCAAATCCTCGGCCTCATCGCCGGCATCGTAGCGGGCAACCAGCTCAGGGTTTTCAGGGATCCGCGTCTCCGGGATCCCCAGCAAGTTACGGCCGATCATTACTTGATCGCCTTCCCGGCGGAACCGAGGTCCTGGCACGCCTCAACCACGCGGGCCGCCATCGACTTCTCTGCCACGGCACCCCACGAGCGAGGGTCATACAGTTTCTTGTTGCCGACCTCGCCGTCGATCTTGAGCACGCCATCGTAGTTGCGGAACATGTGCTCAACCACGGGGCGAGTGAACGCGTACTGGGTGTCGGTGTCGATGTTCATCTTGATCACGCCGTAGGACACCGCGTCAGCGATCTCCTGCTCGGTGGAGCCGGATCCGCCGTGGAACACGAGGTCGAACGGCTTATCCTTGCCCAGACGGCTACCGATTTCGTCCTGGATTTCCTTCAACAGCTCAGGGCGCAATTTGACGTTACCCGGCTTATAAACGCCGTGGACGTTACCGAACGTCAACGCCGTCATGTAGCGGCCGTATTCGCCAGAACCGAGCGCTTCAACAGTTTCTGCGGCGTCTTCGATGGTTGTGTAGAGCTTCTCGTTGATCTCGTTTTCAACGCCGTCCTCTTCGCCACCAACAACGCCGATCTCAACTTCGAGGATCTGCTTATTCGAGGCGGTCAACGGGAGCAGTTCACGCGCGATGCGCAGGTTTTCGCTCAGCGTCTCAGCGGAGCCGTCCCACATGTGGGAGTTGAACAGCGGGTCACGGCCGGCCTGAACTTCTGCCTTGGAGGCTTCGATGAGCGGCATAACCCACGAATCGATCTGCTCACGCGGCGCGTGGTCGGTGTGCAACGCGACGGTGATCGGATAGTTCTTCGCAACCTCACGCACGTACGCGACGAAAGCGAGGGAACCTGCGATGCGGTCCTTCACGGTGGAGCCGGAGAAGTACTGCGCGCCACCGGTGGAGATCTGCAGGATCCCGTCAGAACCTGCTTCCGCGAGACCGGCGAGCGCCGCGGAAACCGTCTGGGAGCTGGTCACGTTGAACGCAGGGTAAGCGAATCCGCCGGCTTTGGCGGTGTCGAGCATCTGGTTGTACTGGTCCGGTGTTGCAACACCCATGTGGGCTCCTTCTATATAGGGGCTGGCGCGGCTGGTTCGGCGTGCGATGCGCAGGCCAGCGTGGTCTTGCGTGCCGGCTAGCGTGCGCGCACGCAACGGTTCCGCTGGTAGGCGGTGCCGCCGTCTTCCTCTATGCTACCGACCCGCGGTGTTGTTGGCGGTTAGGGATGTTGGTTGAAGACGTGTTGGCGGATCCAGGCGTGCATCGCGATACCGCTGGCGACTCCGGCGTTGATGGAGCGGGTTGAACCGAATTGTTCGATGGAGAGGGTGTCGACCGCGGCGGTGCGCATCTCTTCGGAGAGGCCGGGTCCTTCTTGCCCGAACACGAGCACGCATCGTTCTGGGAGGCTGTAGGTTTCGAGTTGGACGGAGTCGGGGAAGATGTCGATCCCGAGGATCGGAATGTTTTCTTGACGGGTCCAGGTCACGAAGTCTTCAACAGTGGGGTGGTGCATGACGGTCATGTAGCGGTCGGTGACCATGGCGCCGCGGCGGTTCCAGCGGCGGCGGCCTACGATGTGCACGGCGGCCGCGTTGAATGCGTTGGCGTTGCGTACCACGGTGCCGATATTGAAGTCGTGCTGCCAGTTTTCGATGGCGATGTGGAGTGGGTGGCGGCGAGAATTGAGGTCGGCGACGATCGCGTCGTGCTTCCAGTACCGGTATTGGTCGAGAACGTTGCGGCGGTCGCCGTGAGCGAGGAGTTCGGGGTCCCAGTGGGCGCCTTTAGGGTGGGGACCTTCCCATGGGCCGACACCGACGACGTGCTCAGGTGTTTCGGGGCTGTTGTTCTGGCTCGGGGTGCTGTTTTCGCTCGGGGTTTGGTTCTCGCTCACGAAACACAACTGTACGTCCCCAGTTTTAATCTTGGGCAACGTAATTGCTGAAATAACGTTCCCCCGGCGCAGCTACTGACATAACCTTTAGCAACGTGAGTGCTGCTATTTGCATCTTCGGCAACACCAGTGTTGCTATTTCGATGCCCCTGCCCGCACGGTTTAACCTTCGGCATCACTAGTGCTGTTATTTCTCGCGGCCGTTTCCATTGCGGTGCGCCCGTCCCGCTCCCCCACGGTTGCGCCGCCCTGCCCTCCGCTACCGCTGCCCTCCGGCACCGCTGCCACCAGCGGCCGTGGTGGCCGCCCCAGCCGCCACCCTTCCGGCGCCGGCTGGCACACACCGTCTGGCGAAATAACTACAATTTTTGTGCCGAAGGTTAATCTCTCGGTCGTTAAGCCTTAGATGTTCGTCCGTTACGCCTTAGACGTTGGGGTTACCGTCGTGCCCCTCGAGCAGGGTCGCGAAGTCCACCACGTGGGTCAGCTCATTCCCGGATGTCCGTTGACGTCCGCGCTTCCCAGCTGGCTGTTGCATTGCCGTGAAACCAGCAACTGTGTTGCCGAAACTCGGCATCGCTTGGGTGAGCTCATCCGCTGCCTGCGCAATACGTCCGGCAAGGCCCTTCCCCGCTTCCGTCCCGAAGTCTTCGGTCGCCGCGAACACACCGGTCGGGACCACTGTGGCGTGCAGGTAGGCGAACATCGGGCGCATCGCGTGGTCGATCACCAGCTGATGCCGCGGCGTCCCCGCCGTCGCCGCCGCCAGCACCGGCACGCCCCGCAACGAATCCACATCGAGCGAATCAAACAGCATCTTGAACAGCCCCGACATGCTCGCGGTGAACACCGGCGTCACCGCAACAACCCCATCG